>JAUNXT010000040.1 GCA_030539655.1 Methanocorpusculum sp.
CGGTTTTTCATGACTATTGATATAGGCAGGAAGATCAAAACCAGTCCCGAGCACACTCTCAATTGCGTGCTTTAAGGCATCGGTTACTACTTTTTCCGAGGAGGAAAACATCTTCTTCTTGCTTCCGGAAAGCTCCTCTTTCATGGACGCGACGATCGCTTCCGTTACCGGATATGCTACATCCGATTCGAGAAGGACCATCTGGAGGTCGGTGAGCGCGTCATCGATTGCCTTGTCTGAAAGGGTGACCTTGTGGTCGACGATGAGGCTTTTCAGTTTTGATAAGACACCGCCTGAACTTTCCCCGTCATCCTCTTCTTCCGGTTCTTCTGCCTGCAGGACAGGGACACTGTCCGGCACAGCAGGTGCTTCTTCTGCCCAGGGCTGTGCTGCGGGCTGTGCTGCTGCCTCTATGGAACCGTCTGCTGCCTGTACATCTGCCGCGGGCGCTTCGGCCGGAAGCTCCGCCTCTGTTTTCTTCTTCTTTCCGAGTCCGAGTTTCTTCTTTAACCCTTCAAACATATATTATGTATATATTTTGCGTGCACTCTATAAAATTCTCTCTGTTTGCATGCAGATGATGGATAGAATATGACGCCTGACAGGTATTTCCGTAAAAAAGAGCTGTCCGGCTGGTTTTGCTTTTTTCTTAGTAACTATTGGGTGTCCCTGTCCCCATAACATCAATGAGGTGTGTTAAATACTCCCGTTCAATAAGTCTTATCACATTCTATAGTAGTATTCTACTTAACAAAATAGAAATATTTTCAATTTTGTTAAGTGGGGTTTTTCCCGATGTTTAAAATTCATTGTAACTATTCAGCAGCATCACGCAGGTGTTCTTCGCAGAGGTTGTAACTGATAGCGCGGCTCTTCTTGGAAAAACCGCAAACCAGCACGGCAAAGCCGTGCTTCGCTATGCGAGCAAGCTCGCCGCATCTACGCAAATCTACGCAAATCGCAGCCCTATTCACCCGCACTTGACCCCGTCAACCCCTACGGCAAGAGCGCAAATTCATTGATGATTCAACCATCTTCTCCGGCGGAAACTAATAATATCTTATCCTACCCATTTATTTTTTACCACCCATTACTCATCAAAAATCCATACATTTATTATATTCAAATGTAAATAATAGATTATGAAGAAAAGTACAAAAATCGGATTGATTGTTGCTATTTTTGTAGCAGTAGTAATAGCCATTTCCATAGGATTTCTCGTATATGAAAAAACATCTGAATATACCAACATCAATGGCAAATATGTATTGAGTGATAACTCCGGTACATTTTGGTTTACTGATAACGCGGTAAAAAGAATTTTTGACGGGGTAGATATTTACTGTATATCATATGATAGAAATGATGAAAATCCATATTTCTTCCCCCCCATAGTTTATGCAGGAAATGGAATGTATTATTTTAAAGATAAGAAATATTCGCACGATAAATTTTATTTCAAATTGTATAATAATGGAAATACTTTAGAAATTAACTTTGATGGAGAACGTTCTACACTAACAAGAGTTCCATACAATTATAAGATACCAACGACATCAGCGTTTACAAAATCGGCATATACTCATGTTCCAACCCCAGCACCTACACAGGTAGCCCCGCAATTATCGTTATCGGTTCTCGATGTTATAAAGGGCAAAGATGCTGAAAATGAGATATTAAACAACGAATACATTAGTTCAATCGGTGGCAGCCCTACTGCATCGGCAAAAGAAAAAGCATACTTAGTAAAAGTGAGATTAACAAATACATCTTCAAAGACTTTATCGGTATTTCCACTGTTCTACCTCAAGATGTATGTAGATGGTGTTGGATATCTTACACCTCAATCGGTTGTTCTTGTGAATAAATACCCATATCCAGATTATACCACCATTGGATATGGCGAATCTGTAACAGGATGGATGTATTATATCGTTCCAAACACGGAAACGCCAAAGATTGCATATGTTGATTCCGACATAAAATCTAATTCAGTACCTGTGAGTTAATAAAAAAGCCCTTCCCAGATTCTCCGGGAAATTTCTATTTTTCACTCACTCTTTTTATCAAGCTCCTCAAAGTGGGGAGAAACTAAACTACTTTAACGAAAGGTACGGCATTCACCTTATTTTCCCGATTAAGTCCAATACTATCATAAATTCTGATAAGAGTTCTGCGTTATGGAATGACAACAATATCCTGAATTTATCGGACATCTGGGAGGACGTTTACCATTCACGCTCCAATGTTGAAACTGCTTTTTCCGCCATCAGACGCACTGTAGGCGAAACCGTTTTAGCGAAAAACGAAACCTCCCGCCTTGTCGAAGTTTACTGCAAATTTATCGTGTACAACATTCGTGTTTTGATTATGTACTACTTTGTTGCAGGTGTCCTTCCCTCTTGGGTTGATAGGGCGAAAGTGGATGAATTGGTGAAATGATGATTGCGCGGGGTGCTCCCTCTTTCCTCTTTTTGCCCTGATTCCGCAAACACCCTCATAACATCATACTATTAATCATCATACTATAAATATCTCCATAACAAAGTATTACCATGAAAACCCGGATACTTCCGTCATTCAAACCAGAATTCAAACCAAAGGACACCGTTCACCCATGAAACCGAAAGGACACATCACTCTCTTTATACTGACCGCGGTCTGCCTGACAGCAGCTGCCGCATTCGGGGCAGGGTGTGTGGATGACGCGGGGATTTTTCCGGAACCGGAGCAGGATTTCCCATTCCTCTCCACGGATAAAACAGTTTCCGATACAGAAGATGAGATAGAACAGTACATCTATATCTTCACGAACGAAGAACGGACCGCGTACGGGCTTCCAGCACTCTCATATGACCCGGTGCTCTCTGCAGCCGCGAAAGCACACAGCGCCGATATGGCTGCAAACGGATTTTTTGAACACACGAACCTGAAAGGTCAGGGGCCTGCAGCACGCGCAGCGGATGCCGGATATGAGATTTACAAGGACCTGGGTGATGGGTGGTACACGGAAGGAATCGGAGAAAATCTCTTTAAGATGCCCCACGGAAACGTGAGAGGAATCGGATATATTGGGAAATATGACGCAGAAAGACTGGCAAAAGAGATTGTTGGCGGGTGGATGAAAAGCCCGGGACACCGTGCAAATATTCTCGATAAAGGGTATGAGAAAACCGGCATTGGGGTCCGGTATGACGGGGAAACATACTATTACGTGACCCAGGATTTCTGGTGATGATTGGAGGGGGGAGGGGGAGTTATTTAGTGCGGGTCTTTGTTGCGGATGATGTAACTGACGATGCGGATGCATGAGGAGAGAACCGCGAATTACCGCAAATTTTTCCGTTTTCCCAATCGCATTTTCTTCAGTCGTGAGGCTGCAACGTGCTAATCGCACGTTGCCTAGGCGCCTCACGTCTGGAAAATGCGGGAAAACGGGTTTGTTGAGATGGGAGATGAGAGAACAGGTTGACATGTATGACTCATAACATAAAAACAATAAAATCAAATCCAGTCTCCTCCCCCGTTTTCCCGCATTTTCAAGGAGTTCGGCGCCTCGACAGGACGCGATTAGCGTCCTGTAGCCGAACGACGCCGGAAAATGCGAATTGGGAAAACGGAAAAATTTGCGGTCATTTGCGGTTCTTTCTTTCGTGTGTCCACACCTCTGTTACAACATCCATGAAGAACACCCGCACCTAAACCTAACCTCTCTCTCCAAGCGAGCCGCCCGCGCCCCGCGATTTAAGCGGGGCCAGGCGCGGGTGAATAGGCTCGCGATTTGCGTAGATTCGCGTAGATTTGCGGTTTTGGTGACAACGCCGCACATAAGTTACAACACCCCCTACAAGCACCCGCACTAAATGAACCGCGACCGGAACCTGACCAATCCGGATATTCGTACATCAGACACACCCCATATCTGCATAGCCTAATATTCTGAAACAACCAATATATACAGAGAATGGAGGAAGAAACCAAAACATTCGGGGAGTTCGCGATTTCTGAAGAGATGCTTTCAGCAATCAGCGACATGGGATTTGAGGAGCCGACACCAATTCAGCAGATGGCGATACCGCAGATTCTTGAAGGTAAAGATGTGACAGGCCAGGCGCAGACGGGGACAGGGAAAACAGCCGCATTTGCGATACCAATCATAGAAAGACTCGACCCTGAGAACAAAAATGTTCAGGCGATCGTTTTATCACCGACACGCGAGCTTACCATCCAGACCGCAGAAGAGTTCTCACACCTGATGAAATACAAATCAGGACTGTATGCAGTACCAATCTACGGAGGACAGGCCATTGAACGCCAGCTTCGCGCGCTTCGCGGGGCAGTACAGGTGGTAATAGGCACTCCCGGGCGTGTGATTGACCATATCAACCGCGGAACACTAAAACTTGACAGTGTCTCCATGTTTGTCTTAGACGAAGCAGACCAGATGCTTGATATGGGATTTAGGGATGATATCTTTGAGATCATGAATCAGACCTCCGGAGAGCGGCAGACAGTTCTTTTCTCCGCAACGATGCCGGGGCCGATTCTTGAAATCTCCAAACGGTTCCAGAAGGACCCGGAGTTTATCAAAATCACCCGGCGGGAGCTTACCGTTCCGCAGATTGAACAGACCTACATCGAGGTCCGCGAGCGCGACAAACTCGAAGCCCTGTGCAGATTCCTTGATATGAACAATCCGGAACTGGCACTTGTCTTCTGCAACACAAAGCGCTCGGTGGACGAGTTAATGACCAGGATGCAGGCAAGAGGCTACCTTGTCGAGGCAATCCACGGAGACATGAAGCAGATTCAGCGCGACCGTGTGATGACCCGCTTCCGCTCCGGCTCAATCGATGTGTTAATTGCAACCGATGTTGCTGCCCGCGGCATTGATGTCGATGATGTGGATATCGTATTCAACTATGATGTCCCGCAGGATGTCGAGTACTATGTCCACAGGATTGGAAGAACAGGACGTGCGGGAAGAACCGGGAAGTCCGTCACTTTCGTTGCCCCGCGTGAGATTTACAAGCTCCGCGACATTCAGCGGTATGCAAAAATCAAGATTGCAAAGACACCTATTCCGACCTTAAGCGATGTGGCAGAGGTCAAACAGCAGGCATTCCTCGAAAAGGTCCGAGAGGTCATGAAAAACGAGTCTGAAGACCTGGAGCGCTACCTCCCGATTGTAGAGCAGCTGCTCGAGTCGGACACGGAAAACGGTGAGGAGGTAACAAGCATCGAGGTCGCCGCAGCACTTTTAAAGATGCATCTCGAGGATGAAAAGTCCGCGATGAGCGAGGAGATTGAAGAACTCCAGCCGCAGCCGAAGGTAAAGCGCAGCCGTGACGACAGAGACCGCGAGCGGCCCCTCCGCGGACCCGTTGAGGAGGGCACTTACGAAAACTCCGGAGCCGAGGAGGGAATGGTCAGATTCAGAATCACGCTTGGCAAGAACCAGCAGATCCGCCCCAAAGATATTGTAGGAGCATTTGCAGGCGAATGTAACATTCCCGGGTCTTCCATCGGAAGAATCGACCTGTACGGAAACTACTCGTTTGTCGAGGTGCCCTTAGAGTATGCGGATAAGGTCCGCGAGACGATGAGTAAGGCCACAATCCGCAACAAGGAACTGCAGATAACTGTTGCAACACCCAGACCCGAGCGTGATGCAGACGACTTCCGTGAGAGAAGAGACGGATACGGAGACGTGCGCCGGCATGAAGGAGGACGTGACGGCGGACGCCGTGAGAGAGGAGACGGTGACAGGGGATACAGAGGAGACAGAAGAGAAAGAGGCGGCTTTGGCAGCGGGAGATCATCCGGAAGAGACGGGGGAAGACGCGACGGAGGCTACCAAAGAGGCGGAGGCTTTGGCGGGGACAGAAGACAGAGCGGCGGATATAAACGGGACTTCCGCAGCAGGAACCGCGGAGAGCGTGAACACACGTTCTACGATTAATCTTTTTTCATATTTTTTCTGTAACTATCCGGGCCCGGTTACCGGAGAGCTTTTTGCTGTGGATGCGAAAAACTCAGAGTCCGTACTTCTCTTCACGTATAATTTCTTCAATCTGTGTTTTAAGAGCCGGGATATCCGTCAGGAAGCAATGCGGATAACCTCCCGGTGAATCTCTGCCAGCATGTACCTGCTTACTGCATCTTCAGGGATTGGGTCTATCTCCCGTCCGAGGAGCTCTTTGAGATAGAGTTCCAGGTGGATGAGGCTCCCAAAGCTTATTCTGCCCTTTTGGAAAGTGAAGAGTATATCGATGTCAGACTCAGGAGTGTCTTCCCCGCGGGAGACCGAGCCGAAAAGGCCGAGCGTTTCCACTCCGAACCGTTCCTTTATCTCCGGAAGTGCCTTTTCGATGAGAGAGCACCTGAGGTCTGATGCTGATATATTCATCCATTATCTTTATATTTTATCATGCGGGAATAAATAGTTAACCCCCTGCCGCTGTCCCCTGCACGGCAGACCGTGTCTGTTACAACAACGGGTGGAACAGACGGGGTCTTCCCGCGACAGATCAAAGGTTTCCCGCGATACATTCATATCTTTGAAGCGCCAATATAGTAATGTTTCATCTCCATGAAACCGGACACTTGTGTCCACCTGCGGGACGAACAATTAATACTGTTCATGGGAGACACCTTCCCTGAGTATTGTTCAGAGTGCAGGATTCAGGCAGACTTAAGGGCTGTCAAAACCTCAAAAACGGTGAAATAATTATGGATTTCAACTTATCCTTACGCAGAGCAATTAAGACCGGAAACGTTGTTCTCGGAAACAACTCGGTTGAAAAGATTGTCGCAGAAAACAAAGCAAAACTCGTTATCGTTGCAGCAAACGCACCTGAAAAGGTCCGCGCGATGCTCGAAAAGGCAGAAAACCTCAAGATCTATCAGTTTGAGGGAAGCTCCCGTCAGCTCGGAAAAGAGTGCGGTCGTGACCACATGATCAGCGTTCTTGCAATCGTTGATGCGGGAGAGTCTGACATCTTAACCCTTGCAGAGTGAATCAGGCATGTCTGAGATTACTATTTCCGAAGAAAACATGCGGATGATTGCCCAGTTTGGTAATCTGACGGGTGCAGGCGCACGCGACTGTGTTGTTGACGAGATGTTCGGAAGAATTCTTTTTGTCATCAACCCGGGAGATATGGGGCTTGCAATCGGGAGAAAAGGAGCAAGTATCAAAAAGGCATCGGATGCTTTCGGAAAGAAAGTCGAGGTTGTGGAGTATAATCCTGACAAGGTTCAGTTCATCAGAAACTGTTTCCTTCCGGTTATTATCCAGACTGTTACCTTTGAACCAGGGGAAGATGAAGGCACAGAGATTGCCACAATCGATGTTCAGCCGCAGGACCGCGGTCTTGCAATCGGAAAAGAAGGCAAGAACATTATCAAGGCAAAGATTCTCTCACGCCGCCATTTCAACATCGCAAATGTTGAACTCACGCCGCAGGAAGAAGAAACTCCTGCAGCTGAGTAAATTTTCTTTTTTTTTGGATAGCCGTTTACCGGATTCATTTTCCGCATTACTCATCCTGTTACAGAAGAGCCCGCGTGCTTTGACAACCTGAAGGTGATTTGAAATGGATACCGCACAACGATACAGGTTACAGAATACCAAACACACAAAAAACAAGCGGGCCTGGAGGGATTCGAACCCCCGGCATTCGGGTTAGAAGCCCGACGCTATATCCTGGCTAAGCCACAAGCCCTGATGCCTTTAATTATATGCTCTTCTAACTGATAAAGATACTGTTCGTATATCCCTCTCACCCTCATGCCCTCATGGGAAAGTCTGCACTCTGTATGTCCTCCGAAAACCTCCGTCTGCCGCACAAAAACGGCAGATAGTTATTTTACCGCATCAAACAATAATAGCATGCAGGAGTACGAAGTAAAACGCGGAAACACCGCGGACCTCGACGACAGAATTAAAGCAGGATTTGCAGACATATTCCAGGTCAGCCCGAAAGAGGCTGACGGACACTACACCATATCCTACGGCAGTATGAAAAAACTTGAAGTCTGGGCGGGAGAAAAGAACAAAACCGTTCTGGTCGACACTGAAACCGACGACAAGGTAATGGAGCTCCCGGACGAGGAGTTCGATAAAATCACCCTCGACACCAACAAAAAATTCCGGCAGTTCCTTGACTTGGTGACCTGCTTTACCACAAAAGAGCGGGTAAAGCGTGCGAAAAAGGCGGCGGAAAAAAGCGAGTAAAGGAGAGTATCCTTTATTCTGACTGTTTTTATTTCTTTTGTAACTATTCAGCTGCCTTCGTGTGTTCTACACATTGTTGCAACTGACGAGTGGTATGGACGACAAGAGCCCATACCTCGCAGACCTTTTCGCCAGTCCTTCGGACGTGGCTCAAGGCTCACGATTCGCTACGCTCATCCCTCGCCTTTCGCTTCGCGAAAAAAATCGGAAGAAATTCCGCCCCTTCGGGGACGCTGACCGCTCGGAATTTCTTCCTCATTTAAGAGATGATTGATGATTCTCTATTTTCCCACTGAATTAACGGAACAAAAAATAACTCTCATAGATAGAGGAAGAAAATCTGAGCGGTTAGCGTCCCCTCAGGTTTTTCCTGAGGGGCAGATTTTCTTCCGATTTCGCCGAAGGCGAGGTCTGCGAGGTCTGCGCTCTTGTTGTCCATACTCATGTTAGTTACAACAACCATGACGAAAGTCAGCGCCACGAGGTCTGCGCTCATGTCTCCCATACCTACTATCTGTAACAGGACGATAAAAAACAGAGGAGGTGAATAGTTACAATTTTTTAATTCTTTTTATTTTCCCGAAGAGTAGTGTCCTGCGATAAACTCACGGACCAGATGCGCTGCGACCATCGCGGTCTGCCCCT
>JAUNXT010000010.1:0-29019 GCA_030539655.1 Methanocorpusculum sp.
GAAACGATGCGGTGATTCGTGCCGAGGAGTTTGAAAAGACGGTCTCAACCGACGGAGTTATCCTCACAAAAGTCGATATGGACCCGAAGGGAGGAGCTGCAATCTCTATTGCATATACCATCGGAAAGCCGCTGGTGTTCCTCGGTGTGGGGCAGGAGTACACAGATATGAAGCCGTTTACACCCTCGCTTATTATTGATGAGATCTTCGGGGAGGAGGAGTAAGATGGGAATGGATTCACTCTCGTCATCCTTAAAGGATGCCTTACGAAAGCTTGCCGGGAAAACAATCATTGACCGTGCGGCTGTTGACGAGCTGGTAAAAGACCTGCAGCGTGCGCTTCTGACAGCAGATGTCAATGTAAAGCTTGTGATGCAGCTCTCGCAGCGGGTTAAGGCCCGTGCACTTGATGAGGAGCTTCCAAAAGGCATCAACGCCCGCGAGCATGTGCTGCGGATTGTCTATCAGGAGCTGGTCTCCCTTGTCGGGCGCGAGGCGGAGTTTTCCTTAAAGCCGCAGAAGATTTTAATGGCAGGTCTTCAGGGTTCAGGTAAGACCACAACGACCGGAAAGCTCTGCCGCTACTTCCAGAGGAAGGGTATGAAGGTCGGGGCAATCGGTGCGGATAACTTCCGTCCAGGTGCGTATGCCCAGCTTGCGACGCTCTGTAACAAGATAAATGTCCCCTGCTACGGTGACCCGAAGGAGAAGGATGCGGTAAAGATTGTAAAAGACGGTCTTGCGGCGTTAAAGGATGTGGAGGTCATCATTGTTGATACGGCGGGACGTCACGCACTCGAGGATGATTTAATCGATGAGATTACGCAGATTAATGAGTTCTTAAAGCCGGACCACCGCTGGCTGGTGCTCGACGCGGCAATAGGTCAGGCGGCCCGTGAGCAGGCAAGACGCTTCCATGAGGCAATTGGAATCGACGGAGTCATCATTACAAAGATGGATGGTACCGCAAAAGGCGGAGGGGCAATGTCCGCGGTCTCCGAGACGGAGTCCGGGATTGTCTTTATCGGAAGCGGAGAGACCATCGAAGACCTGGAGAAATTCGAGGCGAACGGATACATCTCGCGTCTCCTTGGAATGGGTGACCTGAAGGCCCTTGTCGAAAAGGCAGAGGAGACAATTAAGGCGGAAGATGTTGATGTCAATAAGATGCTTCGCGGGAAGTTTACGCTCAATGATATGTATAAGCAGCTTGAGGCGGTGCAGAAGATGGGTCCCTTAAAGCAGGTGATGTCGATGCTTCCGCTCGGAGGAGCAAAGCTTCCGGAGGGGGCTTTGGATGATGCGGGGGCGAAGATGAAGCATTTCCGTATTATCATGGATTCGATGACGCCCGAGGAACTTGAGGAGCCGTCGCTTATTAACACGTCGAGGATGATGCGTGTTGCGAAGGGGTCCGGGACGTCTGTGGATGATGTGCGGGATCTGATGAAGTATTACAAGATGATGCAGAAGACGCTGAAAGGGTTTAAGGGCAACCGCATGATGATGGGTAAGATGATGAAGCAGATGCAAAAGCAGGGGATGGGGTAAGCCTTCTGTTTTTTGGCTGGTTCTTTGGCGTGGATTCTATTTACCGCACTAAATGAGCCGCGGCCTCCCGGCTTTACGGCACATAAAAGATACGGCTAACTGGCGGCTTCCACTAAAGCATCCACGCCGTCAACTACAGTCAGACAAATAAAACCCGCATCTCAAAGACAAAACCCCTATGTAGAAAAGTGTATCATGATACAGAAATCTACAACAAAGATTCACCCGCGGGACACAACAACCCCGTCCCTCACATACCGGTGAAGCAAAACCCCCTCCGACTCAGTCACCTCGCCGCCATCCATATACACCTCAAACCCCAGATGATAAACAACCAGATCCGCCGAAACCGCCGCCGCAAGCGAAATTAAAGCAGGCACAATCTCCAGACCCGGACGGACCGCATAAATAACATCCGCCCCCTCATAAAGAGAAAGAGCCGGCTCCACACAGTCATCAACCACCGAACGCACCGTAGTACACTCAGGATATGCGTGCACATCGGTACAGAGAACAGGAACCCCTGCCCGCAGCAAAACCTCCGCCGCATACGTCTTCCCGCCAAACCCGACCTCAACCGCAGACGAATAATGTGCTGCAATGTATCGCCCGACAGCCGTCTCAATATCGTGCTCCATTCAAATACATTTATGTTCTTCCGGATAAAAAATATCTATGATAATGGGGATACACGTATTCTGGGACAGCAGGGCACCTGCCGGCCTCTCAAAACCCGCCGCAGAAGGCATCTCTTCCGTATTAAACACAGAAATCGGCTGGATAGACGGAGGCACATTCCCGCTTGACGGATTCGATCCTGCGCGCGGCCAGTATGATGCCTTAAAAATCCTCTCCAAAATAGACCTCTTCAGAAGCATGCACCCCGAACTCTTCAAACCAAAAGAGATGAGCACCGAATACTACCGGCAAAACTGCCACCGCACGGAAAAAGTACTCCTTATAACCTCCGGCGACTTATACACCCAAAGAAACAACTTCGTCTTCGGCTTATCCCACATAAAACTCGGAGTGGCGATCGTCTCCGCAACCCGCCTCGACAACAGATTCTTCGGACGATACGCAGACGACATATCGCTCATCAAACGGATAGTAACCGAAAGCTGCCATGAAATCGGCCACCTCTGGAACCTCGAACACTGTGAAAACCCGAGCTGCATCATGTACTGCCCGAACAACCTTGACCAGCTTGACGCGAAAAACACCGTCTTCTGCGGAAAATGCCGCCTCGAACTGGACTCCGCAATGGCAGGAGGGATACTGTGAACTGGGTAACCGTCTGGGGATTCGGGGCCAACATAACAGCTGCTGGAGACGCCCTCTTCGTCCGCGAAAAAGGAAAAAGCACCGCGGACCGGTACTCTCTAAACGAGATATCCCACCTCATAATAGCAGGAGACAACATCCTCCACACTGCAGTCATCGAAAAATGTCAGGAAAAAAACATCCCAATCTCCTTTTTTGACATCCGCGGAAACCCCGCAGGATGCCTCTTTATGGGAAATCCGTACCTCTCAGCGGCTCAGGACGCGGTATCTGCCCACGTTTACGCAAAAGCGGTAATCGAAAGCTCCCTTGCGGCACGGATGCGCTACCTCCATGAACTTGCCGAACAGCACGGGGAATTCTACCGCAAAGGAGAGGTGGAAATCCTGATGCAGGCACGAAATGAACTCGAATACCTCATAACCCTCCCCGAACTTGCCCGCGTCTACACCCTTACAAAAGACATGTACTATGAAATCATCTCGCGTGCCGTCCCGCAGGAACTCGGCTGCAGACGAAGGACCGAAGACATCTTTGCAGACCCGGTAAACACCCTTTTCTCCATAGGTTACGCAGCGCTCTATGCAACCGTAAACGCGGCATGCCGGGGCGCAGGCCTTGACACGAAAAAAAGCGCCTTCTTTAAAAAACACATCCCCAGCAGAGGCGACCCCTGCGTCTGTGAAATCATGGAGCCCGCGCTTGTCCCGATGGTCGACCGCATTGTAATACAAATGGCAGAACAAGGTCTCCTCGACGGTGCCGTCCGTTCGGGAAAGCGCTGGATTTTCCCGGAAAAAACAAAAGCAGTGTTCTCTGCCCGGCTCAAAGAGTCGATTGACTGCCCCTGTATCGAAGCGAATGTAAAAGCATATGCGGAAGCGGTCATGGCAGGAAAAGCGCCGGAGTTCCATTATCCGGCGTGAGGGTAATATGAATCATCCTGCAGCACACAGCCCTCTCCCGAAGGAAAAGATATCCAAACGGCTTGGAGTGGGGGTTGCCTTAAACGTCCGTACACAAAGCATAACTATGCAGGGCACCAATAGATAAGTAACACTATACAGGAGAAAATATCATGTTGCTCATAGCACTCGCAGGAAAACCAAACTGCGGAAAATCGACATTTTTTAAGTCCCTCACCCTCGCAAACGTAGAGATTGCAAACTACCCCTTCACCACCATCGACGCAAACAAGGGAGTAGCATATGTGCGTTCCGTCTGCCCCTGCAAAGAACTCGGTATTGAAGGCGGATGCGGAAACTGTGTTGATGGTGTTCGCTTTACACCCGTAGAACTCCTTGACGTTGCAGGACTTGTCCCGGACGCACACATGGGCCGCGGACTTGGAAACCAGTTCCTGGATAACCTCCGCGAAGCAGACGCCATCATCCAGGTAGTCGACGCATCAGGAAGCACCGATGCCGAAGGAAATCCGGTAGACCCGGGGACCCGGGACCCCTTGGAAGATGTTACCTTCCTCAGATACGAATTTGCCATGTGGATGGCAGGAATCGTACAAAAACACCTCCCAAGACTCGTCCGTCAGGCACAGGGAAAAGAAAATATCTTAATCGACCTCTTAGGCGGTGCTCTGGCAGGCCTTAGAATCGATGCAGTGGATGTCAGAAACGCAGTCGATGAGTGCGGCATAAACCTTGCAAAGGCCTCCGACGAGGATATCGAAAAGATGTGCGAAATCCTCCTCGACATCTCAAAGCCCATGATTATCGCCGCAAACAAGGCGGACCAGGCATCCGATGAAAACCTCGCAAAATTAAAGGAGCTGGGAGCAGTCCCCACAATCGCCGCAGGAGAGCTTGCCTTAAAGTCGGCATCCGCAGCCCACCTCCTAAACTACCTCCCGGGAGATGCAAAGTTCACCCCGAAGGAAGGGGCAAAACTTTCCGCAGCGCAGATAAAGGCCCTCACTTTTGTGGCGGAAAACATGAAAAAACTCGGCACAACAGGTGTTCAGGAGGCCTTAAACAAAGCAGTCTTTGAGCAGTGCGGAATGATTATCGTCTACCCGGTAGAAGACGAGGGAAAATACTGCAACGCAAAAGGCGTGGTGCTCCCCGATGCTCTTCTGATGCCCAAAGGCTCTACCCCGCGCGATCTCGCATTTAAAATCCACACAGATATCGGAAACGGATTCCTTTACGCGGTGGATGCAAAGACGAAGATGCGGATTAAAGATACCGCAGAGCTTAAAACAGGCGATGTCATAAAGATTGTAAGTACTGCGAAATAAATTCAATCTTTTCAATCGGTGACAGTGTTTTCTCTGCGGGCAGACAACAGATAGGTATATAATCGAATAAATACAAATATACTATCACTAATTATGGGAAGCGAAGCCTATCAGGCACAAATCCTCCGGGCGTTCTTTGATACCATCACAGGTACTGACAGGAATCTGACACGGGTGTATCTCTGTGTCATATCCCTCGCAAAGCTCCGCGGGGAAAGCCCTGAAAAGCTGACCTTTTTGAAAGAGCAGATGGTGCGGAGCCGTGAAAAACACGAGCTCTCGGTTGATATCTTAGACTATATGGTAGATGCGGCGAACTCTCTTGAGAACAAGGCAGTCTACTCCGCGTTCGGAATCCCTGAGTCCGCGGAGTCCGATGACTTTGGAAGCATCTCGCTCGATTCACTCTGATTTTCTTCAGACATAATACTGATGCCTGTATCATGATTTTATTTTGTACAATACATCTCCCGATAGTCCGGCAGGAAGGGGAGGGAGAGCACGGCATCCTTTTGTATAACTCTGTAAAATGCGTAACTATAAATACAAACTAAACAAATTAGACACCAATTGTATCAGACAGGTCTGTCTCTTACAGGCATGAGATGAATTAGGTATGGTTACATTCAGTCCTGCACAGGTATGTAATAAAATTGCGGCGGCGGGCAAGGGAAAATGCGGACTCAGCTCCGGAAACATGCTGATTCGTGCGTTCCTTGCAGGCGCATATATCGCAATCGGCGCTGCACTCGCAACGGTCGGCTCCACCGGAGTTGCCGACGTCCTCGGCCCGGGGGTCGCACAGATTGTCCTCGGTGCTCTTTTCCCGATTGGCCTGGTCCTTGTTGTACTAACCGGGGCAGAACTCTTCACCGGGGATGCAATGTTTGCCCCGATGGCAATCGCCCAGGGAAAGACATCTTTCGGAAGACTCATCAAACTATGGGTATTGGTCTATATTGGAAACCTTATCGGCTCCTTATTCATGGCGTTTCTTGTATCCGTCGGACCGTTTGTTACCTGGTCCGCAGCCGGTGCTGCAACCGCAACCGCATTCGGTGTCCGCGCTATGGCTATCGCTGCCGCAAAAATATCATACACCGGCGTAATGGGAATCATATCCTGCTTCTTTAAGGGCATCGTCTGTAACTGGCTGGTCTGTCTTGCACTATTCCTCGCACTTGCGGCGGATGAAGTTATCTCCAAGATTGTTGCTATCTGGCTCCCGATTATGACCTTCGTTGCAGCCGGGTTTGAACACTGTGTTGCAAACATGTACTTCATCCCAGCAGGAATATTTACAAGTCTGATTACCGGCGCAGAGAAGTTCCAGGTAACAGATTTATTCACAACCATGTGGACCAATAACATTATCTGGGCAACACTTGGAAACATTGTCGGTGCGGTCGTTATGATTGTTATCATCTATCATTTCTCCTTCAAAAAGGAGAGTGCGGCCTGTAAGGAATAAGGCAGAATCCGGACATGAACAGTCACGGGGAACTCATCCCGCGATTCTCCGTTTTCCCGTCCGGAAAGGACGGTTCAATTCAGCTTCATGGAATGTTCTATAACTTAAAGGCCGGCGAACTTTCAAAGATTGCCTGAGTCCCCTCTCTTTTTTGCGGCAGAGCAACAGGCATTTATCCAAAGATTTAAACATACTGACAACTCATTAGTTAACATTAGAGAAGGATTTATGAAAATCAAAGGTGTAAATGTACGGATTCCTCCCGCAGTATGGGTTGTGTTCGGTTTATTTGCGGTGCTGTTTCTTGTTCTCTTTCTCGCAGGCGGCTGTACCACCCCGGCTGTTCTTTACTGGGGCATTCCGCTCGCTCTGTTTATGGTCATTCTTGCAGGCATCAGCAACTTCAGTCTGTCTTCCCAGTATGTCAGACTGCTTCCTGAATATGAATCATCCTCAAACCTGATTCCTATCAGGAAACTGACGCTTCAGATGGAAGGAAAGCCTGTCAGAGTCCGCGGTGTTGTACAGAAAGTTTCCGGCGCTCTTCTCGGAAGACCAAGGATTATCATCTATGACGGTTCGGCAGCCTGTATCGTATTCCGCTCCATCCCTCTCTCTGAAAAAATTGCGGCAGGAGACAACATTGAAGCTGTCGGTATGGTCGTAAAGAAATATCTTGTTGCAGGCGCCATTTCTGTCCACGGAATCGGGGTCAGAAAATGTGACGCAGATGAGTTTCTTCCCGCTGATTATGCTGATGAAGAGGAGAAAAAAATCCGGGTATCTCCCGTTAAAATAAAGAAATATAACTAATCTTTTTTTCCGGAATAAAATATCGCGACCAAGTCCGGGTGGGTTGAAAGAAGAGATAGTGCAAAGCAGTATTGCCGCTCGGTCCCGGATATTTCATTAATCTGACGGGGGGAGATACGAGGGCGAACGAAACCCTCTATACCTATCAGCACAAACAAATACAGTACAATGAAGTCATTATCATTTGACAGAAAACCCAACGGAAAAGTAACCGTCATGTGCAATGGAAAAGAGGTCTCGGTTCACACGACCTGCGTCTTCTGCGAACACTGTGCAGGCATCAGGGTAAACCGCAGAGTTGCCCCGAACCCCTACGCACAGGCTCTCAGAAACTCAAAAGGAGGCATGGGACTCGATGAGGAACTCATGACCGGAATGGTCTTATTCAACACCGCAGTCGAGGACAAAAACGCGACCGACATCGAGTGCAGCGACGACGAAGGCACAGGATTTGTAACCGTCTCACGCAGACGCTAACACACTGACCTAACACACTGAAGTTAGTACACCGACGCTAAAATCCCGAAAAGAACCAGAACTGCCATCCGTGAAATCTCACACCCGGCGCCTGTCACATCCCCGTTCACCCCGCCAAAGAGCTTCTTTGCAAGGAGCAGCAGAAGGATAAAGACAAGGACCGCAATCCCGAACGCCGCAGCAGTCCACCAGAGACCCGGAAGAAGAAGAGACACGGCAAGGGCCGGAAGGGCCAAAAGAATCGTAAATACCGCGAATCTGCGCTTCGAATGTTCATAAATATATTTTTGAATCCCGTCTGCAAACGGCCTCCCCAGCGCAGAAAAGAGCCCCATTACCATTTTGCTGAACACCTCCGCACAGAACACGGCAGGTGCTATCATCCAGACAGGAAGTGACGCAAGCCCCGCAAATGCGAGGAGGATTACAAGAATTCCTATTGCAAGCGCCCCGGCCCCTGTTGAGCGGTCCTTCATCGCGGAAATCCGTTTTTCGCGGCTTCCGTGCGCCATGAGACCGTCGCCGAAATCAAGGAGGCCGTCAAAGTGGTTCGCACCCGATATCGCGATAACAACCGCGAGAGTCACTGCGGCTGCGATGAGACTGTTTTCAAACCCGCACAACCAGAATATCAGGGCAGGGACTGCAGCAATAAGCCCTGTCACATATCCTGCAATCGGATAAATCCAGCTGTGTGACGCGAAACGGTCGAAATCAGCCGGTTTTCCGAGCGGAAGAATCGTTGTAAACTGCAGGAGGGCTTTTACTGCTTTCATGGTGTCACGTTTGTATGTATATTATTGGTGCTCAACAGGGATTAAGGTTGGTCTGCACCTCAACCAAAAAACACCCCGGCAGTCATCCGCACCGCGACTGCCGTCATCAGAATGAAAAACAAAATCCTGACCCACCGGTCGGAAATCTTCCCCGAAATCTTTGCCGCAGAAAAATATGCCGCAGGAACGGCTGTTATCACCAGCACAATCCAGAGCACAAGGTCAAACGAGCCGTGCAGAAGATACGAAACAATCCCGCCTGCCGTAATAAACACAATCGCGGCAGACGAAACCGCTGCGGCACGCCTGACAGGAAACTTCCCGAAAATCGTCATCAGAGGGACCAGAATCGTCCCCCCGCCGACCCCGAGAAGCCCCGAAAAAAATCCCCCGACAGCCCCGATACCTGCAGAAAGGGGAGCAGGCATCGTTGTCTTCTCTCCGGACGGAAGCTTCGTAATCATTCTGATACCGCCTATCACAAGGATGATAGAGAAAAGAATCGTAAGCACATCTACAGGAAGCGCCGCCGCAGCAAATCCCCCGGCAAATCCAAAGACCATCCCGCAGATGCCCATCACAGCTGCAGTCTTCCAGGAAACATTTCCCTGCCTTGTATGAGCGACAGCGCTTGTCAAAACCGTTGGAAACGCCGCAGCAAGACTCACGCCAAACGCTGTAAGAAGCGCCGTCTCCTTCGGAAACCCTGCAGAGAGCAGAACAAAGTACCCTGCAGGTGCAAATAAAAATCCGCCGCCGACCCCGAGAATTCCCGCTAAAAGTCCTGCCAAAATACCCGCACCGGCGAGTATCACAATAAGAACCGGGTCAACGGTCAGAATGTCAATCATGGGATAATCTCACAGCCGTTGTACCTGGTGTGAGCAAAAGACTCCATAGAAAGGGTACCCGCATCAAGCATCGCACGGAGTTCGGGGATGATGCCTAAAAGCGCATCATGGAGATTCCGGACCGTTCCGCAGACCTCCCTGTAGGCATCCCCCCACGGCCGCACAATATTTGAGTACAGACAGCGTCCCCCGCAGAATCCGTAGATGTCGCAGGAGGTGCAGGGCTCTCCTATCGGAATCTCCGGAAGATATGCAGGGTCTGCAGTCCGGATATCCCCTGCATAATAGTCTGCCATCCCGACCATAATAGGGCAAGGGGCAATCTTTCCGTTCGTCATAATGCTGTAGTTCGCATATCCCGAACCGCAGCGCAGCCTGCTGCTTTTCCCGAGAAGCAAATCCTCGGTGGTCGATAAAAACGGATACCATTTGGGAACGGTACCCGTCGCCTTCACACGGCGAAGCCATTCAGCGGCAAGACGCCGGATCCCCTCATTATAGGACACTGCCCACTCCGCAAACCTCCGGTGCGAATGGTCGCCTGTAAAATCAGCATCCATCTGCCAGTGGACTGCATCAAAACATCCGCAGTCAGCAAGATGCGTCACCGAAGCGTAAATGTCGGTGTCTTCAGCAACCGTCATCCGCGCTATCCGCTCACCGGAATAACCGGTGGCTTTCAGAAGCTTTGCAGCCCCGGTAACCGTATCATAGATACCCTCTCCCCGGTGTCCGTCAGTTAAGGCGCGGTCTCCGTCGATGGAAAGCAGAATGGTCTCAAACCGGTTCCGGTACTTTGCAGGAAGTGCGGAAAGTTTTGTCCCGTTCGTCTGCAGCATAAACCGCTTAACAGGTGCTTTGTCCATCACCGTCTGCACGAACTGCGGGCACATCAGCGGTTCCCCGCCGATAAAGGTTAAGACGGCGTCCGCATCCTTTGCAAGGAAACGATAAAGGTCATCCGGAGATGCCGAGAAGTTTTCGGTGAGCGTCTCATCAATCGTCCCGGGACTTCCCGCGGGTTCGTCTTCCTCGTCAAACATCTTTGCCCTGCAGTATGAACAGCAGAGATTGCAGTCGTCGGTTACGGTCAGATGATAGAACATTCAGGTTACTTGTTTACGGTAAGACCGTTTGTTTCCGCGATCTCAAGATAGGTCTGTGCAACATACTCTGCCTGGGCGCGTGTCATTCCATAGGTGTTGTACTTCCAGATGCGCGTAGCGCCGGGGATAATGCCCGTAATACCCTTCCTGGAAAGAGCGCTTGAGAGGAAGAAACCCCGTTTTTTGTGCGTCTGCGCAACCACATCAAAGGAGTTTGTGGTATCAACACGGGTGAGCGTGTGGCGGCGCGGATACTCGGAAAGAATCTTCGTCCCCTCAATCGACCGGAGCGCCTCAACGATGAGTTTACTGTTTGCAAGTTCCTCCTCGAAATGATTCACCCGCTCGCGGACTGTGGGAAACGACGCAAGAAGTCCCACAATGGGGGCTCCCATCAGAGAGCATCCGAGGATGCCGACCTCTTTAAGACCGAAGGTGCGCCCGGTAAGGTCTCCCGAGGACTTTGTCGTCCTGAAAACCTTCTCCGCCCCTTCCTCGGTTGCCGCTAAAATTCCCGATGGAGCAGGGGCTGCCATGCTCTTGTGACCGGACCCTACGATGAAATCCACTCCGAGGTCTTTTCCGTTGACTGGCATGATACCCACTGTGTATACACCGTTGCAGAGCACAGGGATGTCGTACTGGTGCGCCACTTTTGCGATGCCTTTTACGTCATGGATGTTTCCGAACTGGTAGTCCACCTGGTCGATGTAGAGCAGTTTGGGTGCTTTCCCGAACTCGCGGATGACATCTTCGATACGCTCTGCCGCCGCCTCTGCCGTGATATGATTGTCCCCGGTCTTGGGGATTTCGCGGATAACCCCGCAGCGTCCCTCAATCGAGAGGTACGAGGTGTAGTGGGCAAGAGAGCCGATTAAAACCGGGTCTCCTTTTTCAACGTATGCCTCTGCCACCTGCTGAAAACCCCTGCGGGCACCAGGAACCGTGCGTGCCTGCGCCATCCCGAGCCACTCCGCGACATCCGCGTGGAAATCCTTCAAGGGCGGGTTTTCAATGTAGTCAAGCCTAAACGGCTTTCTGCAGTTATCGCAGACCGAGTAGCCGTCTCCCCAGGCGATGATAGCCTTCATGGCCTCGGGTGTTAAGCGGCCGCCTACCTGAATCGGGTCAATGTTGATGGCAAGTTCATCACGCATACGTGCATCAACATTACAGTTTCCTCCGCAGCGGATGCTCACAGCAGTTCACCTCTGAGGATGGCAATCTGTTTTTCAACGGATGCAAGTGCTTTTTCGACCTTCTGTTTCTCCTCGTCCGAGAGCTTGTGCTGGGGGGCGGTGGTTCGTAAAATATATCTGATATCGGTCAGGGAGAAAAGTCCCTGAAATACGGCATCTGCGGCACGCTGTGACATATACTATACAGGTCAACTGCTAAAAAGATGAATATACCGGTTGATGAGGGCGCAGACTTCCGCATCACCGGAAACGTTCCGCATTCCTGAAACAGTGAAGGGCGCGCCCGCGAAAACCCAGCGCGGAGAGAACGGTACCCTTATGGTGCCATAAATCAGCCGAATCCGGCGACACTTCAAGGCCCCGTGAAAATGCCTTGTCGCTTTCGGAAAAGCGGTTAAGGGAGGCTAGCGCCAGACCGAGATTTTCCCAGTATTCAGAAATATCCGGATTCAGCGCTGCGGCATGCTCAAAGGCAGAGACCGCCTCTTCGGACCGCCCGCAGCGGAAAAGAACTATCCCGTATCCGGACTGCACAGCAGCAGTCTCTGGTCCGAGTGAGACCGCCCGCTGCAGAATAGAAAGCGCATCCTCATCGAGACCCTGTTCGCTTTTAAGAAGCCCGAGCTCTGCAAGATAAACCGGATTGTCCGGTTCGAGCCGCACTGCTTCTTCGAAAAAAGATGCTGCGCGGGGACAGTCTCCTTCGTCGCGCGCTTCACACCCCCGTTCAAAGTACTCCGCACTGTTCATCAGGTCAGGCTTTTCCTAAAATGCGCGCGGCAAAGTGGCCTGCGTTCTCTCCGCCGTCGATTGCCATACAGGCAACCGGTACTCCTTTGGGCATCTGCGCGATGGATAAAAGGGCATCGAGTCCACCAAGCTTTCCGGAAACAGGGACGCCGATAACCGGCTTTTTCGTTCTGGCGGCAACAACCCCGGGTAAAGCGGCAGACATACCGGCAATACAGATGAAAACCGCTGCATCCGTGGCCTTTACATAGGCATCGAGCGCCTCTGCGTCCCGGTGTGCGGAAAGGATTTTCGTCTCGTACGATACATGGTGTGCCTCGAGCGCGGAGACGGCTTTATCGATGATAGCCTGGTCCGATGCCGAGCCTGCAATAACTGAAACTTCGGTCATAGTAAGGAATGATTATTATTATGTTGATTCACATATATGTAAACGACGAAAAATCATGTATAAGGAAACACTCTTAATGATGCCCGGTCCGGTCCCGATGCCCGACTCGGTGCGCGCCGCGATGCTTCCGCAGGCTATCAACCACAGAAGCAAACAGTTAGGCAGAATCTACGCAGATATTGTGCGGATGCTCAAACCCGCATTTGGAACACAGAATGAGATTCTTGTGCTCTCAGGGTCGGGAACCGCAGGACAGGAGGCAGCAATCGGCTCGTTTGCACAGGGCAAAAAGATTGCATCCCTCGTAAACGGAAAGTTCGGTGAGCGCTTAGGCCTCATCTCCAAGATTTACGGTGAAACCACAATGATTGAATCCGAGTGGGGACACCCGTTAAACCTCGAAGCCCTCAAAGAATCCCTCGAAAACGGCGCGGAGGTTGTAACCCTCGTCCACAACGAAACATCAGCAGCAATCCTAAACCCCGCAGAAGAGGTTGGAAAACTCTGTAAAAAGTATGATGCGCTCTTCATCCTTGACGGAATCACCTCAATCGGCGGTGACACCGTAAAAGCCGATGAATGGGGTGTCGATGTTGCAATTGTGGGAAGTCAGAAGTGTCTTGCAGCACCTGCCGGACTTTCCGCGGTCTCTGTATCACAGAAGGCCTGGGACAGACTCTCCGAAAAGCGCCCGTTCTATCTCGACTTAAAGAAGGCGAAAAAATCCGCGGACGCAGACCCCATGGAAACCCCGACAACCCCTGCAGTCCCGCTCTTTATGGCACTTCGTGAAGCATGCCGCTTAATGGACGAGGAAGGAATTGAGAACAGGGTTGCCCGCCACAGAAAACTCTCTGGAGCAGTCCGTGAGGCAGGAAAGGTCTGGGGCTTATCCCCCGTCCCGCAGGCAGACTCCCTGCACAAGCCGTCGAACACAGTGACCGGCTTCTTCTATCCGGAAGGGATTGAGGATGCACAGATTCGTGGATTTGCAAAGAAGATGGGTGTAGAGTTCGCAGGCGGTCAGGACAGATTCAAAGGAAAGATCTTCAGAATCGGAAACATGGGAATCATCGACACCCCTGAGATTCTCGCAACCCTCTCCGTGGTCCAGCTTGCCTTAAAGAAGGCAGGATACAAGATGGGAGGAGACGGTCTCGAAGCAGCAGCAGAAATGCTTTCTGCATAATTTTTTTTAAAAATCAAGACAGACATTATCCCAGAAAACACACTTCTTTTGCTCTGAAAAATATGTGCGGAAGCACGGCCGATGAAACTGAAATCCCTTGAAATCGCCCTGCAGAAGGTTGCAGGATTTAGCGCACCAAAAGCACCGCTTGAGCAGTACATGACTCCCCCTGCCTTAGCGGCCCGTATGCTGTTTGATGCATATATGACAGGTGACATCGAAGGGATGAAAATTCTTGACCTTGGCTGCGGTACAGGAATGTTATCCGTCGGAGCGGCACTCCTTGGAGGGGAGGTCACCGGTGTCGATACAGATAAGGCGGCGCTTTCCATTGCGGAAGAAAACGCGGAACAGTCCGGTGTCAAAGCCGACTTTTTCGAACGAACTCTTATCCCCTTACCCGCAGGACCTGCGGCCCTGTTTGAGACCGGCTTTGATACGGTTGTGATGAACCCCCCGTTCGGGGCGCAGAAAGAGCACGCAGACAGGCCGTTTATTGAAACAGCGCTTTGTTCTGCCCCGGTTGTCTGGGGGATTTTTAACAGGGGGACGATTCCGTTCCTGAAGGCATACACAAAAGAATCAGCAGACATAACAAACATGGTCTCTGCAAAACTGAATATCCCGCGGCAGTTCTCCTTCCACACAAAGGACTCTCTGGAGATTCCGGTTGAAATCGTCAGAATGGAGCGGAAATGAGGCCTGAACTGAAGAAAGTGCTACCCCTTGCTGCAGGACACGGCGCAGTGGACTTTTACATGCCGATGGCCTCAGCCCTTCTCCCCTCACTGATTCCTATTTTTGAAGCTCAGGGTATCTCCTCATACATCATGTCCGGGCTCCTTTTCGGAGTGCTTGCCATCACCCAGGTCATCTTCCAGCCGCTCTTTGGTGCGCTGACCGACAAAAACCGGTGGATTCCGGGACTCACCCTCTGCTGCATTACAACAGCAGTCGCGGTCTCAATGTTTGCGGTTACACAGAACTACTGGATTCTCCTCATATGTGCTATAATTAACGGCATTATGAACTCCGCGTTCCACCCGAACGCGTACGCTCAGATACATCAGTTCACAACCGCAGGAAACCGCGGAAAAATCATGTCAATAATGTCTGTCGGCGGCTCGTTCGGCTACGGAGCGGCCCCGCTTGTGACCGGATTTTTGTATGCTGCAGGAGGCTGGACTGCGCTTTTATTCCTGTTAATCCCGGGAATTGCCGTAGGACTTTTACTCCTGAAATTCCCGCAGCACCCGAAACCGGCACCGCCTCAGGAAAAAAAGACGGAGAAAACCGAGGCGAACAGAAAAGCCGCGGTCGTACTTCTTGCGATAAGCTCGCTTCGCTGCTGGGTCTACTATGGATTTATCGGATTCGGTGTCGTCTATCTTACAACATTTGCAGATGTGGAGTATGTCGCAGCAACGGGCGCTGTCTCCTGCATGCTGTTTGCGGGAATGCTCGGAACCCTTTCTGCCGGTTATCTCTCGGATAAAATCGGGAGAAAAGAGGTAATGATTATGTCATACCTATGTGGGGGTGCCGCATACCTCAGCATATTTTTCTTCTCCGGAGCTGCTGCCGTCACAGCCCTTCTGATTGCCAGTTTCTTCCTGATGGCGACCGCCTCGGTGGAGATTGCCGCAGTTCAGGAGGTCATGCCCAATAGTGTGGGACTTGCATCAGGAGTCGTCATCGGAATCCCGCAGGGGGTAACAGCTATTGCTCTTGTGGCAATAGGAGCACTCGCAGATGCGTCATCTCTTGCATTTGCGCTCCCGCTGCAGGCAGTATTGATGGCTTCCGCGGTGATTTTAAGCATATTTTTGCCGTATCCGCTCAAACTGCTGAAACGGCGGACCTCAGACTAACAAGGAATAGTCTTATTAGGTTATCCATCAATTAATATAAGGAGAAACCGTCACAAACTGATGGAGGTATTCAAAACATATGGACATTAACTTACTGTATTTCATCGTCCCTATATGTGCCATCATTGGCCTTCTCTTCGCAATCTACTGTTTCAGCGTTGTAAAACGTGAAAAAGTAACCGATTCGAAGATGGTGAAGATTTCTGACGCCATTCACCTTGGCGCAAAAGTCTTCCTCAAAAGTCAGTACAAGGCTATTGCGATATTCGTAATAGTTGTTGCAGTCATTCTTCTGGTCTTAGCACTTGTTACCGGAGGAAAACTCCCCTACGCATCACCAGTCTGCTACATTGTCGGTGCAGCACTTTCCATGTGCGCAGGATACATTGGTATGACCAGTGCAACAAAAGCAAACGTCAGAACCACCAATGCAGCAAAGCGCGGCATTGCAGATGCTGTTAAAGTATCCTTTGCAAGCGGCTCTGTCATGGGTATGTCTGTGGTAGGTCTCGGCCTTCTCGGACTTTCCATCGTCTTCATCATCCTTGTCTTCATCGGCGGAGGATTCGAAGGCGAAGTAATGACTGCAGTCTCCAGCATGGCAGCATTCGGTTTTGGTGCATCATCTGTAGCACTCTTCGCCCGTGTCGGCGGAGGTATCTTTACCAAAGCAGCTGACGTCGGTGCAGACCTTGTCGGAAAAGTCGAAGTAGGTATCCCTGAAGATGACCCGAGAAACCCGGCAGTTATCGCAGACAATGTCGGTGACAACGTCGGTGATGTCGCAGGAATGGGCGCAGACTTATTCGAATCCTATGTGGGTTCAATCGTCGCTGCAATGGCCCTCTGCGGTGTCGGTGCAGTCTTTGCAGCAACAAACCTTGAACTTGTTTCAAACTTAAGTTTAATCTTACTCCCGCTCTTCATTGCAGCATTTGGTATCATCGCAGCAATTGTCGGAACCCTCTTTGTCAGAACAAAGAGAAACGAAAGCGCAGCAATTCACAAGGCGTTCAACACAGGAACCATCATCGCTCTCATCGTATCTGTCATCGGCATCTACTTTGCAACGAGCTTCCTGCTCTACGACAATGTAGCCATGATTACTGCCCCGCTCTGCTTCGGTATGGGCATCTGGTACTCCTGTATTGTTGGTTTACTTGGCGGATTCGGAATCGGTCTTATCACCGAGTATTACACCTCGTTCGACTACAAGCCGACCTTAAAGATTGCAGAGTCCTGTCAGACAGGAGCTGCAACGGACATCATCACCGGATTTGCAAAGGGAATGGAATCCACCATCTGGCCGGTATTAATTATCGCTGCTGCAGTCTTCGTCGCAGCATGGTTCGCAGGTGTCTACGGTATTGGTATCGCAGCTGTCGGAATGCTTTCAACCCTTGGTATCTCTCTTGCAGTTGATGCATACGGACCTGTCGCAGACAACGCAGGCGGTATCGCCGAGATGTCCGGACAGGACCCGAAGGTTCGTGAAATCACTGACACCCTTGATGCAGTCGGAAACACAACGGCAGCAATCGGAAAGGGATTTGCTATCGGCTCTGCAGCACTCACAGGTCTTGCACTCTTCAGTGCATACGCACACGCAGTAGGACTGGAAGTTATCAGCATCCTTGACACACCGGTCTTCATCGGTATCATAATCGGAGGCATGCTTCCGTTCCTCTTCTCCGCACTTACCATGACCGCAGTCGGCCAGGCAGCAGAAAAGATTGTAATTGAAGTCAGACGCCAGTTTAAGGAAATTCCGGGATTAATGGAAGGAAAGGCAGATCCGGACTACGGAAAAGCTGTCGGAATCTCCACCAAATCCGCAATCAGAAAGATGATTGCACCTGGACTTCTTGCAATCATCGCACCGATTGTTGTTGTCCTCATCCCTGGACTCGGAGCAGAAGCATTAGGCGGTCTCTTAGTCGGTTCCTTAGTCTCCGGATTCCTGCTTGCTATCACCATGGCAAACGCAGGCGGTGCATGGGACAACGCAAAGAAGTTTGTTGAAATGGGACACTACGGCGGAAAAGGCTCCGATGCTCACAAAGCAGCAGTTGTCGGAGATACCGTCGGAGACCCGTTCAAGGATACTTCCGGACCGTCGATTAACATTCTGATTAAGCTCATGTCCATGATTGCACTGGTATTCGTACCGGTCATCATGCTGATCTAATCAGAACCCATTTTTTATTTTAATTTAACACCAGTCTGATTCAGTCTCTTTTATAAAAAGCAGTTTGCTTAAAAAACTGTTTGAAAAATTGAATTAAAAATGTTTGAGATTCCGGTTATTTATCTTCGGATAATGGTTCTGCGTCTGCAGATTCGTCTGATGGCGTATCCAAAGTCCGGTCCGTTTCCTTCTCATCAGTATCCCCCTCCGCCGGTTCCCTCTCATCAGTAGTTGATTCCGGATGCGATCTGAGATACAGATTTTCAGCAAGCTCCCCGAAGATACCTGCACGCTCCACCGCTCTTACAAGGTCTGCAGGGAGAGCAGACAGCCCGTAGCGCGCTCCTGCAAACGCCCCGCAGATCATAGCAACAGTTCCTGCATTTCCTCCGCAGGCGACAGCCGCAGAGAGCAGGGCATCAGGTCTTTCAAAACTCCTGCACAGATACGCGGCAAGGGGGATGGTCTGATAAATATACGACGAGGTCCCGAGTTCCGCTGCTGCGTGCAGAAGCGGTGTTTTGTGCGCTGCAAGACTATATGCATGGGAGAGTTTGAGGTAAAGCTCAGGGCACATATTCTCCGCTGCAGTATCAAGAATCCGAAATGCAGCCGCCGCATCCCCCGTATCCGCCAGTGTCTTTAAAAAGAGAGAAAGACCCACAGCTCCCGCCTGTGCTGTTGTATTTGCATGGGTAACGCTGCATGCAGAAGAGAGCTCTTTTGCCATCTCTTTTTTATCTGCATAGGCAAGGGAAAAGGGAACTGCAAGCGAAATACACCCTGCTGTATCCGAGTTGATACCGGACCCGAGAAGGTTTTTGGACGACTCCATCTTTTTGCATGCGGCAATCACAGCTCCGTCGGCATACCGGAATTTGCGTAAATTGTGGGTGCGCAGAAGCTCTTTTGCGTATGCGCACGCGTCAAACGGGGAAGACTCGGTAAGGATGCGCGCAGAAATCAGGATAAGCTGACCGTCATCGGTGTACTGACCGGGGAGGAGCATCTCATTCGGGTGTCCGCGATAAGCTTTTTTGAAGGAGAGCGGCTGCGGAGGGCGCGCTGAGAGCGTTTCATTGGGCATCCCGAGCGCATCCCCGAGCACCGCACCAAGGAGACAGCCTTTGTATCTTTCTACGGCCTGACTGCGGCTGTCAGATATCATAGTATTGTATTTGGGCGTGAACTCTAATTAGGGTTTCGGGAAGGGACTGCAGAAAAAAGAGCCAACACTAATCAACAGGGAGATACAAACAATAATACATGAACTGGTACGGGAATAAAGGTTCATACTCAACAGCACCTGAAATCTGTGCGAAAAACATCGCATCACCGGACACAGGTACACTCTGCCGCACAGAAGACCTCATTGAGGCAGGTCTTGTAAAAGACCGTGCAGAATACCTTGCTGCCGTCAGAAATACTGCATTCTACCTTGCAGAAAAGGGAATTGCAGAGGCACTCTCCGAAAAAGACACGGGTCTTTTGCAGATGGTGCGCATGCTCGATGAACTGGACAGGGTAATTAACCTCTTAACTGAAAGGATTCTTGAATGGCATCAGGGAGAAACACCATCCGCATCCAGAAAATACACCCGTGCCGGCGCGGATAAAATGCTGCAGAAGCTGGCAAAAAATGCATCAAACCCTGCCATGAAACCCGTGGCCAGAGAAATCCTTTCCCTGAATGCCCTGAGAGCAAAACTCACAAAGGAGGTGTCAGCTGAAGCAGACAAAGTCCTCCCGAACATGAGTGCGCTTGTAGGAGGTCTCGTAGCAGCCCGCCTTGTATCACGTGCCGGAGGACTAAAGGACATCTCACGAATGGCATCCTCCTCCATTCAGGTGCTGGGGGCAGAATCAGCCCTGTTTTCCCACATACGAACCGGCACCCCGTCACCAAAACACGGACTGCTATTCCAGCACAGAAGAGTTCATAATGCCCCGCGGGAGATTCGGGGAAGAGTTGCCCGCGTGCTTGCGGCAAAACTCGCGGCAGCATCCCGCCTCGATTACTTCAGGGGAGAGAGAGTCCCAGAGTTCATCGAATCCGCAAATAAAAAGATAGATGACCTGATGAACGGAGGAGAGGAGGTAAAACATGATTGAGATAAACGGAACTCTGGTCTCACCCGGTAAAGGCGGAGTATACGGAGAGAAGATGATAAACGGATACCGTATCTGGGACCCGTACCGCAGCAAACTATCTGCCCTCTGGTATCTTGATAAATCAACCGACATCGCATCAGATGAGGTGGTGCTCTATCTTGGAGCGGCAAACGGAACAACCGTCTCTCATGTCGCAGACTACGCGGAAAGCGTGTATGCAGTCGAGTTTGCGCCGCGGCCCATGCAGGACCTTCTGGAGGTTGCAAAGCGGAGGAAAAACATCATCCCGGTCTTCGCGGACGCGACAAGGCCAAAGGAGTATGCAGGATTTCTTGAAGCGGCAGACCTCCTCTATCAGGATGTGGCACAGCCCGATCAGACATCAATTATCAGAAAGCATCTCCCGTTCGTAAAAGCCGGAGGGCGCGTCATCCTGATGCTGAAAACCAGAAGTGTTGACATCAGAAAGTCCCCGGAAGAGGTGTTTTGCGAGGCCTGCAAAGAACTTGAAGATGCGGGGCTTTCAGTCGAAAAAACCTTCTGGCTTTCACCGTATCATGCAGATCATGCGGCGATTGTCTGTAAGAAGATATAAAACACCAAATATAGGGGATTGAAGACTTTTTTACTTTTTATTCCGGTAAAACAGAGTGCAGAAATGGAATAAATGGGCAGCCGCAGGAAGACCAAAAGCTGCCGTTTCAGATAAACTCAGAACCCGAGTTTTGCTGCGAGTTCATCAATTGGAATTCCGTGGACCATAGCTGCCTCACGGATGGTTTCATTGTTTGCAATGGCGCATCCAAGGCAACCCATGCCAAAACTCTGAAGGATTGCTGCGCTCTCCGGCTTTTCACGAAGTAAATCAGCGATAGTGGAATCTAAATTTAATGCCATGAATCTATATTGGCGCGCTGACCCTAAGAGCCTTTCCATTTGGGTATCTTCGGAGTTTATTTTGATAGATAAGACAAACATTATATCATCTCTCAGGATAAATATAATGTATCAATGGCTGATAACTCCCCACAATCATTAATAGTAAAAAAAATCCAGAGGCCGCGGGTCAATGAAAACGAGGCAAAATTCCTCACAGAAGTCTGGCTGGAGAAAAATATTCTGAAGAAAAAAGAGACCTTCCGTATCGGAAAGGCAGTTCTTGTCTATTACCCGTTCTGGAGATATGTGCGCGAAGACGGTCCCGAAACACAAATTATCTGCAAACCGGCATTCGGAACAATACTCTCGGATATCCAGACGCTCACTCCGAGAAATGAACCAACAGATGCAGGAGACGAGGAGATACTCACCCCGACAATAAACGCTTCATACTACTATCCGGAACTCTATGGACTTCCCAGGGGAGAAATGCTTGTCGGAATCCCGTTCTGGCTTATCAGCTATAAATACAAAAACAGCGTATGTATGCTGAAAATTGATGCCGAATCCGGAAAAGTCATCCCGGAATGGCACCCGTTCAAAGACCCGGTGAACTGGAAAAAAATAGCTCTTCTGGCATTTATCCCCACCTTCATCATCTGTGCACTTGCAGTACTCATTCATCCCATATTCTATGCAGTCGCCGCTGTTTATCTGCTTGTCCTTCTCTGGCACAGCAAAATGCTTGCTATATTGAACACCAAACGTGAGGAGGGCATAGATGGTTCTTGAACGCTCAACCGAAGACCGCATCGCAGAGGTGATGTATCCGGCAAAGATTACCAAAGGAGTCGCAGACCGGAGGTTCAGGATATGGCTGTCAAAAGGCATTAAGGCACTTGATTTGACAGACTCACTTACAATCACCGAAAGCTATCTGATATACCTCCCGTTCTGGCGTTTTACCGCCCAGGGGCTGGCTGTTGCCTGCGGACACTCGGGATACACGGAACGGAGCGGAAACAAACTCAGAAATGAATATGAAGAACTCGTAAACGAGGAATATACCTGGACAAAATGCGCCTGCGACACGGGACAGTATGGGATTAAGGAACTCTGGCTTGAAAAAGGCGGAGAAGTCCCGTATACACCCGGAAACGTTGCGGCAATGGATGCAGAAGGTTCCGCATTCGATGCAAATGAGGACGGAAAAAAAGCCATACGCGGCATGGTTAAGGCAGACCTTGCAAAACGCATCGAAACAGTCACCTTTGAAAAATACTTTATTATCCCGAAGGTTTTTGAACTGGTGTACGCCCCGGTATGGATATTCCACTTCACATACGACACCGGACACTTCACAGCAGTGATTGATGCAGTAAAAGGGGATGTAATCGGCGGAACGAGCCCTATGAATCTGACGGCAAGGACGCGCCTGATGATTCTCTCATTTGTCGCAGGAGCTGCCATGACCGGAATCTCCATTGCACTCATCTTTACACCATGGGCGGCCATTGTTTCCGATGTCATTCAGGTCATTGTATTCCTGTGCGGTATTGCCTTGTGTATGGTTGCATACCCTGCATTTAAAGAGGGGAAAACTGTCACAACCTCCGGAACGATGGCAGACATTGCCAGGATGCGCCCTCCTGCCAGAGTCCAGAAAAAGCTGACAGATCAGGAGGTACTGCACCGCAACAGCACAGTTCTTCAGTGTCCTGCCTGCGGTTCACAGCTTGAGCGGCCATGGGGAGAGGTTGTTGCCCGCTGCGAATCATGCGGGGCGCTCCTTGATATCACAGCAGATGAGGCAGACATGGTCCCGTACAGCATCGCAAAACCAAACTTCCTGTCGAATACCGCAATGCCCTGCCAGTCCCCAGAATTCATTCCGTTCTGGAGATTCACCTGTGATATTCAGGTAAAAGACTACCTGTGCACAGGAAAGACCGATACCGGTCTTCCGGACATTCAGGGTAAACGTGACTACTATATCTGCGCGGCAGATATTCCCCGTTACATCGCAGAGCCGTGGGAAGTTAACCTCACTATCAGAAATCCCGAATGTGAGTACTTTGAAAACAACGCGAAACTGGATACACGCCCCATCTACATCAACCAGAAAACCGCACGTGAACTCACAGAATTCCTGTTTCTCCGCTATGAGACGGAAAAACCGGGAATCCTGCAGGTCCTCCGTTACGACTTCACCATTTCATCAGCAGAGATTGTCTACCTCCCCTACTATAAGGAAGAGGGTTCCTACATCCCCGGCGTATGAAAAAAGGCGGCGATATTCAGGATACCCTGGAAAAATACTTTCATCTGACTGACTTCCGCCCGAACCAGAGTGAGATTATCCGTGAGATAATCAGCGGAAGAGACGTGCTCGCTGTGATGGCAACAGGGGGCGGAAAATCCCTCTGTTATCAGCTTCCTGCAGTGATGCTTTCCGGAATGACGGTGGTTATATCCCCGCTTATTTCGCTCATGAAAGACCAGGTAGATGCCTTGTCATCACAGGGTGTCAATGTTGCAATGCTGAACTCATCCCTCTCCTATGACAAGAGGAAAGCAACAGAGTCCGGCATTATTTCAGGAAATGTCAGGATTTTGTATGTTTCCCCCGAACGTGCAGTTCAGCCGGATTTTGTCGACCTGCTGCAGAAAACAGAAGTCTCTCTTTTTGCAGTGGATGAAGCACACTGTATCTCGATGTGGGGCCATCAGTTCAGACCCGAGTACCGGAGAATCAAAGGACTCCGTGCGTTTTTTCCGGATGTCCCCTTCGCAGCCTTTACTGCCACTGCAACAAAGCGCGTAAGAGATGATATTGTAAGTGAACTGAAACTGAAAGACCCCGCCGTATTTATCGGAAGTTTTGACAGACCTAATCTGCATTATTCAGTCTGTAAAGAGCCGCACCGTACAGAGCGCCTGAAAAAAATTGCAGAATATGCAAAGGCCCACGCAGATGAATCAGGAATCATCTACTGCTTCAGCCGTGCGGATACAGAGGAACTCTGTTCTTACCTTGGAAAAAACAGGATCGTATCTCTTCCCTATCATGCGGGAATGTCGGCACGGGACCGCGCAAAAATTCAGGAGCTCTTCTCTTCAAATGAAGTCAGGGTCATATGCGCCACAGTTGCTTTCGGAATGGGTATCGATAAGCCGGATGTCCGTTATGTCATTCATGCCCATCTCCCCAAAGACATTGAATCATACTATCAGGAAACAGGACGTGCAGGAAGAGACGGACTTCCTTCCGAGTGCCTGATGTTTTACTCGGCAGGAGATCGGGCAAAGATGCTTCATATGATGAATACGGATGCGGGAGAATCCGGGTTTCATCTTCAGAACGGACGCGAACGTCTGTATCAGCTTTATGCCTTCTGTGAGTCGAAGGAATGCAGACGAAAACTGATTCTTGACTACTTCGGCGAAGCATCAAAAGACTGCGGAAACTGTGACAACTGCCGGAAAAAAACAGCGCGGAAGGAAACTTCCAAAAAAATACCCCCTCATCCTGAAATAGAAGCAGATATTCTGTTTGCTGCAGGGGAAATGGAAGGGGTGCTCACTACACAGGAATTTGTATCGTTTCTGATGGGTGCTGAAAGGCTCAAAACAAAAACCCTCGGACTTCACCGTCACAAATGCTACGGCTGTGCGAAGTACTGCAAACGGACAGATATAGAAAAACTGGTAAACTCCCTCATCTCCGCCGGAAAACTGCAGCTTCGCGGAAAATCAGTGATGAAAATTTATTCAGGGAAATAAAACCCCTTAATATCCCTCAAAAGCCCCCTCTATCCGCCGGAATTAGTCAAAGGATTGTTATACACTATTAATGTGCTAACTTATTGTACAAAGGGACTGATGATAAAGTTCCAGAGATTCTTAAATCCGGTAATCAGAATCTCTTTCATCATGTCAACATCCACACCAAGCACCGGCGTCAGGAAGACAAAGAAGCACACAGTACCAAGAATACCGCCCACATTTGCAAGCGCCGCTACCAGAAGAATCCGGAAAAGCGGCACGGAAAACATCTCTTTAATGCTTTCCGCCTTTCCGATGCGCTTAAAATCCTTTGCCGAAGGAGGCCTGAGTTTTGCTTCAACGATTGCCGCAAACCATCCGCATGCAAGGAACGGATTAAGCGAGGTCATCCAGGCAAGTCCTGCTGCAGTTGCGGCTGATGCGGGATGCCCGCGGGCAACAAGTGTTCCGATACCGGCAAGAATTCCATGAATTAATACCCAGAAGATGATAGCCCAGATGAGCATGTCGGTTGCCCCGGAAAAGCCGATTGCAGCAATGACAACAATAACCATAAAGGCCACGAGAGCACCGATAATTTTCCCCCACGGATACTTTTTGGGAAGTGCCCGTAAATCCGCGAGTGAGGGAAGTGTTTCCGGATGCTCCCTGTAACGGGTAATTCCGGGGACATGCCCTGCACCGCAGACGACAACCGCGTTTTCAAACGGCGCTTTTTCTATTGCAATGATGCCGTGCGCCAGATAGGCATCACGTTCGGTGATAAGTGCAGTCGAACCGGTCGGAGAGAATTTTTTGAACTCTTCCAGTGCCTGCTCGAGAACATCACCCTGCGTCAGGGAGTCAACCGTTTCTGAATCAATCGCATCCGTCCCGTCGTCTTTTCCGGCAATTGAGGAGATGAGTGCCCAGATAAGACGGCATTTTTCGGTAAATTTGAGGCTCTTCCAGAAACGGGTGAGAGTTATATTAATATCACGGTCAATTAACGCAATCCTGATGCCCCGCTCCTCTGCAATTCTGATAGCAGCTTTCATCTCTGCTCCCGGCTCAACTCCCACATTGAATCCGATTTTACGCTGGACATAGGCTAAAAGCCACTGCACAATCATTATCGTAAAGTTGCCGCTTAAAAGTTTTTTAACCTCGGGGGCCTTTTTACTGTTCTCTGCAGATACTTTTTCCTCTGCCTCTGACACAACCGGAACAGGACCGATTGACCTGATCTGAACAGGGGGGAGATCTGATACCTGCCCGGACTGGATATACGTATTTTCTCCTGATGTGACATATCCGGACGGGGATACAGTGTTTTCATCCTCTGTACCCGGAAGCTCCCCGGATGTTTCCGCTGCAGCTGCCGCTTTTGCCGCATCTTCTTCCCTCATCTGCTGCTTTAGTGCGGCATACCGTCCACGGTCAAGCTCGATGGCAATTACTTCGGGATTGACACGGTCTATGGTATCCATAACTTCCCGGATACTCTTTTCCGAAACATGCGCGGTCCCTACAATATGTATCTGTGTCATTCTTGTATCTGTGTCATTCTTTCAGGAGGTGTACCCCTCTGCTGTCTATTACTAATGTTTTTCCGGAGACAATACTATGTTTTTGGTATTCACGCCTGGCCCCCTCAAACTCGGCATCATCTGCATCCTGACGCAGAATAAGCGCATCTGCGAGATTTCCCGCGTCTTTTGTCGCGGATTTCCCCAATGCAGGACATTCCGAGATGAGAAGAGACCCCTGATTCAGCATAAACGGATATGTCCTGCAAAGGTGCGGGCGCGAAGCATAGTACTTACACCGGTTCTGCTCCAGAAACATACAGCGTCCGTCAGTTCTGCGCCTGAGCACCCATGAGAATGTGAACCGTTCGCCGTTTTCCTCGAACCATTCCGGATACGGCTCGGCGATTTCATCAAAGGAAAGACCTGATGCACGCGAAAGTGCCTCAACTTCATCGGGACTTACGATGACCTCGTTATCCGGCCCCGTGCAGCATTTACCACACATTTCGCAGGAAAAACGGGCATCCTCAAGCTGCTTTATCAGATTGTTTCTGTCAGGTCTTTCATTCATTTTCTTATTCCGGCCCCGGGACTTTTATATCCTTAAATAGCATTTTCAGGATATTTATTTTGCATATCTGCAGATGTGTTCATATATCGACGCGCGAATCTCTTCAGGCGCATACCCCATAACCGAGGCAAGAAACATCGACCCTCCGGCCCCGCTTCCCTCCTTGATTTCACCTTCCGCGTACCGTGCTATTCCTGCATGACCGAGGGTATCGAATCCGGGGTCCACGTAATAGGTGTCTGCACCGATTGCAGCCGCTGTCTCCTTAAATGAAGCGGATGCATCATTATAGACATAGGATGTGGTAACAACATCAGGTACCGGAACTCCCAGAGCACGGATGACTGCACAGACTGCAAGCATCTGTGTTCCTCCGGCGAGGAAGAGTTTTCCGCGAAATCCTGCGGCAATTCCTGCGGCAACGGGAATCATGGGGTCTCCTACTGCCGATACAACCGCAAGCGGGTCTTCATCAGTAAGACCGCGTGCCTTTACCTTTTCAACCGCAGCAGCGGCAATGCGCTCTTTTATTTCCACCGGGTTTTCCGGAAGACAACTGCTGACTTTTGCCTGATAGCCGAGGGCACGTAAGACACACAAAGCGGTTGTGGTACCCCCCGGGATGCACTCTCCCACGACCAGCATATCATGCGACTGTGATAAAAATTCCCCAATCCATTTCCCCTTCTCGAAGAGAAGACGCGCATTTGGAACAGCTTCACCTTTTTCGTATGGAATACCTCCTGCAACCTCTCCAAGCTGCATGTGCGGGACAATAACCTCCGGCCTGAGACCTGCTGCTATCAGCAGAGGTTTCATACCGGTCAGGTCCATCATGGAAAGGGTAATGGAGGCAGGCGTAGGGCATCCGGTCGGTGTGTTCGGCGTCAGATCGCCGGAGAGTTTTCCGTTTATGATGAGTTCCGCGTCCAGAGAAGGCACAAAAAAACTGCTCTCCGGATTTTCACCTGCGCCGGAGACACCCGGGATGCAGGAGACCTCAGTGTTTGAAAGTATCAGGGCGAAGAGCGGGGATTCAGGCTCAAAATCAGTTCGTTCAGATACAAAAGACATTAATTATAATGAGTGCGGAAAATATTTAAGAATTGGTTATTCATCGCATGTACACGGCACCGCAGCAGAAGAGAAGCTGACCCTCCATGTTGTGCTTGTCCCGGAGTAACTCCATGGAATGATGTTGAGTTCATGACATTTTTTTGAAAGGAAACCGAGAGCCGTCCCCGCCTCTTTGGATGTAATGCCGAGGTGAGATGAAATATGTTTTGCCTTGAAAAAACTTCTACCGGCTGTCAGCTCTTTTTTCAGGTAGCTGAGGACCATTATCTGATTTTTATTGTAAGTATCTTCATTTATTACAGGATGCATGCACATCTCCTACGTATGTTCTACACTAATTGTCCTGAAAAGCTAATTAAAATGGTGTTACCAGACGTGGTTACAAAAATAAACGAACCCTGATTGCAATTGCCGATGTTTCACGAATGAAATGGCCAATTTGAGGACAAATAAGCCAAAATATAGTAATATGAACATATAATGAAAAACCAATTTCTGTGGAAATCAATGATTTTTACGCATTTTTGTGTACCCGTTAAAAGTATCATGAATTTAAGGAATTAACACAGATACATACAGACATGAATGAGTCAGAGTTCATCTCCGAGATGCTGAGCATCGGCATGACCGAGTATGAGGCAAAGGTTTACTTTATCCTGTTTCAGCTGAAATACGCGTCAATTCGAGATATTTCAGAAATCTGCACAGTCCCGAGAAACAAAATCTATGAAGCACTCAGCTCTCTTGAAGAGAAGGGGTTTTCCTCCAGGGTCGATGACAACCCGCTCAGGTATGCACTATGTGATATTGATAAGACATTTAATGCCATCCGCAGCCGGGAACTGGAAAAGATAAAACGCGCCGAACAATATCTTAAAAAGAAGGAGGAAAGTGCACGTCTTGGCGCAGGGC
>JAUNXT010000010.1:29119-33786 GCA_030539655.1 Methanocorpusculum sp.
CGCGCCGAACAATATCTTAAAAAGAAGGAGGAAAGTGCACGTCTTGGCGCAGGGCAGCATGCATACGAACTTCATTCCGAATGGGCTGTTGAAAACCATCTTGCAGCTATCCTGAAAAAAAGCCGCAGGGAACTCATCATCGGGGTAAAAGATGCCGACTACCTGAATAAAAATATCCCGGAAGCGGTTTTGAGAAAGCTTGCACGAAAAGTTGACCTCTATCTCATTGTAAACAATGAAGAGGATGCGGATAAAATTCCAGTGCGATGCTACCGGATGAGGAAAAATTTCCTCAATGGATTATTTGACAGTGAATCCATTAACCAGGTAAAAGAACGTGCTGAGAATACGAAACTGATGCTTGTTTCCGACAGAAACACCATCCTGAACATTAATGAAGGGAAAGACGGGGTAAACGGTATGGTTATGCGGATGAATGACTCATTTATGATAGGGCTCGCTCTCGAAACGCTGCTGCAGAATGTCGTAAAACCCTGAACATAAGGAACAAAAGAGACAGGAGTGTTATATTTGATCTGCGGCCCCTGTGCTGCTCTTTAAGGCCGCAGATCGGTGAATGATGATGACTGGGATAGACCAGGGACAAACAAACCTGCCCTATCCGTTCGCGGGTAGTATCCCCCGGAGTTACCCGCATGTGCTCCGGGAGCGGTTTCCAGACACTGGAAGACACGTTCCAAATGCCTCTGTGCCGCTGTATTCATACATAATGGACTGAATACTATAAATAGATAGCGATACCTTCGGGGTATCCAAAAGATATTATCAACCATTAATTAGGCACGATTTGTTTTAAAAATGCGATTATTTCAAAGTTTATTTGAGAGTGATTAAAGTATCCATTAAACAATCCTCACAGTAATCTGCTGCAGTATCAAGCACAAAAACAGCCCTCCGCACAACACAGCATCACACACCGTCACCGAAAAATCCCTGCACGTTTCCTGCCAAACAAACCCAATCACTTTTATACAATACAGACTAATCTGAAAGTATGTCTGTTCAGGTTACCGGAATTGAACATATCCCGCTCATCAAAAAGGGGGACAACATCGCAGAAATTCTCTGCAAAAACACCAGTTTCGCCGACGGAGACATCGTCTGTATCGCATCAACCATTGTCTCAAAGGCATTCGGCTATACCCGTGCACTGGCTGATATCGAACCATCGGAACGCGCAGTCAGAATCTCAAAACTCACGGGAGAAAACCCGCGGTTTCTGCAGGGAATCCTGGACTCTTCCAAGGATGTCATCATCGAGTACCCGTTTATCTTATCCGAGGTCCCCTGCGGACATGTAGGTGTCCGCGCAGGCGTTGACAACAGCAACATTGAAGGAGAAAACATCATTATACTCCCGAAAGACCCGATGAATGACGCAAAGCGCATTCGTGAGGGAATTAAAGCCGCATGCGGCCGCGATGTAGGAGTCATAATCACAGACACCTGCGGCAGAGCGTTCAGGAGAGGCCAGTGCGGGACCGCAATCGGATGGGCAGGGATGACTGCTATCCGTGATTTCAGAGGGGATCATGACTTATTCGGACTGGAACTGGAAATCACAGAAGAAGCAGTTGTTGATGAAATCGCTGCATTCTCCAACTTCATTATGGGAGAAAGCAACAACGGAATCCCCGCGGTGAAATTTTCAGGATGCGGCTCGTGGAAAGGACACGACTCCCTCTACTTTACGAAGGAAGAGGACTTTATCAGAAAAGCCATCCACATCTGAAATGAAACTGATACTTGCCATTGATTTAAAGGACGGGCTTGTCGTTCACGGGAAAAGCGGCAACAGGGACGCGTATGTTCCGCTAACCGACGGCCTATCCCCATCCGCAGAGCCGATCTCATATGTCACCTTTATGAGGCCGAAGTACCTGTATGCTGCAGACCTCGACAGGATTTCGATGGAAGGAGACCATACGGAGACGATTCTGAAATTTGCAGGAATGGTATCCGGACTCTACGCAGACCGCGGAACAACCATCCCTGAAGAGTATCTGCCAAAACCGATTCACACGATTGTGGGAACTGAGACCGTCGATGCCCCCTTAGAAGAGTTCTCAGGCGGATTTTTAAGCATCGACATAAAAGACGGGGTTGTAATTCCCTCCGGTGAAAACCCCGCGGAGTTTTTGAAACGGGCAGACAGTGCGGCATTTGACGGGTACATCATCTTAAATATTTCATCAGTCGGTACCGGATGCGGCATTTCAGAATCATACGTAAAAGAGCTTCGTGCGGCAACAAAAAAACAGCTGTTTTACGGAGGAGGTGTGGCATCTGCAGCTGACCTTGAGGTGCTGCAGCGTGCAGGATTCGACGGGGCAATCGTATCCACGGCAGTCCATAACAAACAGATTCCGCTAAAGCTTATCAGGGAGGGAGAACTGTGCTGATAACCCTCGAAGGAATCGACGGGTCGGGAAAGTCAACACTCTATGAGGGGCTGAAAGAACGTCTTTCAGACCTGAAACCGGTCTTTACCCGCGAACCAGGCTCCCCGTATCTCGGGGATGCCGTGCGTCAGGCAATTGCGGAAAATGCAGACCCTCTGGCTGAGGCGGCGCTTTTTGTTGCAGACCATGCGGTGCATTTGTCAGAAGTGGTCCGCCCGGCACTTGCCGCAGGAAAGCTTGTCATCTCCGACAGGTACTCGGATTCCCGCTTTGCGTATCAGCAGGTGTCCTTAAAAGGTGTGCACCCGGACCCGAAAGCATGGCTGTCCGCGGTTCACCGCGGATGGTCAATTACACCTGATCTCACGCTGCTTCTTTTAATCGACCCTGAAACAGCACTCTCCCGGGTTTCCGGACGCGGAGAGCGTGAGCACTTTGAGCAGAAGGAGTTTTTATCCGCAGTACAGAGGAATTATCTTGAGCGTGCCGAAGAGGAACCTTCCCGGTTTCTCATGATTGATGCGACCCTTCCGCCGGAGACGATTCTTGATTTTGCGGAGAAAAGTATCCGTCTGCGGATAGAGCAGACGAAATAAACATCCTCTCCTTTTATCATCCCCTCCGTTTTCAGGATTTTAAAAACACATCCTCTGCGGCGGACCGCCCCTGTGCATACAAGGAATGTGCAGACCGGTGCAGAGTATCTGCACATAAAGTATTAATAGTATGTGCAGATAATATGTGAGTATCTGCATATAGATGTGCAAATAATGTGCAGATAATCGGTGATGACCTATGCACATATTTGACTACTCATTTCTCGAAAACGGATCAGTACCATCAAAAATCCTGAATCTGACGGCATCTCTGTATTCTGAGCGTACACTTACAGACACCCGGAAGATAGCATCAAAACAGGTTTTTTCCGACCTTGAACTGATTGCAAAAGTTCAGTCGGTAAAATGTTCGAATGCGATTGAGGGAATCGTCACCAGTGATGAACGAATCCGGGATATTATAACGAAAAATTCTGCGCCGATGAATCATGATGAAGCAGAGATTGCCGGCTATCGTGATGTGCTGAATCTGATTCATACAGATTATTCTGCCATTCCTTTTGATGTGAATACTATTCTGAATTTCCATGCCCTGCTTCTTTCAAAAACAGGATATGAATACGGCGGAAAATTCAAGTCCGAGGATAATGTTATTATGGAACGCAACCCGGACGGAACACGTCAGGTTCGTTTCTCCCCAACACCGGCTGCTGAAACAAAAGATGCAATGGAACAGCTTGTACTGGCATATCTTGAGGCACGCGACAATGCAGGTATCAATCAGCTTCTCTTAATACCCTGTGTCATTCTGGATTTTCTCTGTATTCACCCGTTCCGTGACGGAAATGGCAGAATAAGCCGGTTGTTATCGCTTCTTCTGCTCTACAAAAACGGCTTTGATATCGGACGCTGGATCTCCTGTGAGGAAAAAATTAACGAGACGAAGGATGAATATTATGCGGCTTTAAAGGCTTCATCCGACGGATGGCATGAGAACAGGCACAATCCGTTTGTGTTTATGGAGTATTTTATACGGATGCTGTCGTTCTGTTATAATGACTTCGATAAACGGTTCACTGCTGCCGGCACCTCACGGAAGAATGACCGCATTGAACTGGTTCTGATGCGCTCTGTTGCCCCCCTGTCTAAGGCCGACATCTGCCGTGCTCTTCCGGAGGTCAGTCCTACTACTGTTGAAGCAGCACTCGGGCGTCTGGTAAAAGAGGGGAAGATACAAAAGACCGGGGCCGCGAGAAGTACACGGTATGTGTGGATAAACTGACACGTGTAAAAAAAGAATACCTTTATCATCCCGTGATTAAAAAATGATATTCATGAATCGACGGTTCATACAAACACTCATCCCCGCAGTCCTCGCTGCGGTTATTGTTTTAACTGCAGTCTGCGGAGCGGGATGTGTAACATCCTCAGACAACCTTCCGGCAGCACCGGACTGGTTTAACAGTGATGTAATAAGCCTGGAGACCTACTCTTCAACAGGGGCTGCATCCACGGACTCGTTTACCTGCACGGACAACTTTTATAATGCAGTAAATGAAGCTTCTATCAGGCAGATGATAGATTCCTTAAGTTCGGCTGAACCGGCCGAAGGTCCGCAGGAGGCTGAAAAATCGCCGGATACCGGGGAACTCCTCATGGACATGCAGACATTCGTTGATCTGCTGGT
>JAUNXT010000011.1:0-8244 GCA_030539655.1 Methanocorpusculum sp.
AAGAATATGCAGGACAGATGCACTCTTAAAAGGGAAAACGGGGAAACGATAATTGAACTCAAAGTGACAAACCCCGACGAGTTCTTTAATCCGTTTGACCCATCCCCCGCGGCGCAAAAAGACCTCAGAGCAGAAACCGCAGGATACATCTTAGAAAGCCTCACCGGAAAAGAAAAGCACGTGCGGTTTGTCATCTACCTTGAAGAGAAAATCTATCGGAACAAAGAGCTGTCTTCCGGTATAAGACACGCCGTCTCGGCATATTTCAAATCAAAACAGGGAGCTGCGAAACATAAACACATGATTGAAAAACAAAAAGGAAGACGATATCTTATCAGAGGACTCCTCTTCCTGATTGCCTGTGTGGCCCTCTCCAGTCTGATTACCGCATTCTCTGAAAACAGTATCGTTTATGCCGTCGGACAAAGTCTTGTTGTCATCGGATGGGTTGCTCTCTGGAAACCCGCAGAGTTCTATCTCTATGAAAACCGTGACTTAAAAAACGACATCAGTCTTATGAAAATGCTCTCTGATGCATGCATCGAGATACGGGAGATGGCATAAAATGTGAAAGATGATGCGGGTGTGAAATCATCCGTGAAACAGGAGTAAATGAATCGTAACTATTCAGCTGCCTTCGTGTGTTCTTTGTGGGTTGTTGGAACCGACAGTGCGTATGTCTGAGCAAGTCTGCAAGACTGGCGAGCAGTAGCTTCGAGCCTTCGGTTCTCGCACATCGATGGGGGAGAATGACAACATCACTCAAAAACAAATTTATTAAATAAGAGAGAGTACTATTTATAATATTATAGAACTAATGCCGCCAACAACCATAAATCCGAAGATGAAACTCTCAGAAGAAGATGTAATACTCCGTTATATTACGCCAGCGATAACTGAAACCACAGGATGGAACCGGAATACGCAGGTTTTTACCGAGTACTATATTACTGACGCGAGGATAATTTCAGGTGATGCACCGCCGATGCGGGAAAAGAGGAAGAAGGCGGCGCATGATGAGCGGATTGAACAGATTTTAGGTGAGTTGATGAAGGGGCTGAAGAGATGAATGGAGTGTTTTTCTCATGATGCGGACAGATGATGAACTGAAAAGTATTCTGACTAATTTCCTGACATTAAGGAAGAGTACGGACATCTTTGAAAGTGAGATTTTTGAACTGAAGGAGGCAAAATCCGGCTTTAGTTACGATAGATTATTCGAGTATTTTTCGGCTCTGAGTAATGAGGCTAATCTTTCAGGTATGAGTTCCGCCTGGCTTGTATTAGGCGTTTCTGATAGCGGCGCGTATGTCGGGACTGAGTTTATCTCCGGAAAAGGAGACATTCCAGAATGCAAAAAGAGGGTTGGAGATAAAACAAATGACCGGATTTCTTTTATTGGGATTTATGAGCTTGAGATGGAGGGAAAACGTGTTCTTATGTTTGAAATCCCTCCGGCAGTTCCCGGTGTTCCGACTACTGTTGATGGCCATCCTTACGGACGTGACGGTGCTTCGGTTATAGCACTGAGTGAAGAAAAACGTCAGCGTATTTTGTCTCAGCCCCGTTTCTTTGACTGGAGCAGAGAGATAGTCTCTGATGCAACGATAGATGATTTGGATACTGTAGCTCTTTTATGTGCGAAAAAGCATTATGTTACGAAAAATCAACGTCTTGCTGATGAGGTTCCGTTATGGAGTGATGAGCGTTTTCTGAAGGAGGTGCCGCTAGCTATCAATGGAAAGATTACCCGTGCTGCACTTGTTCTGCTTGGGAAACGTGAGTCACGGCATCTGCTGTATCCGGCTGATGTCTCTATCAGGTGGATTTTAAAGGATGAAAAGGGGGAGGTGCTGGATTATTATATCGGGGATGGTCCGTTCATTCTTGAGGTGGAGGAGATTTACCGGAGGATTCGTAATCTGAAGTACCGATATATTCCGGAGGGGACACTTTTTCCAACTGAGGTTGATATGTATGATGAGTATCTTATTCGCGAACCGCTGAATAACGCGATAGCTCATCAGGATTATTCAGAGTGTGTCCGTATATCTGTTGTGGAGATGCCTGACCGTCTTATTTTCTATAATGCCGGATCTTTTATTCCGGGGTCTGTTGAGACGGTGCTTTCTGCGGATGTTCCTGATGCAAGATATAGAAATCAGTTTCTTGTTACTGCGATGCGTCAGCTTGATTTGATTGATACGGTGTGGAGTGGTATTCGCAAGATGTTTCGTTTGCAGAAGGATAAATTCTTCCCGATGCCTGAGTATGAGTTTGTCGAAAATGGTGTCCGGGTAACTATTTACGGTAAAATTCTTAATCAGGATTTTGCAAAGATACTGTCAGCGAATGGTGACTTAACGCTGACTGAGGTTTTGCTTCTGGATAAGGTTTCGAGAGGGCAGAAGATCTCCAAAGATGCAGTAGCTGTTCTTCGTAAGAAAAAGCTGATTGAAGGAAGATATCCGAATTTATATTTATCTCTATCTGTTGCTGATAAGACGAATCAGAGAGCACAATATACTGTAAATCGCGGTCTTGACAAGGAGTCATATCGGAAGTTTATATTGGTGGGGATTAAGCAGCACGGGAGCTTGAGCCGCAAAGATATTGATGATATTCTTTGGGAAAAACTTCCGGCAAGTTACAATACGGAAGAAAAGAAGCGGAGAAAGATTTCTAATTTACTTTCTGAGATGAGGAAAGAGGGGCTTATCTCTTCTGCTCATAGAGGCAGGGGTTCTATGTGGGTATGTGGTAAGAAATGATATGAGTTTCTGGTTATCAGTTAAGAATGGTCATCTAAGAATAAACATATTCAACCGATATAATTAACTTACTAATTAACTAAAAAATAAAGCCTATTATAATATTTTTTGTAAATTTGGTCAATAATTTGCGTCTTTTTTATTTTTAGAACAGTTGGATAATTAACTAATTAATTAACTAAAAATAAAGCATTAATTGACTTTTGTTTATGGAATGGGGTTTAAATATCCCTTATTTTATTTTTGAACCGACTAAGAATAAACTAAATTTATTTTATGTCTGTATTCTCTTATCACATGCCCTCTTTCTGTCAAATAGATGTTTACCTATAAAAAACAAAAAGGAAGACGATATCTTATCAGAGGACTCCTCTTCCTGATTGCCTGTGTGGCCCTCTCCAGTCTGATTACCGCATTCTCTGAAAACAGTATCGTTTATGCCGTCGGACAAAGTCTTGTTGTCATCGGATGGGTTGCTCTCTGGAAACCCGCAGAGTTCTATCTCTATGAAAACCGTGACTTAAAAAACGACATCAGTCTTATGAAAATGCTCTCTGATGCATGCATCGAGATACGGGAGATGGCATAAAATGTGAAAGATGATGCGGGTGTGAAATCATCCGTGAAACAGGAGTAAATGAACCGGGAATAAAACAGAAAATAAACGTAAACTGAAAAGAAAAAAGGTGGGTTTAGCCGAAGAGTGCGCCAAGGCCTGCCATGGCGTTCTCTTCTTCCTCTTCCTTGTTCTCTTCCGGCTTCTCCTCTGCTGCCGGTGCTGCTGCGGCTGCCGGTGCTGCGCCTGCTGCTGCTACTGCAACCGGTGCTGCTGCTGCCTTGGAGATTGCTTCTTCAATGTCAACACCCTCGAGTGCTGCAATTAATGCCTTAACACGAGAGTCGTCAACTGCGATACCTGCGGCAGTAAGAACTGCCTTGACTGATGCTTCATCCACAGTCTTGCCTGCGGAGTGAACTAACAGAGCTGCGTAAATGTACTCCATTTTTCTCACCTATATTTTTCTTAAATGTATTTATGCCTTAAGGGCACTTGCTTGTCTGAATGCTTTGCCGATGATCATCTCGATGACGCCCTTCTCATAGACAGGTGCTTCAACACCGAGGTTTCTTGCCTCACGGACTGCCTTTGCAATCTGAGCCTCAGTAACTGCTGCACATGCAGTAGGCACTGCTGCGTTGACTGCCAGGTTGAATGCCTGTGATGCTGCAAGAGTGATCTTTGCCTTGTATGCCTCGTCGTCCACAGAGAGAACGTCCGGAAGATAGATTTCACCTTCGTAGCAGACTGCAGTAAGACTCAGTCCGACCGGCATCGGTTTGATGTCGAGCTTTGATAAGACTTCTGCCTGCTTTGCGCTGACTGCCTGACCTGCTTTGACAACGGTCTTGGTCTGTTTAATCTTGACCTTTCCGCCGTCGATTGCTGCGGGGATACCTGCGGAGTTAAGTTCTCCTACAATCGGTCCCGGTTTGAAGGAGGTCGGTCCTTCAGAGACAACAATGTCTTCAGGGGCAATTTCGCCTGCTTTTGCTGCACGTTTCGTCTTGGTCTGCTCAAGGGACTTGAACAGCTTAAACGGATTTCCTGATGCAAAGATAAGAGCGGAGTGTTCGGATACTTTGTTGTTTAAGTCGACGAACTGACCGCCTAACTCATTGAATGCGTGTGCAACAAGGGTGTTTCTTGCAACCTTGACCACTGCACTGCCGTGCAGGTTGCGTCTGATCTGCTGGAACTGCTTTGCAGGAATTCCGTAGATATCGACCAGACCAATAAGGTCATGGGTGTTTGAAAGTTCTTTAATCTCTTCTACTTCCTCGCGTTTCCATGCCGGAAGATGTGCGGTATAAATTGCCATTTTACATCACCTTCACTGCCGGACCCATCGTGGTTTTGATGAAGACGGAACGGACGTTTAACTCTCCGTTTTCGAGTCTTCCGATGACTCTTTTCAGGACTGCGTCGACGTTTTCTGCAACTGCGTCAGCGGACATGCCGGTAGTTCCGATCTTAACAGACATGTTGAGTCTGTCCTTTGAACGGACTCTGACGGAGTTCTTCAGACGCTCGACAATAGGAGTTATGTCCTGCTGCGGGGGAATCGGCTGCGGCATCTTTCCGCGGGGACCGAGTCTCTGACCGAGCCAGCGACCGACAAGCGGCATAACTGCAGTTTCTGCTAAGAAGAAATCGTATGAATCGGCCATCTTGCGTGCTTCACGCGGTGCACCGCCCAGACGCTCAATCTCTTCAGGGCCCATAATTAAATCGACACCTGCGTTGCGGGCCTGGGATACGATATCTCCTTTGCCGAGTACTGCAATCTTTTTGACGCCCATCGACTGCGGGAGAAGAATCGTCTCATCAATACGGTTTTTCGGCTGGCTCATATCGACGTGTTTCAGGTTGATAGTGATATCTATGCTTTCCTGGAACTTCCTCTTCGGAGCTGCCTCAAGTGCTGCCGTAACAGCCTGGGTAATTTGGGTTCTTTCAACCATTGATGAAGCCTCCCATAGTAATTCGACCGGAGTTCCTTACTCCGATCTCCTATGGCTTTGTTCTTTATTTCTGTACATTTTTACGTGGTTGCCCACGTACCCGTTGATACTGGGAACAGCTTATGCAAGCTGCGCATCCCATTCGCCTGCATTGACTGCGGCAATTGCCTCTTTCGGGGTTTTGCCTTCGATGGTAACACCAACGGAAACACAGGTTCCGATGACTTCCTTTGCAGCCTCTTTGAGGTTGTAGGAAAGCATGTTTTCCATCTTCATCTTTGCGATGCGAATGACAGCATCAAGCGGCAGATTGCCAACTTTCTCGGTGTTTGGAGCACCGGACCCCTTCTCGACTCCTGCCTCTTTTTTAATGAGTGCGGTTGTCGGCGGGATACCGATGGTCAGTGTGACGTTCTTTTTGTCATCGACTGCAACCGTTACCGGAACAGTCATACCGTTGAACTCAGCAGTCTTCTTGTTGATGTCATCAACAACTGCTTTCACATTGATTCCAAGTGGACCGAGCGCAGGGCCGAGTGGCGGTCCTGCAGTGGCTCTGCCGCCAGGTACCAAGACCTCGACAGTTTCTGCCATTTTATCACCGTATGCTGACATACCTAAAGGTATTACAACATTGGTCTTAATAGGTCGACGTATAAATATTTAAATGTGGCGGTTTATTTCATAAACAGGAATAACTGTCCGAAATAAGAACCATGACCTCTCTTATCCAGCGGGAATTTCTGCATTCGCGCGGGTTTTATGCGAAGGCTTCGTATGTTTCTTTGTTGTACGGAACAGTTATTTCTCCTGCGGCAATCATTTCCTTCAGGGATTTTACATAATCTCCTGCGGACTTCGGGACTACAGAGATGAATCCGACAACATCAACCGAAGAGTCCGTACATCCCTTTGAGATAATCTGACCGCCATAGTTCCTGCCGTCAGCATATGCCAGCATCACATCGCTGGAAACATACGGGAGGTCCTTAATAACACTGAATATAACATATTTCGGTGAAAGATAATTCTGGTCCATATCCACGCCGATGACGTATTTTTCAAGGAGGGTTGCAGCGGCAATAGCGCCTATCCCGGACGTTCCTGCAGCTGCAAAGATAATGTCACAGTTGTCTTCCGTATACATTTTTACCCCGGCATCGTATCCGAGTTCCATGTCGTTATATGTCCCGAGTGTTTCTCTTACCACCCGGATTTCCTTTTTCGCCTCACGCGCTGCAGTATCGATACCTGCCTTAAATCCATAGTAGAACCGGTCAATGGGGGGTGTGTCTGTTCCGCCGATGAATCCGATGACGTTTGTCTGTGTCATCTTTCCTGCAATATAGCCTGCAATGTATGAGGATTCCTCACTTTTGAACTGAATATCTGCCATATTTTCCGGGAGTTCCTCTTCGGTAAGTCCGCCGTCAATTGTTACAAACTGAACATCCGGATGCCTGAGCGCTGCCTCTTTCATAGCTGAAATGATATTATTTCCTGTGGTGATTATCATATTGCATTCATTTACCCTGCACAACTCATCTATTACGTTTTGTGCGTCACCCCCGTCTGAAATAATCCTCAGATAGACGTCTTTACTCTGTCTTACAGACGATACACCAGACAGGAACTGTATTACATACGGGTCATTTGCAGATTCAAATTCGGTAACAACCCCTATTTTGTACGGAGGAATCTCCTCGGGAAACAGTTCACCGGAGGTTATGGCAAGGGTTGTCGGAATAGCGAGGAGGACAATAATTATAATTACTGCGACGACTCCCTTCTTCATATCTGATAATTTATTCTGGAAGGTTATTTATTCTTTCGATACGAAACGTTATATGTTAATGGAGGAAGAGAAGAAACCAAAGGTCTTCGGAGGGATAAAAGATAAACTTGTCTTCTTCGGACCTGGACTCCTGCTTGCAATTACCGCTGCAGGTGAGGCTGGAATTACCGAGGCGCTTGAAATAGGTGCGCATTTCAATCTGACTCTGCTCTGGGTAGTCATACTGACGCTTCTCTTCAAATATGCATTCACAACCGGAATCGCGCGTTATACGCTTGCCACCGGAAAAACCATCTTCGAAGGGTTCGGCTCTCTTCCCGGACCGAAGAACTGGGGATTCATCCTCACAATCGTGAGTTATATGGTCGAGGTTGTCTCAATCGGGGCAATGATTCTTTTCGTTGCAACATTCCTCGATTATCTGATTCCGGGGACATATTATATCCCGCTTCTTGGAATATTCATCCTTCTTGTGGTTCTGTTAATTTTAAGAACACACGTCTATCACCATTTTGAACTTATCATGGCAGTACTGGTTGTCGTGTTAAGTCTTTTTGCGGTTTATCTTCTGTCATTCTATGCAGCAGCACCGGATTTCCTCCTGAATGGTCTTAAATTTACCATTCCGGAAGGTTCCGAAACATCAATTCTCGCCATCATTGGTGTGGTCGGTTCCGGACTGAACATCATGCTTTACTCCGTCTGGCTGGAGAAAAAGATCCGGAAGAGGAAGGTGGAGGATACCGACCACTATCACCTTGGAAACCAGTCCTTCTTCAAGCGCTACGTTACCAGTGTGCGTCTGGATATTCTTATCGGTTTCCTTATCGTCGCGGCAATTACCATCGGATTCATGGCAATTGGAAATTTCTCCTACACCTGGTCTTTTCTGCCGCACGAAGGGGTTACCTACTCTGTTGAACTGCTGGTATCACAGGCTTCCGCTGTATTCAACTGGTTCCCGTTCGGTGTCTACATATTCCTCGTACTTGTAGTCTTCATCTTCTTTGGTGCAGCGGCAGTCGGTCTTGATGCACGGACATCCGCTGTGATGAAAACCATTGTAAAGCTGCGGGAAAGCAGCGGAAAAAAGGTCACGAACCACTCCCGTATCTACAACATCTGCCTTGGTATTTTTGCCATTCTTATTCTCGG
>JAUNXT010000011.1:8344-14359 GCA_030539655.1 Methanocorpusculum sp.
CTTCTCGGGGGTCCGGTAGTCGGCCTGATAACCGGTCTGGTAGGCGGTATCTTCCGTTTGACCATGGGGGGGGTCACTGCCGTTCCCTGCTGTATTGCAACAATTGCTGCGGGACTTATGGCAGGAATTGCCGTACGTATGTGGAAGGGTAAAGTTACCTGGCCCAGAGTAATCGGACTCGGGGCTGCTGCAGAATGTTTCCACCTGCTGTTTGTCTTCCCGACCTATGAATTCCTCACTCATCAGATGACGGTACCGGAGGTAATTGACGTAATTCTCCTGACAGTAGGCCCGATGACCGTCGTCGTAGTCATAGGACTTCTGCTCTTCTGCTTCTTCATCAGAAAAACACCGTTGATAAAAGAGGCGGAAAAGCCTTTGAGTCTCTCACGATTAAAAGAAGAACTGAAATCCCTCTTCAGGAAAGGAGGTGACAGCACATGAGTTCAAAACACGTGAAAAAATACTATTTCGGAGGATGGAAGCTGACGGCGGTGATTGCAGTCATTGCAGTCATTGCCTTCTTTGTCGTGCTTAATCCGTTTAATTTCGGTGTGGAAAAACCCGATGATGATATGAGAATTGCTGTTCTTCTCCCGTTAAGCGGAGATTATGCAATGAACGGCAATATTTATCTCAAGGGGATTGAAGCCGCACAAAAAGAGCTTAAAGAAAAAGGCATATCTTACGATCTGGTCTTCTATGACACCATGGGTGATGGAACAGTAGCGTCGCATGCGTACTTTGATGTGTATGATTCCGGAATTCCGGTCATCATCGGCCCGGTTTATTCTGATGAAACGATAGCGGTAGCTGCCTATGCGGAGATTCTCGGGACCGTTGTCGTGTCTCCCGGTGCTACATCGCAGCTGCTTGAAGAGTATGACAATTATACCTATAAACTCAAGTCCACTGATAAGTATCTGGCACGCGGATTTGCCACTCTCTTTAGTGAAAAATTTGTACTAACAGCAGAACTCGCATCCCAGATTCAGAATATAGCGGTAATATATGATTCATCACTTTATGAACTTACCATCTTCTCCACATATCTTGAGGAGCTGGAGGAAGCGAAAAAAGAATCGGAAACCATTAACCGGATGAATGTATCAACGTATCCGCTTACCAGTGTTGACGATGCGGCGGCATATCTTATTGATACAAAACCTGACTGTGTGGTTTTGTTTGTAAGCACTCAGGATGCTATTGAGGAGCTGATAAAGAAGACAGAAGACGCGGGAGTTAGTCCGTACTGGATGGGGGAGGAGACCTTGCTGCTTGCTGATCTCTCCACCGTTGGAGACGGCGTCGATAACAAAATTATTGCGCTTACAAGTGTGGAACTGATGACAAACCCGTTATTCTCATTTGATGCGGTGGAAAGCGGAGAAGTGCCTTCTCCTTCTGCAATACAGTACGGGTATGATGCACTGATGATTGTAAATAACGCCATTCAGTCGAACGGCTACTCGGCAGAGAGTATCAAAAAGGGACTGGATAACCTCAGGACAGTCGGTCTTTCCGGAACGATTGCATTTGATGAAACAAAGACACGCTATCCGAGTTATGATATTCTAATCTGGACAGGGAAAGATACCGGATGGATGATTAAATAACCGGATTTCAATCCATAACGGACTAATACAAATATTATTATCCGATTGAAACCAGACTATGTTATCTGTATAGCTAATTATGAACCTCCCCTGTCTTCTTCCCACAACCGTTGTCGGTTCCTTTCCATGTATCGGAACCGGAGGTCTCTTTGACCCGTATAAAAAAGCCGTAAAGTTTGCCGTCTCCGAGCAGCTGCGTGCCGGAGTCGATATTATATCGGACGGACAGGTCAGAGCAGATATGGTTGAAGCATTTGTCTCAAAGTTCCCGGGAATTTCCGGTAAAAACATCATCGGAAAAATATGTCCTGCAGATAAACCAATCTCTGTCTCCGATACAAAATATGCTCTTCTCGAGGCAAAGTACGTAAAAGGTATATTAACCGGTCCCTGTACGCTGTCCTACGCTCTTCAGCTTCAGACACCGGTCTACCGAAACAAGGAAGAGGCAGCACTTGACCTCGCCTGTGCCCTTCATGAGGAGGCAAAGCATCTTGCACACATCGGATGCACTATCATTCAGATAGATGAACCGATTCTCTCCACAGGTGCAGTACCTGTCGATGCTGCGAAAAAATGCTTATCAGTTATCTTCGATGGGATTAACACTCCGTCATGCATTCACACCTGCGGCGTACTAAAAGACATCGCTCCTGAGTGGACAAAACTCCCGGTCGATATTCTGGATTTTGAGTATGCGGTAAGTCCTGAAAATCTTGACACTCTTTCGAAATGTGATTTAAAGGGGAAAAAGATTGGCTGCGGCTGTGTAAAAAGTTCTGATCAGAAGGTGGAGTCGGTCAAAGAGATTGAGGAACACATACTCTCCTGTGTTGATGTGTTCGGAAAAGAAAATATCTTAATTGATCCGGACTGCGGACTTCGGATGCATACGAAGGAAGGGGCGTATCAGAAGCTCGCCAATATGTGTGAAGCGGTGAGAAATGTGCGGGCAATGCTCTGACTCACGCTTTCAGATAGGCAAGCAGTTCATCCATCCGTTCCGCAGTATCTTCATATCCGAGACGGTATAAAAGCTCCAGTTTGGATTTATCCTTTGTCATCACTCCGACAGGAAGTGCTTTTTTCGGGCGGATGACAAAGAGTTTTCCTGCTTCTTCTTCGACTCTGATAAAGTCGAGTACGCGGTTATATCCTTTTGCGCGGCGGATACTTGCAGCAACAAACTTCGGATAGCAAAGATACCGCAGAGTAACAAACGGGACCGAAAGTTCAAATCCTTTCCGGTAATCTGCAGGCCGTGTTAAGACGAGGACATTTTTTGTATTTCCGTCGGCAATTGCGCGCTGAACCGGGATGGAATCTGCAACACATCCGTCGAGGTACTTTTTTCCGTTATGGCGGACAATTTTTGCAAGAAGCGGCATGGAACATGATGCATTCACCTCAGGAAACCGGTTTCTCGGAGAGTCCGGGGAAAGCTTCAGATATTCTGCCTCTCCTGTTTTCAAATTGGTTGCCACTGCAAAAAATTTCCCCTGATATGCAGCAAAGGTGTTAAAATCAAAGAGGTCAAGTTCATTGTGGATGCGGTCAAACAGCATCTTTTCGCCAAACAGATTTCCGGTTGTAAGCAGACTGTAGATACTGCAGTAGTTTTTATCATGCAGGTAGTCGGTGCTGATTCGGTACGCGCGCCCGCGCTGTTTTGAGACCAAACTTGTTGCATGACAGGCACCGGAGGAGACCCCGTATATGGAGGAAAATTCGATATCATTATCTAAAAATGCATCAATAACACCAGTAGTATACCCTCCTCGCATCCCCCCTCCCTCGAATATTGCTGCAGCCTGATACATGGTTATATCTCTGTCTTTGTTCATTAAATACCCTTTTGCTCAGGATAACAGTATTCAAAAACATAATCCATAGAAAAAACAAACATAATATCTGCATATGGTACTTGAAGAAAAGCTATCCTTTGATACACGCGAAGATGCAAATCTCTTTCAGAAATTTCTGCGTGAAAAAGGCTGCAGTTCACGCATTGCGGTTGAACACACCTTTTCCGGAGAGCCGTTCTTTGAAGGGTCTGTCGCCGATTTTATGACTCTGATTGCCCTTCTGGAGAAAAAAGATGCTGAGGAAGGGGAATCCGATGAGGAGTTATCCCTCACAAAGAAGGACCTGGAAAACAGAAGAGATACCTTAAATGAGTTCTTTGCTGTGCATAAACCAGGAGATGTTCTGGAAAACTCAACCCCGACACAGATGATGGCGCGCGTTCAATCCATCGACGCAGAAAGTGATGAGGCGTTCAGAAAAGAGGCCGCAGATAAATTTGTTGCCTCCCTGATGATTTTAGGGGCCCTTGAAGACAACAATCTCCTGGAAGAGACAGGAGACGGGAGCAGTTACACTCTTACCGGGATTGCAAAGGCTGAGGATCTCCGTGTTATGTACCCGTATACTGATTTTCCGAAAATCTCCGCTGAAGAGCTGAAAGAATGCGGTATTTCGAGCCATATTAATGTTGTTTCGTACGAAAAACACGTTGTTACAGCAGGTGCAGAGATTATTTTCGTTGATACAGATGAACTGACAGACTATCTCGACAATGCAGATGCTGATGAGGATGATTCCGCGCGTTTCATTGACAACGTATTCTTCAAGCAGGCATTTATTGCCAAAGTTCACGACCTGATTGCAAACGGCGCAGCATCCGAGGCAGAACTTGTAAAATCCCTTGAAAATCCGGCATTTCCGCTCGAAGGAACAGATGATGTTATCTCCTTTGATGTCTCCCCGGAGTATCTGGCAGGTGTTCTTTCAGACCTGCGAAAACTTGAGGTCATCAGCGGAAAAGATGGTAAGATTAAAAACCTCTGAAAGCATAATATAATAATTAGGTGGGGGATGTGGAGTACAAAGCAGTGTGGATATTGCTGCCCTCACCGCACATTTAACCGTTTTTCAGAATCTTTTTTTAATTATTTTGTTAAATTATTCTGTTAATGTCAGATGCGCACACAATACAAAATAGTTTGAATTTCTCCTATGCCTCCCCGCGCTCTCTTCTGTTTACGGCAGACAGAGTAAGGGATAAGATAAATCCGAAAAGCATGCAGACTGCAACAAGTCCCGCTGCGGCGGTAAATGCAAGTTCGCCGGATGTGGTTTCGAAAATGGCATAAACTCCGGTAAAAACAGAGGAACCAATGCACCCTGCAATCTGAAATCCTGTGCCGAGGAGAACAACCCCGTGGGGATTTTCTTCGCTGGAGAGTTTTGAGAGGATAAAACTCTGTGTAGGGCCAAGTATTATTGATGAACCGCAGATGACCGGGATGTAGAGCAATGCAAAGAGAATGATGTTTCCTGTGTTTATGAATACTGCAAGAAGTACAGAAAATGTGCCCATTAGAATAAACCCGGCGGGAACGATCACTTTCGGACCGTGTTTGTCGCAGAAACGCCCGGCAGCAGGTGCGAATGCCGAGGATAAAAGAATTGCGGGGAATATGGTAAGTGAAGCTGTTATCGGTTCAACACCAAGGGATGTCTGCAGATAGTAAGGGAGAAGGATATTCATCGCAAACATGGCGATAATTGCAAGCATGTTGAGGATGAGACCGATTGTAAAGACTGGGTATATGAACGGCTGCAGACTGATGAGCGGCGCCGGTCTTTTCTGGCGGGAGGCAAAGATGAATAAGAGGACAAGGCCGATGACAAATGAGAGGACGGCAAAGAGGAGGTTTCCGGTAAATGCGACAGATATGCCGTACATCACACCGATTAATCCAAGTCCTGCAAGAATATAGGAGAGAACATCCAGTTTTGGGTGATTGATTTCTGCAATGTTTTTCAGCAGGCAGATTCCGCATACGAGGCATATCAGGGCAAATACTGCATAGATCCAGAAAAGCATTCTCCAGTCAGCACATGAAAGAAGACCGCCTGCGACCAGGATGGAGGCAGATGGGCCTATTGTTGTCATTGCAATGACAATTCCGAGGTATTTTCCCAGTTTTTGCCGGGGAGCGCATGCAACATTGATGTTCATGCCAAGTGGAATCAGGATGCCTGTTCCTATCGACTGAATGATTCTTCCGATGAGGAGCATCGGGAAATTTACGGAAAGAGCACAGACGACACTGCCCGCGATAAGGAGAATAAGTGATGCGAAGAAGATATGACGTGTTTTAATGCTGCGGTAAAGGTATGCGGATATCGGGACTACAACCGCGGCCCCGAGCATATACGCAGTTGTAAGCCATTTTACCGTTATCAGATCTATGGAAAATGTCTCCGCTATCGGTGTGAATGCCACGTTTAAGTAGGTTTCATTGAAGGTTGCGATGAATGCGGCAAATGCGGCGATGAAGAGGACAATCTTCGGGTTGATTGTTACGTTGTTCATTGTTTCAGCGGCAGG
>JAUNXT010000011.1:14459-17925 GCA_030539655.1 Methanocorpusculum sp.
GCCGGCTGCATTCACATCTGTATCCAAAAGGAAAGCCTCTTATTTCATCATAACCAAGTAAATATTATGAATGTAAGAAACCCCGGTATTGCAAACTTCGGCATTACCGTTATCCAGTCCCGTCACTCAGTCCGAAAGTTTAAGGATGAACCGGTGCCGCCGGAATTTGTCAGAAAAGCTCTTGAATGTGCATCCAAGGCATGTACTGCATGTAATGTCCAGCCATGGATTTTTGTCCAGATTGAAGACAAGGAAACCCTTGGAAAGATAGCAGACCTTGCAACATACGGCAAGTTCATCGCAGGAGCAGGTCTCTGTATCCTCGTCTTCGGTGAAAAAGACCATCCGTATGTCATCGAAGACTGCTCTGCAGCAACACAAAACCTTCTCTTAGCCCTGCATGCCTACGGCTACGGCGGATGCTGGGTTGCAGGAGACAAGACTCCGTATGCAGAAGCTGTCAGGGCTCTTGTAAACGTCCCCGACAAATACAAACTGGTTTCCATCGTAGCAGCAGGAGTCCCGGATGTCGGTGGAATCTCGCTTGTGGAAAAGAAAAAACTCGAAGACATTGTATTCCGCGAAAAATACGAGTAATACAAAATCCTCCTCTTTTTCTCACCCTGGCGTATCTCATCAGAAACCATTAAACAGAGTCCCGACAAATTATACATCTATGTTACTCACCGCAAAAATATCAGATATTGCATTCTCATCAGCCCTCATTCATGCTGACGATGCCGTATCTCTCGGGGTAAAGGAAGGAGAACGCGTCGTCCTCACCAGTACCCGCACAAAAACGCAGGCGGTTACAGATGTCCATATCTCCGGAAAAGCCCTCTCTTCCGGAGAGGTAATCCTTGGAAGAATCACCGCAGAGAAACTGCAGATATCGGACGGGGAGTCTGTCAGTATTTCCGCACGGGAAAAACCTGCATCCCTCAGGGCCATCGTGAAAAAGATGGACGGAGGAAAACTTAACCGGGAAGAAACCGCATCCATTGTAAAAGACATCACCAGCGGTGTCTTATCTCCCGAAGAAATATCGCCGTTTGTTTCTGCCATGTACATCAATGGTCTTGACATGGATGAAACAGAATACCTTGCGCGGGAGATGATAGAATCCGGAGAGAAACTTTCATTCTCGAAAAAACCCGTTGTAGACAAACATTCGGTAGGGGGCGTTCCCGGAAATAAAATCAGTCTCCTTGTTGTTCCGACAATAGCTGCGGCAGATCTTCTCATCCCGAAAACCTGTTCGCGTGCGATTACAGGCGCCGGAGGAACTGCAGACCTGATGGAAGCACTGGCTCCTGTTGCATTCTCTGCCGCAGAAGTGCAGGAGATGACGGAAAAGGCAGGGGGTGTTATTGTCTGGGGAGGATCTACCAATATTGTCCCAGCAGATGATATCCTTATCCGATACGAATACCCGCTGAAAATAAATCCGCGGGGAAAGATGCTTGCAAGCATCATGGCAAAAAAGAAAGCAGCAGGTTCTGATATCTGCGTAATCGACATCCCGACAGGACCGGGGGCAAAAGTTGCAGATGAGACAGAGGGGAGAATCCTTGCAGGGCAGCTGATTGAACTTGGAAAGCGTCTTGACATGAAAGTTGAGTGTGCTCTCACCTATGGAGGATTTCCTATCGGACGCGATGTGGGGGTAAATCTTGAAGCTGCAGAGGCCCTCCGTATTCTTGAGGAGAGGGATGGGAGTGGGTCTTTAGTCCTGAAAAGCTGCGCAGTTGCAGGAATTGCCCTTGAGATGGCAGGAGTTGCGGCGCGGGGGAGTGGTGCGGATGCTGCAATGCATCTGATTCAGGGCGGGAAAGCGCATCAGAAGATGCTGGATATTATTGAAATCCAGGGAGGGGATGCAAAGATTAAATCGTCAGACCTTCCCGCGGGGGCATTTTCGTACCCTGTCGAAGCGCCGGAAGACGGGTACGTCATATCAATCAGCAACCGCCCTATAATTGATATTGCACGTGCAGCAGGAAGCCCTGCGGACCACGGCGCGGGAATCCATATGGATAAAAAAGTAGGTGAACCGGTGAAAAAAGGAGACACACTCTATACCATCTATGCGGACAGAGAGTGGAAACTCTCAAAAGCGCTGAAAATAGCGGAAGAAACTGTTCCTGTGCGGATTTCAGGGATGCTTATCTCACGTGTTGCCTGAAATGAATAAACCGATGATATAAAACGTCGGGAGATTCAAATAATATAAATAATGATTAAAAAAATAATTGCAGTTCTGCTATTTGCAGCAGTCATTCTCTGCGGAACGGGATTCGCAGCAGCTGATGAGCCGGTCACCCCGGTTACGTTTTCTGTCGTTGTCATGGGTGCCGAAAACAACTACATTTCTGAAGCGGAAGTTATTGTGTATTCTGATGGTGCAGCGCCGCAAACATATAAAACAAACATTGATGGCTCAGCAAAATTCCCACTCATACCAGGTGAATATACTGTTTCCGTCACCAAAACAGGGTATGTCAGTCAAACAAAAACAATCACTGTAGATGCTGCAACCCCCATTCTGTCGATTCAGCTGATAAAAGAACCTCCGGTGCTGGTTACAGTAATTGAGGAAGACGGCACTTATATTGAAGGTGCGGAAGTATTAATAAACGGCGTTTCCGCGGGGAAAACTGATCAGTACGGGCACCTGAATGTATCTATGATCCGGGGTGCAAACAACACTATTCAGGTAAAAGCCGTCTCTCATATTGACTACCTTGACCCGAAATGCTATATTGGAGATAGTGTAACTGCTCTTTCACCAATTGAACTCTCTCTCGCAAAAGTCAGCCCTCTGATTTTAATCTATAATGAAAATAAAGCTCCGGTTGCAGGAGCTGCGGTTTCTGTTGATGGAAAACTTATTACCTATTCAGACAGTTATGGAAGAGCACAGCTTCCAGAATATACTGCGGGTGTAACTTACACACTTGACATTGTCTGTGACGGATACAATCCCTATACGGAGTCGAAGGAGTTCACAACGGATATGTCTGATTTTGTTGTGACTCTCCAGAACAAACCAATTGCGTCCTCTGCAGTTAAAATCACTGTCAGAACCGAGGATAAAGTGCTCCCCGATGCCCTCATCTACTTTGACGGAAACAACAAGGGACAGACTGGTCTTGACGGGACATATACCACGATGGTAAATCCGGGAACAACTGTTATGGTAAGTGCATCCGTGGACGGATACAGCGGGGATACGAAAACCCTGACCGTTCAACCGGGAATAACAAATGAAGTAACGATTCTGATGAAGGAAAATATTCCGACCACGTTAATCGGAATCGGAGCACTGGCGGCAATCATCGTTCTTCTGATAGTAATCCTGATAATTGTCGGATATAAAAAGCGCAGCAAAAAATCCTCTTCGAACTCATCCGGAAACTCTTACGGTCCGAGACAGCGGCGTGATTCACTGTAACTGAAAAATAAT
>JAUNXT010000011.1:18025-33718 GCA_030539655.1 Methanocorpusculum sp.
TTGTAGCCGGTATCGCTGCCGCAGACAAGAACACAGTTGTTGAACCCTTCAGCAACATAGACGATGCATTTTCTGCCTTAAAAGCAGGTAAAATTGACTGCGTAGTTGTTGACTCTGAAACTGCTGAGTACTATGCTGTATTCGGAACTGGTTTACGGATAGTTGATGACAAGGCGTTCAAATCTGAAAAGTACGCATTTGCAGTAAATAAGGATGATGCCGAACTCTTAGAGAAGGTAAACAAAGCCCTTGCCGAACTCAGTGATGACGGAACCCTTGATAAGATTATCAAGTACTACAAAGGTCACGAGGAAGGAGAAAAATACATCCCGGCAGACGGAGCAAAATACACTGGTGAACTGAAGGTTGCACTTAGTGCAAACACTCCGCCCTATACTTTCAAAGATGGAAATGAGACTATTGGTATTGACATTGATCTCCTGCAGGCAGTAGCAGACAAACTCGGTTGTAAACTCGTCATAAACGAAATGACCTTTGATCAACTCCTTGATTCGGTCAAGTCTGGAGAAAGTGATCTCGCTGCATCAGCCATAACCATCACTGACGACAGATTAAAGGACGTTAATTTCGCAGAGCCGTATGCCTCTGGCGAACAGGTTATCGTCGTTAGGGCAAAAAATATTGCGGGTTATGATGACCTCGTCGGTGCAAAGATTGGCGTTGGAGCAACAACAACCGGAGACACCCTTATGACTGCCATCGCTGATTCAGACAAGGGAACTCTTATTGAACGCTTTGACAAGACCAGCGATGCACTTTACGCCTTAAAAGCAGGAAAGATTGATTGTTTTGTTACCGACTCAGAAACTGCACCGGCCTTTGTTACTGAAGGAAGCGGTTTAAAGATTATAGAAGACAAGGTATTCCTGGATGAAAAGAGCGCATTCGCAGTAAACAAGGAAAAAGCCGACCTCTTAAAGCAGATTAATACAGCACTCGCTGAACTTAAGGCTGACGGAACCCTTGATAAAATCCTCAAATACTATCATGGTCAGGCCGGAGGAGAAAAGTACACACCGGCAGACGGAGTCAAGTATACTGGTGAACTGAAGCTTGCCGTTGAGGCAGAAAGCCCGCCGTTTGTTTTCAATGACGGAGAAAAACTAACCGGTATTGACATTGACCTCATGCAGGCAATTGCAGACAAACTTGGATGCAAACTCGTCATAAAGGAAATGAACTTTGACGAAATCATTGATTCTGTCAAGTCCGGCGAATCAGACGTTGGAGCCGCAGCACTATCCATTACTGAGGACAGATTAAAGGACGTCAATTTCACAGATTCGTACACATCAAGCAAACAGGTTATCGTTATCAAAGCATAACCCGGAAAAAATAAGAACTGTTCAGTCAGCCCAAAGAGGGCAGACTGAATACTTACCTTATTTTCTTGGAATCAGCAGAGATACTGCAAAACAAATCACCGCAACAGCCAGAAAGATGACTGCGTGTTCCGGTGCGATTTTTTTCAGGAGGGAAAGTACGAGTACTGCAAGCCCGAGGGCCAGTCCGATACACCCTGCAATCATTCTCGGATGATCGATTACGATAATTTTATCACTTTTGTCTTTCTGTGCCATATCAGTTCAGTCCTTTTGTACATATCTGTTTTGTATTCAGGCCTCTTCAATGTATACGTTTGTCAGAGTTGTTTCACGCATACACTGCCTCGCATCTAACCTATGTCTTATCTTCTTTGAGAACAAATAAGTAATCATATCTGAAATGTCTTCGGAAGTGATACACGACATCAGCAGTGCGGCAGACATCATCAGCGAAAGCGATGCGGTAACGCTCATCTCCCATATCGATGCTGACGGTATCGCAAGTGCCTCAATCATGCTCCAGACGCTGAAGCGGGAGCATGTCCCGGTAAATCCGGTATTTATCAGACAGCTTGAGCCGATGACAATCCCGCATATTCCGCGCGATTCAAGTCTTAAGCTCTTTACGGATCTGGGTTCCGGGCAGCAGCATCTTTTGGAAGATGCGGGTTTTTCCTCCGACGAGGTTCTGATTTTAGACCACCACATCCCGCAGCCTGCGGAAAACGGGACCGAGTACCGTCAGGTAAATACCCAGTTTTACGGGGATGCATATCAGAAGTGCAGTGCTGCAGGAATCTGTTATCTGGTATCGCGTAAAATTAATGAGAACAACATTGACTTAAGCAAACTCGGCGTAGTGGGAAACGTCGGCGATATGATGGCGCGCGAGGCAGGAAAGCTTTGCGGGATTGCACACTGGATAGCAGAGGATGCAGAGAAAAACGGTATTCTGCAGATAAGATTCGGGATTAACTGTTATGGTCTTTCAACACGCGCCCTGCATCTGTCCATTTCCAATTCAGATGACCCTGTTATTCCGGGGATTTCAGGAAAACCCGCAGCGGCAGCTGCTTTTCTTGTACGTGCAGGGATTTATCCCTCGGAATCCTCGGTCCGCATCTTTGAAGAGTTAAACGATGATGAGGTCCGGACACTTTCAAGCTCTCTTGCCGAACAGATGATTGCAAACGGTGAATCAACAGATCGCCTTTTTGCCGAGCAGTACTTCTTCCCTGATGAGCCGGAAAAAAGCCCGCTTCGTAACGCATCCGAGTATGCAACGATGCTGAATGCCTGCGGCAGGTGGCAGAAACCGGCAGTCGGTGCTGCGGTCTGTGAAGGAGACCGCGGTGTCCATTACCGTGAGGCGGAACACATGTTAAGGCATCACAGAAGTATCATCCGTGAGTTATGTGAGTATATTCTCGATACCGGTGTTGATGAACTTTCTGCGATTCAGACGATTCATACGGGGGACAGATATCCTGATACTGTTGTCGGAATCGGTGCGGGGATGGCCTTATCCAAACTGAATCCTGCAAAACCGATTCTTGTGTTATGTACGGTATCTGATGACCCTGATTCAGTCAAGGTCTCGATGCGCACCAATGAACGAACTGTGCGCCGCGGCGTAAATTTACAGGAAGCTTTATGTACATCTGCTGCCGAATTCAACGGAGCAGGCGGAGGACATAATATTGCAGCAGGTGCATATATACCAAAAGGATGCGAAAATGATTTCATCAGAAGAGTTAACGAACTTATCGAAGAGCAGCTTGCTTCGCGTGCGAAGAATTGCTGACTATCAGTTCGGGCGCGGCGCGGGAAATGCTCTGTTTCCCGATGACGTGATGTTTTCGTACTCGAACACTAAACGTGTCCGTTACGTTAGTCTCGGACGGGAACGGCTTGTTACTGTCCGTGCAAACGACGGAAGACTCACGCTTGGATTTTCCGGGGCAAAACGCCTGCATGAGTATTTTCCGGCACCAAAAAACCGTGTTGTTGTCATAGGGGATGCAGCGCCGTTTGTGGCCGACGGGAAAAACGCAATGGCAAAACATGTAATCTTTGCCGACGAATCTATACTGGCAGAAGATGAAGTGTTCATAACCGATGAATCTGACAATCTTCTGGCAACCGGAATGGCTGTTCTGTCCGGTTGTGAGATGAAAGGAGTAAATTACGGAACAGCAGTTAAAACCAGACAGGGAGCAAATAAAAAATGATGCCGGGAGTTAATCCAAAGCAGATGAAAGCCGCGATGCGGAAGATGGGAATGACCATGGAAGAGATTGAAAATGTCGAAAAGGTCGTTGTCTACACCCCGCAGGGCAATTATGTATTTGAGAACGCACAGGTCGTAGGAATCAAGATGCAGGGTCAGACCTCCTATCAGCTGACAGGAGACGTCCGGTTTGAGGAAGCAGAAGTACAGATTCCGGAAGATGACATAAAACTCGTTGCATCACAGACCGGAAAAAGCGATGAAGAGGCCGAAGCGGCATTAAAAGCGTCCAAAGGCGACATTGCAGAAGCCATCCTGAAACTTTCAGCATGATAGGACCTGAAAGAGTAATTCTTCGCGGGGAAAGCCGTGAGTACTTTGTCCGTCTGGGGGAGGGAAAACTTTCCACTGACATGGGCATGATCGATCTGGAAGCAGCGGCACTGTGCGAGGAAGGAGAGACAGTAGTTACCCATCTTGGAAAAGAGTTTACCGTCATCCGCCCGAAAGCAGGTGATTACTTCTCTCATGGAAAACGTACAGGCGCTCCGATGATGCCAAAAGATATCGGAATCGTTATGGCATATACCGGGATGTGTTCCCGAGACCGGGTACTTGATGCAGGAACCGGATCCGGAATTGCGGCGATTTACTTTGGAGGGTGCGCACGTGAGGTTGTGACCTGTGAAGTGCGTGATGATTTTTCAAAGGTTGCGGGGGCAAATATCTCCGATGCAGGACTTTCCAATGTTGAATGCCGCGCCTGTGACATTCTTGAGGTAATAGACGGTCCGTATGATGTTGTGCACCTCGATATGCAGATTGAACCGTGTCATGTTGAGCATGCGTATTCGCTGCTGAAAAGGGGCGGATATTTTGCATCATATACGCCGTTTCTGGAACAGACATTTACTGTCATAGATGCTGCGGAGCAGCTGTTTGGAAAAGAGCATGTGCAGACGGTGGAAATTCTTGAGCGTGAACTTACAAGAAGCGCACGCGGGACACGCCCCTCGACCCGCGTGGGACACACAGGATATATCACGGTTGCACGAAAGATATAAATATTTGATTCGGGGGCCGCGGAAGTGAATAGAAGCTCTTATTTTATTTTATTTTCAAAACGAACCATATATAGCCATTAGATTTCTTTTGTCAAACAGATTTCCGTTCACTTTCGCGCCGCGCGGTACGGGGTTTATATACCGTGGCGTCGATTCTTTATTGTAAAATTACCTAAGAGATGCGGCAGCAGTGTCCTTTCAGCGTTTTGACCCTCTCCCGGCTCTTTATTATTTTACACACCCCTGTTTTTTAGAGACAATTTTTGTGCCGGAAAAATTACGGAATATACGTAATCTCCGGGCGCGCGAGTCTGATTCCCTGTAAATCTGCCTAGAATCCGGGGATTAAAGCGTAAATCGTCGTATTCGGCATCACATCACAGAGGATTCCTGCTGTTTATAGAACTTAGATATAAACGTAACGAGTTACCTATATCTCATTTCACGTGAGAAATAAATAAGCACATTTTACCCGTACGGGTGAAACTATCAGGATTTGTGACTACTATGCAAAAAGAAGAACTACTGCATCTGCACATGCTGATGATTCAGGTTAAAAAATATTATGAACATAAAACCGGAAACCAGCTTCAGACCCCTGAGTATGATATGCTGGGAGTTACCCCGCTTCATATTCACAAAAGCAAAAATGTTCACCGCGTGGCACTGATGACGCTCGGAAACGAAGTCGTTGCAAAGATGCGCGATTCGTTCCCCGCGTCGAAAGAACCGGAAGAAGCCGCCGCAGACACTCTTGTCCGGCATTAATCCTCCAAATACCGCTATTTTTTCTTCGTTTCCTTTGTTTACCGGGATGCAGGTTTTTCATCTGCTGCATGCACAGTAAACATCTTTTTGACTCATTAAAGCACATATATAGGAATATGAAAATTCTGGTCATTGGCGGAGGGGGACGGGAACATGCTATCGTCTCCTCGCTGAAAAATGCCGATGTGTACTGCATCATGGCGAAAAAGAATCCCGGTATCATAAAATCCGTGAAAAAATATCTTATCCACACTGAAACGGATGCAGATGCAGTTGTTGCATTTGCAAAGGAATGCGGTGTCGAGTTTGCGGTAATAGGTCCCGAAGCTCCGCTTCAGGCCGGAGTATCTGATGCTCTGGATAAAGCAGGTATTCCGGTAGTGGGCCCAAGACAAGCTGCTGCCCGCATCGAAACCGATAAAGGATTCTGCCGTGACCTGATGAAAAAATATCAGATACCCGGAAGTCCGGCATACAAAATCTGCAAAACACCCGAAGAGGCAGTCTCCTACATACATGAATACAAAGGAGATCTTGCTGTAAAGCCCACAGGACTTACCGGCGGAAAAGGAGTTAAAGTCATGGGTGAACAGGTTGACCGTGAAGGGGCAGCCCTCTATGCTTCGACGCTCAAAGACCAGAATATCATTTTAGAAGAGCGTCTGTTAGGAGAGGAGTTTACTCTCATGGCTTTTACTGACGGCAAAACCCTTGTTCCGATGCCGCTCGTGCAGGACCATAAACGTGCATTTGAAGGAGATGTCGGACCAAACACCGGGGGAATGGGCTCCTACTCTCTTGAAACCCATGCGTTTCCCTTTGTTACGGAAAAAGATTATGCGGATGCATTTTCCATCATGCAAAAGACCGTTGCAGCCCTCGCAGCGGAAGGATGCCCGTATCAGGGAATTCTCTATGGTCAGTTCATGAACACCCGCGATGGTCCGAAGGTAATCGAGTTTAATGCACGGTTTGGTGACCCGGAGGCAATGAATGTCTTAACACTTCTCACCTCCGACTTTGCGGTGGTCGTAGAGCACATCTGCAAAGGAACGCTGTCTCCTGCAGACGTCTCCTTTGCACCGCTTGCTTCGGTCTGCAAATACGTTGTCCCGGAAGGATACCCGGAGGCGCCGAAGACAGGCGAGGCGCTCAGTTTCACGCCGATGGACGGTGTCACTGTCTATTATGCAAATGTTGTGGAGGAGGACGGAGTACTTAAGACCTTAACCTCCCGCACGATGGCCTTTGTCGGAGTTGGGAAGACGCTTGCCGACGCGGAGCAGCTGGCAGAAGCCGCCTGCAGAAGCGTCCGCGGAAACGTGCGCTACAGAAAAGACATCGGAACCGAAGCACTCTTTGCAAAGCGCATCTCCCATATGAACGGTCTTCGGAAATGAATGCGGACGAGACATCCCAGGTACTTACGCGGATTGGAAAGCGGCTGTTTTCAGAGCATCTGGTCGGCGGAAATTTCGGGAACATGAGCGTATTAACCCCGGACGGATACTTTATCACGCATACCGGGTCCTATCTTGATGCTGACCCGGCAGAGCTTGTTCTGATGCCAAAAAACGGGCGGATGACACCCGGGGCTTCGAGCGAGTGGCGTGTGCATACCGCGGTCTACAATGCGTCTGAACATCAGGCGATTGTGCATGCCCATCCGCAGTTTTCGGTTGTGATGTCGTTTCTGTATGACAGAATCCGGACCATTGACAGTGAAGGGATGCTTCTTGCCCCTGAGATCGCAGTAGTTGAAGGTCCCTGCGGGACGCAGCAGCTTGCGGATGCGGTAGCAGGGGAACTTGCTCATTCCAATATCGTTATTGCAAAAGGGCACGGAACATTTGCCGCGGGAAAAACCCTGGATGAGGCATATCTCTACACCTCCCTTGCCGAGCACTGCTGCAAAGTTCTTTATCTGACCGAGCTTGGAAAAAGAAGATAGAGTTTCTTGAATAACCTTCGAGAGAGAAAGGACATATTCTTCTCCGTTTTACTCTTCTTCGTTTATCTCTCTTTTCTATAGAGTGTAATAAATCCTGCCGCTCCCAGTGCCGCAGTCAGGACACCGACCGGAAGGGGCGATGCAGGTGCCGGTGTCTCTGTTTTTTCCGCAACTTCTTTTGCGGCATTTGTCAGTACAGGTGTCAATACAGGCTTCATTTTACTATCTTCTATCTCCTGCAAAGCGGTGAGGGGAAGATATACAGTCCCGTCTTTCAGATAGGTAGTATACTCTGTTTCTCTTCCATTAACAGTAACCGTTCCAAGCGACCGTTTTCCCTCCTCCTCACCGCTTGCAGGGGTATACCCGGAGGTTTTTTCCGCATTGATTATAATTGTCAGTCCATCCTTTTCCATTGTCATCGCATCATCATCGTATGAAATATTCCATTCGAACAGTTCTCCGAAGAAGACCGCATCGAAATCAGGAACAAACGGTTTTATCTCCACTGGCTCGTCATTGTAAGTCAGTGTTTTGTATGAAAACTTATACTTCAGCGTGTCGGTGTTCTGTACAATATACCACATCAGATCTTCAAACAGCCTGTCTGCATCTGAGACAGCCAGATTCTGGACTGCGGTGTTGTAGCTGTTTATCAGAATCTGTGCCGTCTCTTTGTCAGATTCATAGATTTTTGCTGTATCTCTGATAAAGTCCGGGTACGTCGAGGTGAGGTACCGCTCAGCGAGTTCCCAGTATTCCCGCACCCCTTTTCCATAGAGTGCATGGTCCTGGGCTGCCAGTGCATTGAGCTGCTTATAGTGTGAGAATGCTGTGTTTTCATCGTATCCGTTAACGTTTGCAGTGTTTGCATACATCGGGGAGACCTCCGTTGAATAATTTGACAGCGGGATGAATGGAGCATACGATGCATTGGATAAACATACCCATGTGACAATTGCCATCTCTTTAGGAAGGGTGTCATATATCTGTATTACATGTACTGAGTATGCCGTCTCTGTTGCGATGACCCTGGTCTTACCATCTCCATTCACCTCCGGACAGTAAGGGGTTCCATCATATCTGTCACGGAAGACTGTAATAACATCCTCCACACTTACCTTTTTATCCGGTGTGAAAAGGAGCGGGTACTTTGTCTTTGTCTTGTATTCTCCTGCAGTGGATGGTGAAAGAAGCTGGTGTCCCCTCCATGTTCTCAGATTCGAATAATCGGCAAGTCTGTTCTTTCCGGCGTAGGTGTCAAAGAGATTGAGTTCACCGTTTGAGTACTCTGCAAAACCGTTCTCCTTCGGAAGTGAAAAAAGTTCCTTCGATGTTATGACCTCATCGTATGCGGAAAGTGTTTCGAGCATGAACTCGTTTCCAAATACTGCGGCTTTGTCTGTCGGGAGTTTTACCGCAGCATACTGATGACCTGTGTAAGTTTCGATGTACCAGGTCTCATCCTGGTCTGCTATCATAATGATGTTCTGTTCTGATGTTCCTTTTCCGTCGAGGATTCTGCAGAGGAGTTCTACGGCCTCCCGTGCGGTTTTGCAGGAGGCTGCAAGCAGATTGGGGATATCTCCTTCTGTGATTCCGTCTTCCACATCCGGGTCCGCTTTCAGCGCCGCATCAGATGAATAAGCGGTCACTGTTGCCGAGACTGCAAGACCCCATTCATTTGCGGTCCCTGTTCCCCAGAGCTGTTCATCGTCCACTACACCCTTATGTACTGCAGTGTATTTCCATGTGGTGTCCGGAAGAGGCCAGACAAAGCCGTTTGTTCCTTCGATATATCTCCCCGGTGTGTTTTCTACCCGTTCCAGGATGCAGACAGAGGAATTTATGCCGATCGGGTGTGCATCGCAGCTTCGTGCAATTATTGTTGTCCCGTCGGCACTTACGTCTTTTCCAACATATACTCCGGTACAGTCCGCAGAAACGGGGACGACTGCCGGGATAAGGAGCAGTATAAAGAGTACTGCTGATATGATAAGAATCCGCTTGTTCATGTTCACAGCCTATCGCATCTCCCGCTTTACCGCAGTGAGATTTGCCCGGTAGGACTTCTCCTTCGGATTCAGCTTCACTGCCTGTCCAAAGGCATCTGCTGCATTTTCAAACTCCTCGAGATATGCATACGAAGCGCCTAAAAGACTCCATGCCTCATCGTCTTCGGGATCTTCATCCGCGGCAGCAGCTGCTTTATCCCTTGCACGGGTAAACTCCTGCATTCTGATGCAGATATTTGCCTGCATCTTCCGTGCCCGCGGGTCGGAGGCTGCCGCCTCGAGGAGTTCATCTGCTTCTTTCAGTTTCCCGATGTTTACCAGGGCATGGGCCTTATGCAGGTATGCAGGTACGTATGCGGTGTCTATTGCAAGGGCCGCGTCTGCCGCTTCCACGGCTTTTTCGTTTTCTCCTGCGAAGAGGAGGTATCCTGCCTTATTTGAGAGGAGCACCGGGGCATAGGGGTTTATTGCCGCAGCACGTTCTATTGCTTCAACCGCTTTTGCATATTTCTTTTCCCCGGCAAGCATCCGTGCCTGTTCTGCGGGGAACCTGTAATCATTGGGAAACAGTTTTTCCGCGGTTACCGTTGCCGCAAAAGCAGTTGCCCGCTCACCGCATTTTTCTCCGAGTGATACGATGTTAAACCAGACATCCGCTGTCTGCTGCCGGATTTTTACGGCTTCCATGTAGCAGAAAAGCGCCCCTTTGTCGTCTCCCGCCTCCAGCCTGGATGATGCCTCTTTGCACCAGAGAACCGGGTCTTTCGGGTCCGGTACGCGTGGTTTTCCTGAGGGTACCATCAGTGTTTCTCCCACCGTAAAAGCTGCTGGAGCGAGCCTAAGGTATCTCCGTTTTCAATCTCGGCACGGATTCTGATTTCGGTCCGATGCACCTCTGCAGCCCGCCGTGCGATTTCGTATGCACGCTCTTTCGGGATGACCACAACTCCTGATTTATCACCAATCAGCCAGTCACCGGGACGGACGGTCTGTCCGCAGCAGGAGATTTCTGTGTTTATCTCGCCAAATCCTTTCGGCTCTCCTGCGTTAGGCTGTACCGCTTTTGCATAGACAGGAATCGGGAGTTCAATGATATCATCCCAGTCACGGGCGGCTCCGTCGATTACAATGCCGCTTATTCCTCTGAAGAGTGCCGAGCGGGTCGCAAGCTCTCCCCACGGGGCTATGTCGCAGCGTTCATCGTTGGAGATTACTAGCACCTCTCCTTTTTTACAGACATCGATTGCCTGTACGGGTTTTGACCAGTCGCCGCCTAAGGTCTGCACGGTCACAGCCCGCCCGATCATTTTCTTCGGAACATGCCGTACGGAAAGCCCTCTCATCGCACCTTTCCGGTACATTGCGTCACTGACATTTGGTGCTGATACTTCTTCTAAGATGCTGTAGATTTCTTCATCGCGGGAGATGGTCCGTTTTTTCACAGCCCCGGGTGCATCGATTGCGGTCCGGATTTCGCGTGCCGCTTTTTCTGCATCTGCGGACTTTATGATGGACGCTCCGACAATTACAATGTCTGCTCCTGCTTCTGCTGCTTCTGCTGCGGTCTCTTTCGTAAGACCTCCTGCAGCTGCTACTTTTACGCCGAGTTTTCCAATCTCTTCGAGGAGGTCCAGGGGATTTTTCCCTTCCATCTGCTGGTCGATTCCGACGTGGGCGTTTATTATCTGAACACCCATTTCCGCAAGTTCCTTTGCACGTGCAGCAGGGTCTTTTACGTTCATCATGTCGGCCATGAGTTCGACACCGTAGAGGGATGCCCCCCGCAGTGCGTCACGGATTACCGCGTCGTCGGCGGAGGCTAAGATGCAGACGACGTCTGCTCCTGCTTTTGCTGCCATTTCGACCTCGAGCCCTCCGGTGTCGGAGGTTTTAAGGTCTGCTACGATACGTTTGTCAGGGAATGCTTTCTTAAGGCTTCGTATGATGTTCATCCCTTCGCTTTTGACAAGGGGGGTTCCTGCCTCTATCCAGTCTGTTCCGCCTTTTACTGCTTCTTCTGCTATCTGCAGCGCCCGTTTTCCTTCGGTCAGGTCGAGTGCGGTCTGAAGGATGGTTGTCATGTTTTGTACTATATTATTGGAGTGTCTGTGATTTACCTGTTTTGGTGATACTCCCTATCCATCCTGCACCGGGGTTAGATGTTTTCCTTCGGATTTTCCCCGAAATCTTCAATCTCTTCTCCATACATTTATCCCTCTCCCCGTTTAATATTATTGTATGAAAAAATCATTTATTGTTCTTCTCGCAGCAGCCGTACTGCTTTCTGCAGTGATTTGTACTGCAGGGTGTGTTGCACCCGAGCCGGCTGATAAGATAACAGGCGTATGGGTTACAGAGAATGATGATATTGTTACTTTTGTGACATTCTATACAAAAGGCTCCGGTGCGATATTCTATACTGCTGATAAGGGGTGTACGCAGATAGATGTAACTCCAAAGACATGGACTGCAGATGGTAATGATACCTATACGGTCATTTCTGCCGACGGGACTGCAGAGCAGTTCATTCTTGATGTGGAAGGAGATATCCTGTCTGCGGGAGATGTAACATTTGTAAGGGTTGACGAGGCAAGGACCGGCGAATATCTGACACTGCTCGTCTATTCGTATGATGAGGAGTAACACCCTTCGTTTTTTTTCTTTTTTCCGGGGCGTTACCTCTTATACTGTCCTTCTCTCCTGCGCCGTATATCACACCATCTCAAACCATGGTAATGAGTACTAAGTGCTATGCCGGTATCCCGGGATAATCCCCATGAGCGGGGTATCCCTTATCTCATCCCTTTAAGTTTCATTCCGCCTGCTGTCAGCAGAATCCAGAAGAAAAGTGCGACAACTCCTGTTCCCAGGATACAGATGCCAAGTCCTGTGATATACGAAGGCCACGGAAGCGTTCCGAGAAACATTCCAACACATCCGAGGAAAATCAGAACAAAGTTAAAGAGAGCCGAAACCGACCCTGTATCTCCGTCATACTGCCGCAGAAGAATCCCGAGTCCGAACGGGCGTGAGGTAATTGCCGCAATTCCGCAGGGGATAAAGCACCCGATAAAGACAAATGCCCCAATGCTTCCGAACAAAAGCATCAGCACACCGCTTGCAATGGCCAGTATAATCACAAGCCATGCAATAACCAGCGGACGTTTCCCCAGACATTTCTGAATAATGACCATCGCAATGGTTCCGATGACCACATTTGCCGCGAGGAAGATACTGTATTCGAGCATCGAAACCCCGAAACCGTCAATCATAATGTACGAGGAAACTGAAAGGTATGCCAGAAACGGCAGGGCAAAGATTCCCATGGAGAAAAGGAAATACGTAAAGTGTTTGTTTTTGCAAAGAGCCGGAAGGCGCAGTAAGACACTTCCGATACTTCCCGTATGTTTTTCATTTGCAGGCAGCGACTCGCCGAGGAAGAGCGAGAGGATGAACCCCAGGATCATTAAAAGTCCCGGAAACACCAGTGTTGCCTGCCAGTTTACGGCTTCAATTATCCATGATCCGAGAATTGGGGAAAGAATCGGTCCGATGACAGAAAAAACCATCACAAGTGTCAGGACGGTGTCCCGGACATTTTCTGCAAAGCAGTCCTTGACAAGAGCGGTCGAGATGACCATAAGCCCTCCTGCGGCAAATCCCTGAATGACCCTGCATACGATAAAGGCCGTGATGTTCGGGCAGAACGCACAGCAGATGCTTGATATGATATAGACAATGATGCTTGTAACAAGAACCGGTTTTCTGCCGAACTTGTCGCTTACGGGTCCGAGAAAGAGGATACCAAGTGCCTGTGTGAAGACGAATCCGTAGAGGGTGATGTTTAAGATTGCTTCCGTTGTCCCGAAGTATGCAACAATTCCCGAAAGTCCCGGAAGATACATGTCTGTCGAAAACGGCCCTATAATGGAGAGCAGCGTTATCAGGAAGATGATAAGCGGGGCCGGAAGGTATCGGACAAAATGCATATATGTATTTTTTGTTTGTGAGGATTATTATTGTTGTTATTTGGGAGGAGGCAGTACAAAAGAGGACATGGTGCCTGAAGGATATGATTTCAGGCTGGATCTTGATTGGAAAAAACAGAAAATATATCTGTCGGCACCCCATATTGTTTATCTATGTTAATCTACCGCACAAAACGTGTTCAGATAGAGACCAGAACCGTCTCTCTTCCAAACGGCAGAACGCCGGAGTATCTTTTTGTAAAACCAGTTTCTGCGGTCTGTATCCTCCCTGTCGATGAAGAATATGTCTATCTTATCCGACAGTACCGGGCAGTTATCGACGCATATATCATTGAAGCCCCGGCAGGCGGGATGGACCATGAAGGCGAATCGCCTGAGGACGCGGTCCGCCGTGAGCTTGCGGAGGAGACCGGTATGAAAGCGGAGTCGCTTATTCCGAGGGGTTTTGTCTATACGAGCCCCGGGTTCTGCACCGAAAAGATATGGCTCTATGAGGCCCGCGGGCTTACCCCCTGCAGCGGTTATGATATGGATGAGGATGAGGTTATTGAACAGGTTAAGATTCCGGTACGGGACATTCCGTCAATGATTTGCTCCGGTGAGATTTCTGATGCAAAAACGATTGCTGTTCTGTCGCGGGTGCTTTTTGGAAAGGGACCTTCCGGGGTGAATGAGAAAACAGACTGAAAAACAGAGAAAAAATAGGTTTTACTCCCCGAGACGCTCAAGCACCGCGGACGTCAGGACAGGGAGGGTGATTGTTGCATCGCCGTAGACGGTAACTCCCACTCCTCCTTCGCCAATCTTACCCCATGATTTTGCTTCATCCAGTGTTGCACCGGAAAGTCCCCCGAGGTCCGGTCTGTCTCCGGTCAGCTGAATCACATAGGTGAATGCGTTTTCAGTCATCAGCATTGTCTGCAGGGTAAAGTTCTTCGGAACACCGCCTCCTACCAGTACCGCTCCTGCTTTTTTCACGTTGAATGCGGTGTTTAACAGCTGATGCATGTCGCCTGTTGCATCAAGGATGGTCTTTTTATGGAACTGGGAGTACATCCAGTACTGAAGACCAAGGACTGAGTCCTGGAACGCAGGGCAGTAGACAGGGACGTCGTTTTTCGCGGCTGATGCAAGAATTCCCGTGTCAAGCTGTTCACCGATGATACGCAGAAGCCGGCTGATGGTGACCGGCTCTTCGGGAAGACTTCCATACACGTCCTGAATAAACCCTTCGAGTTCCTCGTATGCTTCGTTCGGGAGGAAGATATCATAGATTCTGTTAATCTCGTCGCGGCGCAGCTCTAAGTCATCACATTCCGCTTTTCCATGGTAGTGGTGGCATCCGATTGCTTCGATGACATCGTGTGTCAGGTTTGCCCCTGTCGATGTTAGGATATCGATATGTCCTTTGTCAATGAGGGTCGAGACAACGCCCCCCATTCCTGCGGGGACCATTGCTCCTGAAAGTCCGAAGAATTTGGTCATATCAGGGTCGCGGAGCATCTTTTCATAGACTTCAACCGCGTGGAAGAGACTTCCTCCGTTGTAGGCACCTGCATGCCCCATTTCGGTAATCAGCTCGTTTACCGTCATATTTCCGCGGGGGATAAACTGTTTTACGGGTGTTTCACAGTGTTTTGGCATAATATATATTTATTTGTTCTGAAGGAGGATAAGAGTTCGTATTTGGAGGCGTGGCTCGTTTTTGAGCGTTTCAAGGGGAATAACGAGCAGATGTGAGTAGATAAGCAAATCCTTTGATGAGTGAGATGCGTCGGAGTGTCGTTGGAGGTGTGGATGCTTCTTTGTAAAACCGCGAATCTACGCAAATCGCGACCCTATCCACGGCGTCTGGTCCCGCTTATCGCGGGTCGTTGCGGGTCGCCGGGGAAGAAGGAAATGCAGATCAATTCACAGACTTTGAGACCGCGCCGAGCTTTTTCGAGGCACTGCTTGATGCTGCAAAAATGAAGGGTTGAAAATGAAGAACTGAGGTCAGGCTGAATCTGTTCAAAAAAATAATCGGTTGAACCGGTTATAACTTTCTCTCTTTTTTCCTGATATCAATACCAAGTTCTTCCAGAATCTGTATTATCTCCGCTTTCAGTTCTTCTTTGTGTGTATCTTTTCCATCTCTGTCTATGTTTATCTGTTTTTCAATTGCCCGCCTGCAGTATTCAGCTGCAGGTATCTGCTGTAGCTGTGAATATTTAAGTACGTTTTCCCAAAGCTCCTCAGTCATCCGTATCCCGGCATGATAGTTTCGCTTGTCTCTCGTCATTACTCAAAGATAGGGTTGTGATTTATTTATGTCTGGGGCTAACATTTAT
>JAUNXT010000041.1 GCA_030539655.1 Methanocorpusculum sp.
GGCTGGACATACTGCACATAATTCATCAGCTGCTTTCTGTCGGCATGTCCCGAGAATCCTTCGACGGTTAACACATTCATGTTAATAATGATAGTGCCCTTCTTTCCGACCGGAATTTCACGCCATCCTTTCTGAATGCGGCGTCCGTAGGTTCCTTCAGCCTGATATCCGACAAAAACCAGCGTATTCTTATCAGACTCCGCAAGATTTGTCAGATACTCAATCACAGGGCCTCCATTTAACATACCGGATGTGGAGATAATGACGCAGGGATCCTTTGAAAAGATTACCTCCTGCCGTTTGTCATGGGTATCAACCTGTTCAAAACATTCGGCAAGGAACGGATTGTAATTGTCACGGAAAATCTGGTTCCTCAGGTCTGTGTTCAGATACTCGGGGTATGCGGTATGCATTGCCGTCGCTTCCTTAATCATACCGTCGAGATAGACCTTACAGGATGGAATCTTCTTATTGCGCATACCTTCCTCGATTGCAAGCATCAGCTCCTGTGACCTTCCGACCGCAAACGCCGGAATCAGGACTTTTCCTCCGCGGGAAAGTGTCTCGCTGATAACCTGACACAGCTGCTCCTCGGCTTCAACACGGCTCGGGGAGAAGTCCTCGGACCCACCGTAGGTGGACTCCATAACAAGTGCCTCAAGCCGCGGAAACTGTGAAACGGCCGGGTTAAACAGACGGCTCTTTGCATAGTAGAGGTCTCCCGTAAATGCAACATTATACAGTCCGTTTCCGACATTGAAGTGGGCGATTGCAGACCCTAAAATATGCCCCGCGTTATGGAGGGTAAGCTTTAAATCAGGGGCAATGTCTGTTACATCACCGTATCCGATGGTAATCGTATGCTTTACAAACTCACGGACCTCGCTTGAAGAGTAGGGTGGAGCGCGGTCTTCCTTGTTATTTACATCAAGGTAATCCAGCTGCAGCATCGCGGCAAGGTCACGGGTTGCAGGGGTTGTATACACCGGACCGTCATAGCCGTACCGGTAGAGAAGCGGCACATATGCACAGTGGTCAAGGTGCGCATGGGTTAAGACAACCGCATCAAGGGATTCAAACGGATAAATCTCCGGCACATGAAGGTACGGTGTTGACGCAGAACCTGTCGCACCCGGTGCTTCTCCGCAGTCAATTAAAACCTTACTCTGCGGGGTGGTTAACAGAAATGCGGCACGCCCGACCTGTCTGCAGCAGCCAAGGGTTGTAATCCGAAGCCACTGGTTTTTATCCCGTCCGGTAAAGACGGAATTACGGTGAATCCTTTTTCCGCAGCGGCGCAGAAATTCCTTTCGTTCATCACGGGTTTCACGAAGATACTGCCGCACCTGCTTAATCGTGGTGGAAGGAATCGGCGGAGTACGTACAACCCGCGGGGTCCAGCCGGTCTTTATCGTGATATCGCGAAGCATCGTTCCGTTTTTTCCGATAACAACGCCTGGTTTTTCCGCTTCGATTAACATCTCTCCGGTATCGGTGTCAAAAAAGATATCTGTAATGCCGGCGGATTCGGGAACCACCTTCTTTACCATATCATAGGCGACTTCGGTGTCGCCAAGAATATTCGGGCGGACAACGATGCGTTTTCTCAAATCGCGGGCGAGCGTTTTGATTAAGTCCTGCTCTGCGGCAATCTTTTCCGGATTGTCGGTATAGATAACCATCTCCGGCCCCTCGTACTCGACATCAGTCACCTTGACGCCGCTCGGGACCTTCTTATTGATTGCCTCTTTTAGCTCCAGCAGCTGTTCTTCAATCTGCATACTAACGCATCCAAAAAATCAGCGGAGAAGAGACTGGACTGCCTCTTCCGGGATATATTCAAATTTATCTTTGGTAATTACAACCACGTTGTAGCCCTCACCCGATGCGGAGTCGCGGCGCATCGCGGCACGAAGGGCGCGGACCGCAAGATTTACTGCATCCGCCTCCTTCATATCCTTCGTGTAGCGGTCCTCTAGGACACCGTATGCTGTAAGGGAACCGGAACCGGTTGATACAAAGTTTTCTTCCAGCGTAGCTCCTCCTGCAGCATCCACAGAGTAAACGGAAGGGCCCTGTGAGTCAACGCCTCCTACGAGCAGCTGAACATAATACGGGGTAAACCGGTTCTGGTTTAAGTAATTGGAAAGCACGGTAGCTGCTGCTCCCACACTGATTGGTTTTCCTCTCCGGACCTGATACAGACTGCACTCGACATTGATAATCCGTACAAGCTGCTGTGCGTCTCCGACGCCCCCTGCGATGGTCATTCCTATCCGTTCTGCGATTGCGTGGACTTTCTTCGCTTTTTTGCTTGCGATAAGCGTCCCCATTGTGGCACGGCGTTCCGTTGCAAGGACAACCCCGTCCTTAAAGACAATTCCTACAGTGGTTGTTCCTGTTTTAACATCCTGATTTTCCTGTGACATAGATTCCTCGGATTGTGTTTCGGCATCTCATATTCATCTATGATGAACTGAAATACTATGATACTGGCAAAACAGTTCTGTGAACTGATAAAAGCGCACTCATATATTATACGTGCCGGAAAATAAAGTTATCTGTATCGTCAGCGTTGATAATCAATTAGCAACGGCACGAAGAGGACGATGAACTGCTTTCATCCTCGGACACGAAATAATAAATATCTCTAAGTAAAACGCATACCGGAAAATGATACTCCCCCTGGCCATATCTGCAGTTGCAGTTCTGATTACGTTTATTATAGCCTCAATACAGGACATAAAGGACCGCAGCATTTACAGAGTGACATGGTACCCGGCAGCAGCTATAGGATTAATCTGTGTAATCATCTACTGGGCGGATGCCCTTCCTGAAAACCTGCCGGTTCTCATCATCTCTCTGGTTTTTGCGGCACTTATGGCAGTCTTTGCATTTTTCGGTCTGTTTGGAAAAGCCGATGCAAAAGCCCTTATTCTGCTTTCCATCGCGGTTCCTGCAACCCCGTTTGCAGCATACATCTTCCCATCACTTGCGGTCTCGTCGCTGGTAAATGCAGGTGTCCTTGTCCTTCTCTTTGCAATCATCTGTCTTATCTATAACATCGCCAGGAAAAACCGCGGCCCTCTCTCATTGATGTGTTCCGGAATTCCGGTACGCGGAGACTCCATCCTGAAATACCATGGATTTATCTCAGAGGAAGTAACAGATACTGAACAGGGAATCGTAAAAACACGAATGAAACGCGGCGCCCATGCCTCTGCACTGAAATATCAGACACCGGTGATGATAAAAGTCCTTCGTGAACATCCGGACACCTATGCGGCAGAAATTGCCCGATATGCAAAGTGTGATAAAATTTGGATATCATTCGGGATTCCGCTCCTTCTTCCCCTAACCATTGGATTCATCTTTGCACTCTTCGGAGTATCGGTCGTTGATATAATACTCGGACTGATACTTTAAACCGGGCTGTCTGATTGTCGGGCTGAAGGAACCTCTGTATAATCTGCGCCGAAAAGAAAAAGATACAGAATAGCGAGGAATGGATTTGAACCATTGGTCTACGGGTTATGAGCCCGTCGGGATCTCCTGACTACCCCACCTCGCTTCAAAAAATCAGTCTCATCGAGACATGCTGACATGGGGATTCGAACCCCAGTAGCCGGCGTGAGAGGCCGGCATGATTGGCCACTACACTATGTCAGCACAAATTGCGTTATATTATTAGACACCTCAGTATTTATATTTGACGTAAAGTGACGGACAATTCACAGCTATTTATTTAATACGAACACCAATAAATATAGACACAAATATTATGCCCGGAATAGAAGACGAAATACGCGCACTCGAAGACGAGATCAGGAATACAAAATATAATAAGGCGACCTCACAGCACATCGGGCGGCTGAAGGCAAAGATTGCCAAGTTAAAAGATGACGCTGTAATGCGCGCCATCAAATCGGTCGGCGGCGGCGAAGGATATGCGGTCAAAAAAAGCGGAGACGGAACTGTTGTTCTGGTGGGCTTCCCGTCGGTCGGAAAATCAACACTGCTCAACCGCTTAACAGGAGCGGAAAGTGAAACCGGAGCGTATGCTTTTACCACGCTTACAGTCGTTCCGGGGCTGATGGAGTATAAAGGGGCAAAGATTCAGATTCTTGATATTCCGGGACTTATCGCCGGGGCAGCGATGGGAAAAGGACGCGGAAAAGAAGTCATCGCTGTCGTCCGCACCGCAGATGTGATTGTAATCTTAGGGGATGTGTTCAACGCGGTACACGTGGATGTTCTGATGCGCGAACTCTATGATTCAGGCATCAGAATCAACCGTCCGAAACCGGATATCACCATTAAAAAGACGACAGCAGGAGGTGTGCATCTGCACACGGTCGGGGCATCAAAGGTCAACATCGAGGAGGTGCGTGCAATCCTCGCGGAAAACAAAATTATGAACGCGGATGTACTCTGCCGCGGAAAAGATATTACCCAGGATGACATTGTTGATGCGATGATGGGGAACCGCATGTACATCCCCGCATTCATTGCTATCAACAAAGTAGATCTGATTACCCCTGAACAGCGAAAAGAGGTGGAAACACACATGCGGGAAAAGTACGGGGTTGACCCCATTATGATCTCCGCACATGCTGCATACAATATCGACAAACTGCAGGACGCAATCTATGACCACTTAGGGTTTGTCCGGATCTATCTGAAACCGTACGGACATGAAGCAGATATGGACGAACCTATGATTATGCGCAAAGGAACAAAGATTGAGGACATCTGCAGACGTCTCCATCGTGATTTTGTTGATCAATTCCGGTATGCAAAAATCTGGGGACCTTCCGTAAAACATGATGCGGCAAAAGTAGGTCTGCAGCATGAGGTAGCAGACGGAGATATCGTAACAATCGTTACCAAACTCTGAACGCTTAAATTAAACAGTTTCTGCCATGTATGGGACTATTTCCGGCAGAACTGTGTCATTTCGACCCAGACATTCCAGATAATTAATGAACAAGGCTGTATTATCTGGATACAGACTCAGGAGAGGAAGAAGAAGACCCCGACGAAGAAGAGGAATCAGAAGAAGGGATTTCTTCGGTTATCCCGTTCTCCGAAAGACTATCATCTCTTGTAAAGACAAAGACCTCAAGACCGTTTTTTCCGGTATCAGAAACATACGTCGAGGAAAATCCCGCATTTCTCGTTTTTTTCAGAAGAATCTCCCTATCATCCTGTGAAATGTTCCATGTTGCGACAATGAATGTCGAAACAAAATCTGCGAGATCCGGTTCATTTGTCAGGATATCTTTCCAGACATCATTAATTTCAACAACAACGGTCACACAGGTCTTATCCAGAAAGTCGGATTCGGCAACTGTTTTTCGCAGAGTATGCGCAGGTACATCAACTGTTTCCTCACTTCTGGTCGGAGAAATATTGCTTTCAAGGAAATTTTTCGTGATGCTGACCGGGACAGTGTCCGAGCCATACGCCACAGCTCCGTTGATGAAGCGTGTTCCAAGCTGGTTAGTTGCTTTCGTCTTCTCAAGAAGCGGGAGGAGATATGGATTCGACTCAAATGCTATATGGTCTGTTTTAATCCTGAGATGTTGGTTGATATAGGCGGCAAGAGTCCCCGGACCCACCCCAACCTCTACAACCGGGTCATCCGGGGGCACATATTTTTCGACCGCTTCAAATGCCTCCTTTTCATACTCATTCGGGGAGAAAAGGAGATTCATAATGACATCAGACGGCATTAAGCTGGAATCCACACTGATAACATTTCCTTTTATTTTTACTTCATCTGGAAGCGGACTGATTTCATCAATACACCCCGCAGATACAATAGCAAGCACCAGCATTGCTGCCAGCGGAATGAGAATTACTAGAGGTTTTCCTGATTTCTTCATATCTGTCTTATATTATTTTACCTCTATCCTTATCATGCTTTTGTGGAATCCAGGCTTTCAACTTATTATATTATGTACACCAATATAAATATGGTCAGGAATACCCTATGGAAAAAACTATGGAAATACTCTTTTCCGGCAAAGTCCAGAAGGTGGGGTTCCGCGCGTATGTCAGAAATACCGCATCCTCCCTCGGACTCTGCGGAGAGGTGGAAAATCTCGCAGACGGGCGTGTCCGCGCAGTGGTCACCGGAGATGAAGCAGTTATTGAAAAATTCATATCCCTGACATACAGCTGTCCGCGTGCAGTCATCAGGAAAATTTCAGCAGAGGATTATGTGTTTACGGAATTCTCGGATTTTATTGTGAAAAGGGAGTAAGTATATGAAAACAGAAAAAACCATCACGTATTTTTCATCACCGGGAAAAGAAAATACAAAAGACTGCGCAGAGATTGCGGTATCCCGCGCAAAAGCCCTTGGCCTTACAGATATCGTCGTTGCAAGCAGCAGCGGGTATACCGCAGAGATATTTTTTGAGGCGGCAAAAAAAGAAGGACTGCACCTTATCGTGGTCACCCATGCCTTCGGCTTTTCACAGTCCGGTGTGCAGGACTTTGATGAAAAAACTGCAGAACGGCTGAAACGCGAAGGAGTCACGTTTGTTACCGGAACGCATGCGCTCTCGGGAATGGAGCGCGCGATTTCACGGCGCCTTGGAGGTGCCAGCCGGACAGAAGCAATAGCAGAAGCATTCAGACGGACGATTGGTGTCGGAATGAAGGTCGCTGTCGAGTGCGTCTTAATCGCAGCAGACTGCGGGGCAGTCCCAACAGACCGTGAGGTAGTGGCAGTCGGAGGCACAGAAGAAGGAGCGGACACCGTACTCGTGATTCTTCCGTCACACACCTCGTCCTTTTTCAATCTGCAGGTGCGGGAGTTTGCCGCCATGCCGAGGGAGAGGTGAGATACATGGGAGCCGCAGCAAACGCAATTGCTTCATACTTTAAAATGCCTGTCGTGTGGATGAACGGGATAGCAGCCGCTCTTGGCATCATTCTGGTCTATTTTGCGGCAGCATACCTGCACCCGGTTGTCGCAGCATTAATCGGGGCATTCTTCCTGATTGCGCTCCCGTTTTTCTTTGCAGGAACATACGGGATGATTCTTGATGGAAATAAAAAGAAAGGGGCTTTTATGATTTATGCACGCTACGGCTACACCCGTTGCCTCCCGCCTGCAATTTTTGTAGCAGCCATCTGTCTTCTTCTCTCCGTTATCTTCGGACAAATCGGGATGCTCATCTCTATTCCGGTGGTCTTTTTCACCTACTTTGCAGACATTACCGCAATCCGTCACAACCTAAGGACAGGGCAGGCACTCAAGGACAGTGCAAAACGGGTGCTTGGCGGATCGTTCCTTGTTCTAATCTTCTACCTCGCAAACATCATCGCAGGAATTCTGATGGCATTCCTTTTCGATTTTATCTTTGGAGGACTGCTCTCTGTCTCCGGTGGAGAGGAAATTGTCACCTCCGTTAGCCAGACCTTTCTGGAAAACCCATCCCTTCTAAACCCTGCTGACGTTGCAGCAAATCAGGATACTCTGGTAAGTCTTGGAAACCAGCTGATATCTTCCTCTGAAATAATGCTTCCGTTTGTGTTCAGTTCGGCGATTGTTTCCTTCCTCTTTATGCCGTTTTTTACCGCATACAAGGCATTCTTCTTCAAAGACCTGATTGCGGCACAGGCGGCAGCAGAAGCCGCAATGAAAGCTGCCCAGGCAGCCGCAGCCTGCAGGGAGTCCGGATATGAGGGAGCCGTACAGCAGGAAGGCGTACCATCAGCACCTGATACATATAATCCTGTTGAAGCCAATCCTGCCGAAACCAGCCGCGAAGCTGCGCCTTCCGCACCGCAGCTGCCGTACGACCCGCATGCTGGTGAAGATGGAGAATACGACAGCAAAGGACGCTGGTTTAAGTACAAATAGACTAATAGAGAACACCTGACGCGAAAAAATCCCAGAGAGGCATCACGCGCGTTTTCTTTTTTTCCAGGCCTCAAAACCCGGTGCATGTTTTATTCTCCTTCAAAAAAAGACAACAGCGGGGTCAGATAAAAAAAACAGGGATATACCTGCCTGATTGGAAACTGCGGCAATATCCTGCAGTGTTTTACCATATGTGATATATTTTATATCTTTCCGGCACCAATGAATATTGTCAGATAACGGCTGAAACAATATACGTCGAACCGTCAATGGCAGGATAAATCATGTCGAAGATAAACCCGTTCGAAATGGCACAGCAACAGTTATTAGACTGTGCCAAAATTCTGAATCTCGACAACAATGTGGTAAACATTTTAATGCAGCCGCAGAAGCAGATTCAGGTTTCAATACCGGTCAAAATGGATGATGGAAGCATCAAGGTCTTCCAGGGATTCCGTGTTCAGCACAACAATGCACTTGGTCCGTACAAAGGCGGTATCCGCTACCACCC
>JAUNXT010000012.1 GCA_030539655.1 Methanocorpusculum sp.
TCAATAATGCCCTTCCATATCCGAATCCTCTTCCGCCTTCTCCCGGATTCTCCACTGATGCTTTACCGCCCACTCCTCGGGCTTCCCGTTCGCATCTCCCCAGAGACGGACCCGCTCCTCCCACATCTTCCACATCTCAGGATAGCGTGCCTCGATATCCTTCATACAGGCAATATCTGACGAAGGACACATAAAGCATCCGATTCTGTCAAGCCCTATCTCATAGAGCGGATTATACGGCGCTTTTTCGCGGAACAGGTAGAGCCAGTCATGCATTGCGGTCCAGTGCTGGATAGGGGCCGCTGATATCTGGCAGGGGACGTTTTTGTTCCGCCATACCCGCGGGCTTTGCAGACGCTTTGCGGACTCAAACTTCCGCTGTCCGATAAAGGAGAGTGCCTCTCCCCACGTGGATTCAATCAGGGTTTTGACGGGCGAGAGTTTGCAGGATTTGCAGCACCATCTAAAGTCCACTGCAGGGGGGCCGTTTACCGCAAACTCCTTCCAGAACCCGTCAGCGCCGGATTGTGTATAGAGGGGAAGGCCGTATTTTTCAGAGACCTCGTGCACGTTTTCGACCGTCTCCGGAAACTCAAGACCGGTATCCGCAAAAATCATCGGGAGACGAAGCCCCGCCTTTAACGTCAGGAGAAGCGTTACCAGACTGTCCTTTCCGCCGGAGTAGGAGATTGTTGCTGTGACATCCGGATTTTTCGCCATCACGTCGCGGATGAATGCGACGGACTTTTCCTCGTAGGTGTCTAAAATCTCCTTGTTTGCGGCGATTGCCCCATCCCATGAGGACGGGTGCACATCGATTGTTGGTTTCTGCGTCCGTCTGGTGCGGACAAGCTGTCCCCGCTCTGCAGATGCCGCCTCTTCTGCAGACATCTTTGAGCGGCCGACTGCAACACACTCTCCTGATTCACTGATGACAAAGACGGGGTCTCCTTCGCGAATTTCCGGGGAAACATAGGTCACTCCGGGCATTAGGACGCTGCTTCCCTCTTTGATGTATCCTGCAGCCTCATCTGTTACCCGCACGATGCGCTTTACCGGTTTTACGACCGCTGCCGCCGCCTCACGCGGGAGCACCTCCCAGCGCTCTTCTGCGGGGAGGTAGCGGATTGCGCAGACGACTGCTCCGCCGAGCACAATCTCTTCCATCCGGTCCTCATCGGGGACCTTGTTTAAAATCGCAATCTGGTCATCGGGGATTAAGGGGACGCCGAACTCTGCCTCGAATAAGCGGTTTACGAGCGCACGGTCACGGGCAAACGCGGGGCGGACATCTCCCGGAGGGGTGACTGAAACCGGCCGTGCGGCGTTTCCGCACGCACAGACACGACCCATCACGGGTGCATGACATCTGTCGCACCAGTAAAAAGGGACCGGTGCTAAAAAGGGGGAGTTTTTCTGCGGACGACGGACAGCCATACTCACTCCAGAAGCAGAAGCATTACGGTGGTCATCGGGTGTCCGAGTGCAAGGCCCCCTTCAGGGGTTTTGCAGCAGCTGATTACATCAAGCGCCCAGCCTGCGTTTTTACAGGTCGCATACACATCTATCCCTGCGGCCTCCATTGAAGGGCGCATTTTTTCACGGAACCGGCAGTCTGATTCGCGTGCACCCTTTTCTTTTGCGGCGCACGACGGGCACCAGCCGCACTGGTGTCCCGTGTAGCAGAGAACCTTGTAGAAGCCGTCGTTGAACGCGGTTTTTTCCAGTTCGTGCGTCATCTGCTGCACATACCGCGTTGTTTCATGCGAAACGTACCGCTTCGGGTCCGGCTCTCCAACATCCCCGACATATCTTATCAGAAGAGCCGCAGTAAATCCGTCAAGGACTTTTTGCGTCTGTTCAGGCGTCGGCGAGTAGGGGGGGCAGCTGAAACGCCGTCCGAATCCCTTGCAGCCGAAGTAACACTTCATCCGGACCCATTCTGCGGTTACCACATCTGATGCGGGGATTAAAATCGCCTCTCCTCCCTTTTCCTTCACCATCGCGGTGAGCTTTGCCGCCTCTTCCTTAACATCCGGTTTTGCCATTTTCCTCTCCGGGTCCGTTTCTGTTCCCTCTCCTTCTGACCGCTTCCTCAATTATCTGGCTGCTTGAGGTAAAGGTGGCTCCCGTGTATGCTGAAATCCGCACGACCTCCGCATTGATGCCGCGCTTTTCAAGGTCGCTTTTAAGTTTATTCTCGTCAAAGTACTGGTTGTAGCCGAGTGTTATGACATCAGGGGCTATTTCACGGATTGGTTTAAACATATCCTCTTCGTCGCCTAAGACCGCGTGGTCGACGCACTTTAAGCTCTGAATCATTGCGAGGCGCTGCTCCTCGGAGACCACCGGGCGCGGTTTGTGCTTTACGTTTTTTTCGCGGGAGACGATGACCCAGAGTTCGTCCCCGAGTTTTCTTGATTCCGAGAGGAAATGTACATGTCCCGGATGCAGAATATCGAATGTTCCTGTTGCTATGACGCGTTTCATATCTTATCTTCCTGTTATTGTTCCTGTCAGGTCAGTCGTCTGATACAATCTCCAGCTTTACGGGGTGTCCGTCGCGGCGGAAGGCACGCCACGAGTGTTCGTCGAAGGGACTTCCGACGATGATGTGCACCTGCCCCGTCTCGGCGAATGTGGAGTAGTCGGTGTCAGACGGTCTGATGACCCCGTTCGGGTGGCTGTGTGCAGTCCCCGCAAAGGACATCCCGAGAGGGACCATGTCCATCATGATGTATGAGGCGTCCGATCCGCCGCCGGAGCCTGCAATCGGATATACCATGTTGATGACGCCTTCTTCTGCGCCGAGGAGGACCATGTACTCGTTGGGCCACGAGGACTTTCCCATTTCGAGCAGAAGTGCGAGTGTATCACGGTCTATCGCATATACCTTCATTTCAATAACTATATTGGTTTGTAAATTAGATAATGTTTCACTTATGAACGGCAGGGACTCTGTGGTGTTTGACGGCGCGGAATATCCGGTATCTGTGGTGTTTTCCCCAAAACGGCGCACAATCGGGCTTACGGTAAAAGCTGACGGCGAGGTTGTCCTGCGCGTTCCGGAGAATGCCTCGCGCGAGGAGGCACTCTCCTTTGCGCAGTCGAAGGCGGAGTGGATTGTAAAGCATCTGGAGCGGTTCAGCAGACGGGAGATTCCGCACCGCGGATACGCGGACGGGGATGTGATCTCCTTTTTCGGAAAAGAGTATGTTATCAGAAGAGCTGCCGGGCGCTGTGTTTCGGCACGGTTTGCGGAGGATGCCGGGGATGAGGCGGAGAGCAGGTCCCGTGTTCTTTTGCTGACGGTGCCGGAGGATTTTTCCGCGGATGAGGCAGAGGAGGCGTGCCGCAGTGCTGTTATGTATCTTTTCAGGCGGGAGGGGACGCGGCGTCTGAAGCCGTTTGCTGAAAAGTATGCAGCGCTCTGCGGGGTCCCCGTCCCGCAGGTTCGGGTCCGGCATCAGGAGAGGAAGTGGGGGTGCTGTACGCCGAAGAACGGGATTATCATTAATGTGAATGTGCTTCTCGGGCCGGTGTTTGTGATTGAGTATCTGGCAGCCCATGAGGTGTGTCATCTGCGGTTCAGGAATCATCAGCAGGAGTTCTGGGCGGAGGTTTCCCGTGTGATGCCTGAATATCGTGAGGCGGAGAGGGTGTTAAAGGAAGAGGGGTGGAAGTGGGTGTTTTGAGGGGGTTGGTGTTTTTTGTCGTGGTTGTAACTGACGGTGCGGATGCTTTATGGGGGGGTCACGGTCTCCCGGCTTTACGTCGCATAAAATCCACACCGAACCCCCGGCGGTATGACAGAGGGCATCCACACCGTCAACTACAGTCCGTCGCATAAAAGACACGGCAACAGGTGATACCCTCACCTGCGCACTCTCCAGCTCCCGTTTTTATTCGCACCAACCCGGAACAGAACCCTCTCATCCTCCAGCTTCTTTACCTCCCTGAAAATGGTACGGTCTGACTTCCCCAGGCGGACCGCAGCCTCATGCACCGAAAGTTTAGGACTCTCCTCAAACAAATCAAGAACACTTCTCCCGAGCTTTGAAAGAACCGCATCCGAAGCACCTGCAGCAAAAAACGAGTCACGGTACAGCGAAACCATAAATGACGAATCAAACTCAAAAACTGCCTCCGGGAGATCCGCCTCCGTCAGGGACTGATTAATCCGTGAGATTCCCGACCCTATCTTCTCAATAAACCCGGCTCTCTGCAGCATCGATGCTATGACCGGATTTCGTGCAACGCTCACCTTTCCGAACATCTCCCGCGTCAGCCCCTTCACAAGACCCCCCGGATGCGTTTGCAAATGCTGCCGCTTCATCCGCAAGGCTTTTTTCAGCTCTGCGTTTGAATTCACAATGCCGGTTTTCTCCGCTGCGGAGTTCTGCGAGGATGGATTCGGGTAGCATGGTACGTTTGGTTCCTGCTTTTATGAATTGCTTTTATGAATAATATATGATCTTCTGATTATTATTTATTCTGACATTTATTCTGACATAATGCATCGTCTGCTGTGTTAAACTACTCCGGAATATTGGTTAGTTTCCGATTTTTATGGCAGATTCAATCTATTTTATTTTGACAATATTCTGACACGCTGCGTTTATTCCCGTCATGTATGAACTGCAGACAGACTGGCAACGAGTCGCCCCCCTCCCGGCATATCTCCCCCCGCACTGACTAATTAACACCTGCCGTATACCTGCCGTATAAACTCAACTAATTTATCTACTTTAAACACCAAAATAAACATATGACCTTCGGGACACTGCAGGATGTTGAAACACGCGGTAAAACCGTGCTTCTCAGGGTTGACTTCAACTCACCCATCGACCCCTCGTCAAACACCATTTTAGACGACAAACGCTTCCGTGAACACATACCGACCATACAGGCACTGGAAGACGCAAAAGTCGTTGTCCTCGCGCACCAGAGCCGCCCGGGCAAAAAAGACTTTACCACGCTTGCCGCCCACAAGGACAAGCTCGAACGCCTCATGGGAATGCCCGTCACATACGTCGACGACATATTTGGAAGCTGCGCAAAACGCGCAATTCGCGACGCACACCCGGGAGATGTTGTGCTTCTTGAAAACGTCCGGTTCTCTGCGGAAGAAAACCTCTCGCTCCCGTCAGCGGAAGGGGCAAAGACCCACATCGTAAGAAAACTCGCCTCCATGGCAGACCTCTTTGTCTACGACGCATTCGGAACAGCACACCGCTCGCAGCCTACTATCACCGGTCTCCCGTATGCCATGAAGACGGTTGCAGGACTTTTGATGGAAAAAGAGGTAAAGATGCTCTCCCGCGTCTTTACATCAGCCCCGAAGCCGGTAACGTTTGTTCTCGGGGGAACCAAGCTCGACGACTCAATGGCGGTCGCTGAAAACGTTCTTGCAAACGGAACCGCAGACAAAGCGGTCATTATCGGTGTCGTTGCAAACGCCTTCTATCTCGCAAAGGGAATCGATATTGGTGCCCCGTCAACGAACCTCATCCACACCTTAGGATACGACAGCGAGGTGGAGCATGCAAAGCGCATCCTTGAAAAGTATGGGGACAGAATCATTCTCCCCGAGTTCGTAGCGGTAAAGGAAAAGGATGAGCGCCGCGAATACTCGGTTACAGCCGTCCCGAAGGACTGCCCGGTAATGGATATGGGCTCTGAATCCATCGGTGTCATCTCTGATGTCTTAAAGAACTCAGGCACCGTTGTAATGAACGGACCTGCGGGTGTCTTTGAGGATGTGAACTTTGCGGCAGGTACATTCGAGGTGCTCCACGCTGCAGCAAACGCGGAGTTTACCGTCTGCGGCGGAGGGCACACGGCGGCTGTTATTGAAAAGCTCGGTCTTGCCTCCGAGTACTCGCATCTTTCAACAGGAGGAGGAGCATGCATCGAGTTCCTGACCGGAAAGAAGCTTCCTGCAATTGAAGCGATTGAAAAGAGCTGGGAAAAGTTCGGGGTGTAACCCTCCACCCCTGTCCCGGTCAATTTTATCATCATTTTTCAGTATACTGTTTTTCCGCGCTTTCCTCTCATACTGCAGGTATTGCTCTCTTTTTCCCCGTTCTGTCACGTAAAATTCCCCGTACTCTTCCATGCATTTATCCCTTATAAAAACAAATTGTACTGTATTATGGGACAGTCATACGAAGATATGCTGAATGCAGCATATGAAGGCATGGGGGAACCGACCGACTCCGGTGAGCGTTTCAGTGTTCCGAAGACCCGGGTCTATCTCGAAGGAAAGACCACGGTTCTGGAAAATTTCGCAGAGATTGTGGAAAAACTCAACCGTGAGGAAGCCCACCTCTTAAAATACCTCAGCGGGGAACTCGGAACCGCAGGAAAAATCAACGGTACGCGCGCGGTCTTTAACGGAAAGTTCGAGCCAGAGCAGTTTGCATCAATCGTTGAAGAGTACGTGGCAGACTTTGTCATCTGCTCGGAGTGCGGAAGACCGGATACAAAACTCATCAAAGAGGACCGTGTCTTAATGCTCCTCTGCGAAGCGTGCGGTTCAAAGCGCCCGATTAAAAAACGCAAAGGCTCTGCAAAGGCTCCGGCCTCCGCGGCATCCGCGGTTGAGGAGGGACGCGAGATGGAGGTGTCAATCGACTCCATCAGCAAAAAAGGAGACGGTGTGGCACATGTCGGAAAGTACATCCTCTATGTGTCGGGCGTCAAAGTCGGTGCAAGGGTAAAGGTCAGAATCACCAAGATTTCCGGACAGGTTGCCTTTACGCAGAAAATATTATAATTTTCTTTTTTTTAACTATTCAGTTATTTATCCTCAGGTGCCGCACCTGCAGGATTCTGTGTGCTGCATGCTGCATCTGCTGCCTCTTTATCTGCCTCCGCACGCTTCTTTGCAGCCTCGCGCCGCTCTTCCGCCTGCTGTTTCTGCTTGGCGAGTTTTTTCATTTTGCGGTAATAGTTTAAGGGGTGGTTCACACTCTCGCACAACTTCGTCTTATGCGAGCACACCCCGTGCGTCTGCATCGTAGCACACGACATCGACTCATACTCATGCGATAAAATATGATTGACCTGATACTCCGTCATCTCCGCATTGTATCCCGGGGCGCGGGAAAAAATTGTCTCAATCTGCTCCTGCGGCATCCCGATTCTGCGTAAGAATGCGACAAGAGCAAACCGTCCCGAGTGCACCACGTTCGCGCCCGCGGCAGAGGCCTCAATGAGTGCCTGAATACAGGGGGGATAGGAGGACTCATCGATTGCCCCGAACTCCTCGAGCGTGCGCTCCTGCACCTTCGCAGAGATTTTATCCGCCCACGGCTGCAGGTCACGTGCGAGAAGCACCGGGACCTTTACGGGAAGTGTGGACCCCAGATAAAATCTTATTTTTTCGCTTAACAGAATCTCCAGTTCATCGGGTGAAATTTTAACAAACCCTCCGGAGAGTTCACGGTTGATAAGCTTCCATTTTGCATCGCGGTCAAGGTACGATGCCATCTCAACATACTGGATAACCGAGAGCTTTTTTGCATCAAGCGAGATGCCGAACTCAACACAGACGCGCTGCTTGAGTGTCTCATTCTGCTCGGACGTGAGATAAGTATAGGCACGTTTTGCCTCGGCACGCACAAACCGCTGGATGGTCATCCGGTCATTTATGCAGGAGACCAGAATACGCCCTAAAACATAGGTAATGATATCTGATACCGTGTCATCGGTATCTTCCGGGTAGAGGGTTTTTCCGTCGATTGCACAGATGACACGCGTACAGGCCTTATCCAGATACTGTACACCGGATGCGGTTTTTGAAAGGGAATCAACGGATATTCCGCGGGATGCCAGAATCTTCTGTGCTTCCGGCAAAAAAGGGTAGTGAATCAGTTCCCGCAGTTCAACAGCAGGCATGTCTTACGTTTATTCAGCCTCAATTCTCGGCGCAAGCAGGTAGCTGATCTTTCCGTTTCCTGCAGCGTAGTTAAAGATAAACTGCACGGGGTGGTCTGTTCCAAGACGAATCTGTACCTTGTCTGCGCGTGAGATAGCACGTCCCATGTCCTTTAAGTAGTCGAGGGAGAAGAGGGAACGCGCATTGTCGCAGACGGCGTAGGTCACATCGTCTCCGGAAAGTTCACGCTTGATTTTATCAGAGTCTCCTTCCGCATTCAGGGTAAAGACCTTTGTCCCGGAAGAGACGGATAAGGCAATTTTATCGGAAACCATGGCGGAGGCCTTTATTGCATCATAGAAGGTCGAACCCGGAATTGCAAAGTCTGCCGGCAGGTTTAAGTTCGGCATGTTCGGGTCCTTTCTGATGGTCTTGGTGTCAAGGAGGGTCAGCGAGTACTCGTATCCGCCGAAGGATAACTTCATCTTCTTTCCCGCATCATCGACATCCAGCATGACGACATCATCCTTTCCAATCATGCTAAGCATCGAGCGGATTTTTTCAATGTCAAGACCTATCTCTGCTTTTTCCGCGGAGAATGCATAGCTTTCAAATGCCGGTGCGGCAAGTTCGAGGGAAACCATTGCGACATTGGAGGTGTCGACGGTGACTGTTCTGATGCCCTCTGCTGTAATGTGCAGGCGGCATTCGTTTACCAGTGCTGAAACTGCATCGATCGTGTCTTTGAAGACATCTGCTTTGATTGCTGCTTGTAACATCTTTTTACCCCTGTTTCCGAATCTAATATACATATTAGCGCGGAGAAGTTAAAATTATATTTATATGTATGGTCATACACATAATAAAAGCTATTTATCCGGAGGAGAATAATGGGATCACAATGGACACGCGACGCGGTGTACCGTAAATCGGTAAAAGAGGGATTCAGGGCACGTTCCGCGTATAAACTGCTCGATATCAACACACGCTTTAATATCATCAGAAGAACGGATAACGTGGTGGATTTAGGCTGCGCGCCCGGAAGCTGGCTTCAGGTGCTGAAAACGCTCACCGACGGGAAGCTCTGCGGTGTTGACTTAAATCCGGTAGCCCCTCTTGAAGGGGTTGTAACCATCATGGGGGACTTTACGACACCTGAGGTGCAGGAGCAGGTGCGCGCGGCGATGCCTTCTGTCAATGTGGTAGTCTGTGACGCATCCCCGCACCTTTCAGGCGCGAAGGCCTACGACCAGGCGCGCATAACCGCCCTGAATGAGGATGCCTTAAACTTCGCGGCAACGCTTCTCAAGCAGGGAGGCAATCTGGTGATGAAATCGTTCCAGGGCACTGACTTCAATGAGCTTGTCGACCTGGTAAAAGCACGGTTCTACTCGGTGCGCGTCATTCGCTCGAATGCCACACGGCGCGGAAGCACCGAGTGCTACATCGTTGCGAAAAACTTCATCGGCGATGCACGCGACGACAGAATTCGCCCGGAACGGAAGGAAGAGGAAAAAGAGTAAGTCCGGGGCGGTTCCGGATTTTTTTTATTTTCAGTATTCACGTTTTTTATTTCAGTTTTTGTTTTCAGTTTTCACGTTTTTATTTTGCCATCTCCTGTCCTTTTGTTTTCGTGTTTTCTTTTTGTGCTCTCTTTCCGCACTTTGTTTTTGTATATTGCACTCCTCGGTTCGTACTTGACCGGGTCTTTGGTATCCCCCAGGATGGAGATTACCCAGTCCATCGGCCCTGCGGAACGAAGCAGCTCCGCATGCCGCGCGTCAAACTTTCTGCAGCGCTCAAATCCTGTTTTTTCCACTCGTCCGCACATCGTTGCCGAATACTCGGGAACATCGCGGTCGCCGGCTGCCCCCATGTACTCTATTACCGTATCCTCTCCTTCGAGGGAGACCGTCTGTGCGGTATCTTTTCCGATTCCGATGCCGAAGTAGCAGTCCGGATTTTCAAGAAGCGCCTTGTATGCTCTCCGGTGTACCGCACGCTGGAAGGTTCGTGCCGCGGAAAAAACCTCCGGCATGCATGCTTCAAACACCGCTTCCGCTTCTTCTGTGGAGACGGGAATGCCCTTCCGGTATAATGGATAGACTGAGAGGTACTCTTTTGTCGGGAGCAGGACCGCAGCAGAGGGGTATGCTGTAACAATCTCTTTGGTGAGCCCGAAGATCTCTGCTACCGCATTAGGAATCGCATTAATATCTCCTGTTACCGCAAGCTTTTCCATGAGCGGCGTTCCTTCAAACGGAACTCCGAGGCAGATGATTTTCCTCAGGTGCTCAAACCCGCGGCGGCTTACATAGTACGCCATCACAAGACCCCCCATGCTGTGACACACCAGGTCAACCGTATCATAGCCCAGAGTTCCAAGATATGCGATGAACTCCGCAAACTTCTGTGCGCCGTCTTTGCAGGAACGCCAGTCGTATGAAAAGTAGTAGACGGGACGGTCCGGAAATGCACCGCAGAGCCGTTCAATGAGGAAAATCTCTTTCATCATCATCCCTTTTTCGCGCCTGGTGTGGGGAAGAGTCTGCTGGTTAATCTCATTGTTTTTGACATCGAGCGGGGAGGAGATTGCCATCCGGTCGGCGTTTTTCAGAAACGACGGTGACAGCCAGAGCTTTTTTCCGTTTTCCGGGAGATATAACTGACTGGAGAGGATTCCCGGGATGAAGACGATCGGCACTTCGGTTGTCATTGCTGATACATATGCTGGAAAAAAATATAATGTTTGTGTTTCGGGTAGAAACGGATTCACCCCCGTCTCTTTCCCTGGTTTACAGAAAAGAGTTCAGCACGTCTTTTAACCTGACCTCATGCACCTTTTCGTCAAAAAAGTCCTGTGCCGAGCAGACGCTGCAGGCATACTTTTTGTCAAACCGGTACTCCCTGAAAAACCACCGGAGCCCATCCGGGTCCGTGAGTGCGGGGGACGGGTCGTTTTCTGCGGCTGTCATTTCGACGGGACTTTCTTTTGCCGCTTCAAATATCTCCAGGCTTTGGAAAACGCCGAGTCCTGTTGCTTTTACAAAACTCTCCTTCCGGGTCCAGATGCGGAAAAACATCTCTTTTCGGGCATCCGGAGATTCCTGACCGAAAACAGCATCATATTCGCTTTTGGAAAATACTTTTCCGGCAACAGCGGCCGAGGGTTCTGTTATCCGTTCAATGTCGCAGCCGACTGCAGCAGGGGATACTGCACAGACAGCTCTTGTTCCGGAGTGGGAGAGGTTAAACTGAATCTTTGGGCAGGCGGAGAGGTACGGTTTTCCATGTTTTCCGTATCCGAACTGCAGTGTGTCTGATTCAACACCTGCCTCAGCCAGTCCGTATCTGAGGAGCAGTTCTGCTGCAAGGGAGAGACGGCGGTCTTTTTCAGACAGCAGACGGTCGGTTTTTTGTCTGCGCTGTCCGCTTGCCGCAGCGTAGGCTGCTGCATAGAGTGTGTCATCGGCAAGCTCTGATGCATCGGCAGCGTATAAGCGGACGGGGACGGGGTGTTTTGCGGTCGTAACAGAATAGTTGGATTTTATCGGATATATGAATTTGTACCTGTGCGGGGGGAGTTGTCAGATGAGTGTGGGTGCTCTTTGCCGGGATGTCGCCTATTGCCGTGTCTTTTATGCGACGTAAAGCCGGGAGGCCGCGGCTCTTTAGTGTGGATTCTATTTATCGGACTGTAGTTGACAGTGTGGATGCTCTTTGTAAAAACGCGAATCAGCACGGCAAAGCCGTGCGACTCGTGTTTTACGTGCGAATGTGCGTCATAGATTCCGCACCGACCAACCCAACAACCTCCTCTAAGAGAGAAGAGGGAAAAACCCTTTAGCTCTCTCCTCCCTCTCCGGAGTTCCCGCAGGAACCTTCCGCAGACAAACTCCAGCAGAAAGGGAGACTGTGCCGTTCAGAGACGCTCCTCTTCCTCTATGCGGCACCTCTCCCGGGCATCAAGAATCCTTCCAAGCTCATGCTCAAGCTGCTCCCTCCCCGGGAGATAAAGCTGATACTTACTTACAAAAAGCTGATTCGAAATCCCCGCAAGAGCGTACTCAACCGCAAGCTTATCCTTATAAGCCCCGAGAACAATACCAATCGGAGGATTGTCATCCTCGCAGCTCTCCTCCTCCCTGAAATAATTCAGATAAAAATTCATCTGACCCACATCATTATGGGAAACCTCCCCGCGTTTCAGATCAATCAGAACAAAACACTTCAGAATCCGGTGATAAAAGACCAGGTCAACATAATAGAACTTTCCGCCGATGTTTATCTTGTATTGTCTCCCGATAAACGCAAACCCCTTGCCGAGCTCAAGAAGAAATGACTCCAGATTCCTGACCAGAGCCTCCTCAAGCTCCCCTTCAAGATAATTCACTGTGTCCGGAATCCCTGCAAACTCAAGAACATACGGGTCCCGTAAAATATCTGAAGGTTTTGACAAATCGCAGCCCTCGCGGGCGAGTTCAAGAACTCCCTCCCTGTCTTTGGATAACGCAATCCGGTGGAAGAGCATACTCTCCATCTGCCGCCTGAGTTCCCGTACACTCCACCCCTCAATCTCACATTCACGCTCGTAAAACGAGATTTCAAGCTCGTCATCCGACTTCAGAATCTGGTAATAGTGGCTCCAGCTCAATTGGTGTGACGCTGTCACACCAATTTGATGCGTTATATAAAACTTCCTCATGTATATGAGGTTTGAACGTGAAAATCCTTTCCCGAATATGGTCGTTAAATCCCTGGAAAGACGCTCAATGAGTTTGGAACCGTACTCCTGCTTCAGGTCTCCTCCCTGTTCGAACTCTACGATATACCGTCCGATTTCCCAGTATGCCTGAACAAGAATCGAATTGACAGAACGGGATGCGGAATCACGTGCCGCGGAATAGATGCCTGATATTCCTGATACAAGATTCCGGTATGAGTCGGTGCTGCAGGGAAGTTCATCTATCATAGCTTACCCTCAATCTTATCGGCATCATCCCCCGCACCACTAAAATACCGCTCAAAATCCCTGAGCCTGTTTTCCATCTCATCATACACCTTCCTGTTATGCTCATAGTCATCAGCCCAGAAAAGATCCTCAATCTCCCCGGTCCGTGCGAGAGGAGACACCTTCCCCTTCATCCGCAGCTCATACAACCTCTTCCCGAGCTCCCCGGCATCAACTCTCAGATGCTCCAGAACATCAGGGCCCACCTCCGTCTCATCAAGCTTCAAGCAAAGACCGTTTCTGGTCTGCACCTTTAAGACACCCGAGTACTGCGGCCTTACTGCCCCCTTCTCCGAACTCCGGTCAATCGTTCCTTCAATCGAAGGAACAAGCCCGCTTGCCGTAAGCTGCGCCAGAAGCTCCTTCACAGGGGGCTTTGAACAGCAGAAATCCTCAATCGCCGCGCAAATCTCCTCATCAGAATAAAGAGGCGACCCGCAGACCGAACAGAACATACTCCCCTCCGCATTCAGCGCGCCGCAGCGGATACACTCCGTACTCTTCGTAAAAGCCGTAAGAGCACGGGAGATAAGCTGCGAACGGCTCATCCCGCGCTCCTCAGCCATTGACGATAACTTCTCTGCAACACTGTCATCCACACGAATACTGATAGGGGGAAGGGTATTCTGACTCATGTATTCTAATATTGGGTGTGAGAAGATTTATATCTTCCGAAGTACAATAGTTAAGTAGTGCATGACTACATAACTACATACCTACAACCACGAAGGCAAACGATATGAAGCCGTGTGCTTCGGGGAAACAAAAACACCCCGATATTGAGGAAAAAAATGATTCAAAATTTACATAGACCGGTTGAAAAACCCGACAAACCGGTTGAAAGAACCGATACTCCGGTTGAAGAAACCGGAGGAACAAACCTTGCGCTCTATGGAGGAACCTCCTGCGCGGAACGCGAAGGGCGAACCGTTGAACCCCTGGACATCTCTGCTGCACAGCAGGAGAATCAGGAGATCATGAACATACAGGAAGAAGCACGTATGATTTATGATAGCGGGCAGGCCCTGAAGTTCATCGTTGACACCCTGCAAAGGTATCACGTAGACGACACAGACCTCCTCACAGCCCTTACCCTGTCCTATGCTGCAACCAATGTAATGAACAATGAAATCGCCTTAAACATCAGGGTCTCAGGTGCTGCGGGAACAGGAAAATCCCACGCCATGAGCACCGTCGCAGAAATCATCCCCGATGACAGAATACTTGCCGGAAGGTTCTCGGACAAAGCACTGCTCTACAAATCCGCGGACATAAAACCGGGAACCGTCTTCCTCCTCGACGACCAGAGTCTCTCTGAGATTGCCGCGGAGATTATGAAGGCGCAGACAAGCGATGTAAACAAACCCTATAACTTCACAACCGTCCAGAACGGACAGGCGCTGACATTCACCAGTCCCGAACGCTGCGTCCGGTGGGCCGCCCTCTGCGACTCAACAGGCGACGAACAGACCGCGGACCGCGAACTCTCCTTTTTTGCCGACGACTCCGAAGAACACCACAGGAAAGTAGCTGCCCTCAAAGCAAAAATGGACATGGACCCCGCATTCCGGCTCGACAAACGGCCGCTCAAAGTCTGCAAAGAAATCCTGAAACTTCTCCCGACGGAAAAAGACAAACGGGCCATCGTGCAGATACCTTTCGCTGATAAAATCCGCTTTGACGGAACAGAAACCCTTCGTACCATGTCGCACTTATCAACAATGATACGGGCAGCAGCACTCCTTGCTGCACCAAAAAGGAACGTGACATCCGCAGGATTTCTGATTGCTGAAATAGATGACTTCAAAGTTGCCGCGGGAATCATGAACAGAATTATAAACGGCATCGGCGGAAGCCAGAAATACAAACTCACGCAGAACCAGGAAAAGATTCTGACCTGCCTGAAAACGAAACTGACGGGTCTTTATCTGTACAAAGACCTCCAGAGAGAACTGAAGATGAGTGAGTCCGCGTTTTCCAAAGCAGTAAACGGAAAAGACACTGTTCATCACTCTGACGGGCTGTTAAAGATTAACGGGATAAATTCTGTGGATAACTGGTATGGAAGACCGTCCAAATCTCTTGACTGGGATGCGGAAGAGTTTTTAAAATGGGACGGATCAAAGAACTACATCTACCTGGAACTGGATAACGGGGATGCATCAGAATCCGACTGACTTTCCTGACTTTCCGCGGCTTTCCATGACTTTCCCGGAAGGGTGGAAAGCCAACGGGAGACACTCTGTGTTTTATTTCTGAAAATATCTTTTTTTCATCGGTTTTGAAAATGACTTTCCAATTTCCGGGAACATGAAGGGACAGGAGCAGGAAAAGAGGGAATACCTCATGCTCCCGCATCCCTGGAAAGTCTGGAAAGTAATAATAAAAAAATAATAAATAATAATATAATTGTTTAAATTAGAAAACAGGGATATAAATAGGGAGATTTGACTTTCCAACCATCTGTGGAAAGTCAGGGAAAGTCTGGAAAGTACTCTGAAACGTTAAAGAAAAAAACACAGAAAAAATAAAAAAATCAGAGTACCTTCGAGGTAACCGTCATAAAGACAGGACCTCTTAAGTCAATCTTTTTCTTGTTGTCAGTGATGTAGCGCATTGCCCAGTCTTCAATCTTCACATTAATGTCGCTCGGATGCTTTGACATCTTAATCTGAACAGAGGTGCCGTCTCCCATGCGTGCCGCTTCTTCAATGCGTGCGAGTGCCAGATTTCCTGCGGCATAGAGGAAGGAGATACCAACCTCTGTTCCCTCTGCTCTGATGTCTGCAAACTTCTCATTGTCCGGAACGCCCAGCACAGCGCCGTTTCTCACAAAGATTTCATTCAGTGCGGCAGGTCCTAAGAGGGTGGAGTTTTCTTCAGGCTCCTCGACGGTGATTTCCACCTCGTGTCCGCAAAGCGTGCCCTTCCATGCCGCAAATGCACAGGGGGATTTGTCTGCGGCATGTGCTTTTGCAGTCTCCATGACAGCTGTTACCGCGTGCTTTCCCTCTATTGTCTGCGCCTCCTCCTTTAAGCCGATACCGCGGGCAATCTGCAGGTCGGAATAAACCGGAGGGTAGAGCTGGGCATAGGAGAGCTTTCGTACATCCTCGGCCTGCGTTAAGACCATTGCAAGGCGCTCGACACCCATTCCGAGATTCATGACAGGAACTCCCACGCCGTACTCGGCAAGGGCTGCAGGTGAGTAGATACCAAATGTCGCGACCTCAACCCAGCCGTGAACCGGATGCTTTCCGTAGACCTCGGTCTGGGTTCCGGGCATATAGTACTTTGAGCGCTTGTCATCGGGTCTGAACTGGAACTCGGTAAAGCCGAAAGCGGATAAAAGACCTGCTGCCACTGCCTTTCCTTCTTCAACGGTTACATCCTCGCCTGCAACAATACAGGATGCGGAGTGGTATGTTCGAAGGTGCGTTGCATCCTCTTCCTGTTCACGGCGGAAACAGCGGTCGACGGAGAACATTCTGATTGGAAGCGGGCGCTTGTCCCACATCTGGGCAAGCGACAGGAACCAGCCGCTTGTGGTGTGGGACCGGAGGGTTGTTCTGGAGGACTCTGGTGCAAGTTCCTTAAACTCGGGGAAGACCGCGTCCAAGATGTGGACGACAACACCGTCGTCCGCGCCTAAGGCAACAGCCATCTCGTGAGCTAAATCGTCTCCGTCGAACTTCCCCTTCTTGTAGCGGTGAAGACACTTCATCAGTTTTTCATCGGCACCTTCTTCGAGAGGTTTTCCTAAAATCTCTGCAATTTTCTCGAGGCGCTCGCGGGAGATGCCGACATTCGGGCGCGGGAGACCTCCGACATAGAAGACGCGGTCAAGGACTGCTGCGGCTTCCGGTCCGAACTGGCGGTAGATATCTGATTCGTCGATGAACACAGGTACCATCGCCTCATCGAATCCCATCGAAAGGTACGCCTTTCTGAGGCGCTCGACCGTATCGAAAATCGGGTGCGCCTGCGCACGTTTATAGGTATAGCGCGGATAGATGTTTCCCGACGGCGGGGGGGTAATAACCGAAGGCCCTGCATGCCAGGCGCCTTCAAAGTCGGTTTTTCTTTGTTCCTTAAATGATTCCACATCAAATTTCATTTGTTTCTCCTGTAGACAACAACTCTGCTCGGTTCATTTGTATCCATCAGGGAATAGCTTTCGGGTGCTGCCTCCTCTGCAAATGCCCTGATTTCGTTCATGTCCGGGACTGCATCCTCACTTAACCGTTTGCGGCTGAAGCCAAGATACATGTATCCTTTGATTTCAATATACATTGGTTGTGAGGTATTGATAATCTTTTCAATGGATGCGGCATCCTCCTGTGTGTCGTTTAACCCTTTTACAAGGGTCGTTCTGACCGCAGTCCGGACACCTGCCGCCTCTTTTTCCCGCAGATACGACAAAGACTCCATGATATTACCCCACATTACCGCAGGGTCGCCTTCCGGCCGGCAGATTTTCGCATAGTTTTCCGCGTCTCCTGCATCAAGCGAGATGTAGAGCTGCGTCGGGGCAATTTTTTTAATCATGGACGGGTTCGTTCCGTTTGAGACGACAAAGACTGAATTTCCGCCGGTTTTGAGAATCCCGATGAGCTCTGCAAGATGCGGGTAGAGGGTTGGCTCTCCGGAAAGTGATACCGCATACTGCGCGGGGTGTGTTGTCGCTTCTTCCCAGAAGGCAGGGTCCGAGAACGGTTTGTCGCCGGAAAGTCCTTTTCGCTGCAGTGCGGGAATTGCCCGCGCAATCTCTTCAGGAGATAGAATCTCCTCATCTTTCAGCTCATGCTCCATCGAGCGCCAGCAGAAGAGGCAGCGCTGGTTGCAGCGAAGTGTCGGGGTCATCTGAACGCATTTTGCGGTCTCTATCCCGTAGAACTGGTGTTTGTAGCACGAATCACCGCCGCGGACCGCGCGCTTGCACCACATGCACGGCTTTACCGCGGCGGTACTTTTGTCCGATACAAAGTTGTAGCCCTGGCGGTGGAGCATCTCGCGGGTATTGAGCATTTCAGCAGGTTTTCTGTACATAGTAAATCGGGGAATTTCAGGAAGTCCGGCGCGCGCGGTGTTTCCCGCGGGACTTTCCCCACGGCATACGATACTCCGGCTGGTATTTTTGACCGCTTCTTTCCTTCCTTATCTGTATCTCGCGGGTTTGATTTATTACTTATGACCTGAAAATATATTAAGTACTTTGCCAGTCCGCGTACAGCGGGCCTTGTGTGACAAACAGCAGTGATAGATAATCTATGAAAGATATGCGTGTTGTAACTATTCAGGATATTTCCTGTTTCGGGCAGTGTTCACTTACGGTGGCCCTTCCGGTCATATCCGCGTGCGGCATTGAAACTGTGGTGATTCCGACTGCGGTCTTATCCACCCATACCACAGGATTTGCCGGATTTACCTGCCGTGATTTGGGTGACGACATCCCGGCAATTGCCGCGCACTGGAAAAGCCTCGGGCTTACATTCGATGCGGTATATACGGGCTATCTCGGAAGCGAAAAGGAGGTCGCGGATGTGCTGGACTTTATGGAGGCATTTCCCTGCCTGAGGATTGTAGACCCAGCGATGGCGGATAACGGAGTGCTGTACCCCGCTTTTGACGAAGCGTACGTTGCAGAGATGAAAAAACTCTCCGGGGCAGCAGATATTCTGCTCCCGAATATCACCGAGGCATCGATGCTTACGGATTTTCCCTACAAAACGGAATACGATGAGTCCTATATCAGAGAGCTAATCGGCCGTCTGCATGACCTTGGGGCAAAGACGGTGATTCTTACAGGCGTCAGTTTCCGGGAAGGAAAGACCGGAGTTGCGGTGTCTGAAAACGGCAGTTATTCGTACTATGAACACAGAAGAATCGACCGCAGCTGTCACGGGACGGGAGACGTGTATGCGTCTTCTTTTGTCGGCGCGCTGATGAACGGATGCGATGCATTTTCTGCGGCAAAAATTGCGGCAGAGTTTACGATGGAGTGCATTGAGAATACCTTAGGGAATGAGAAGCACTGGTACGGGGTTAAGTTTGAGACGATGCTTCCAAAACTTATCGGGGAAGTGCGTGGATAGGCAGCAGATTCGCAGTACTGTACGCGTACATCAAAACCTTCTTTTTTTACTTAACTATTTCCCGGATACGCATCCGAAAGTATAATACAGAGCATACCATACTAAATAACGGCAATGAAGTCTGCCAAAAACCGCCCGTAACAGTTGATGACTTCTGTTTTCCGGACAACGCCTGTTGTTCGTTCGTTACACACCGCCATTCTGGCGAATATTAATAGTACATGGTGAAATTATGTTAAACATTGTTCTTATCGGAATCGGAGGGGCAATCGGAGCACTGATGCGGTACTTTGTCGGCGAACTCTTCTCAAAGTACACGCTTCTCTTTCCGGTCTCCACACTCATCATTAATGTCACCGGAAGTTATCTGCTTTCGGTGGTGCTGTATCTTTCCGAATATACTTCCCTCATTCCGGAACAGGCACGTATTTTTCTCTCGGTGGGCATCCTTGGTGCATTTACCACAATGTCTGCGTTTGGTTCCGAATCAGTGCGCCTTCTTGACAGCGGAAATTACGTATACTTCGCGCTCTATATCCTGCTGACGGTTGGGCTTGTGATTGGAGCTGTGATTCTGGGAAAAGTAAGCGCAGGGGGTATTGCACACCTGTTTGCCTGACAGGAACTGCAAAAAAGGTGAATGTAAAAAGGGGGTTAAAGAGGGGGCTGTTACCTTTTCTTTTTATGCCTCCTTGAGTCCTGCGGTCTCGACTGCGAATGCTGCCTCTCCGTCGGGGAGGTTCGGGGAGTCGACAAGGCGCGCAATTCTTTTTCCGCCTTTGCTCTTCCGGAGATAGATTCTGAATGTTGCCGTGTGTCCCACGATGTTTCCGCCGACTGGTTTTGTCGGGTCGGCAAAGAGTGCCGCAGGGTTTGACATAACCTGATTGGTTACAAGACCTACCGCGTTCAGCGAGTCGATGAGCTTAAAGAGATCGTGCATGTGGCGGTTCAGTTTCTGCTGACGACCTGCAAGCGTGCCGCGTCCCGCGTACTCCGCGCGGAAAAGGCCTGTCAGTGAGTCGATGACAACCAGCTTGACTGGTTTTCCGTTCTCTGCAACCTGTGCCGCAAGCTCGCGCGCTGCATCTATTAAGAGCATCTGGTGGTCTGAAGAGTGGGCACGGGCGATGTGGATATTTGCCAGGAACTCGTCAACTGAGGGAATCGAATATCCTTCGGGCAGTTCATCGAACTCAAGGCCGTTTACCATCTGCCCGATACGCTCCGGACGGAAGGTGTTTTCCGTGTCGATGTAAAGGCATGAGCCGTCAAGTCCTCCGAGTTCTGTCGGAAGCTGGCAGTTTACTGCCATCTGGTGGACAACCTGCGATTTTCCGGAACCAAACTCTCCGTAGAGTTCGGTAATTGCCTGGGTTTCCAGACCTCCTTCAAGCATCTCGTCTACTTCGGGTACGAGCCATTTCAGTTTTTTGACATCCTGACGTTTCAGAAGGATGTCTGTTCCTGTTTTAAACCCGCCGATGTCTGCCATCTGCCCTGCGGCTTTGATGAGCTTCTTTGCGGTTGTTTCTCCAATCTCCGCAGCTTCTGAGAGATCCGCAGGGGATGCGGTTGCAATTGATTCAACGGTGATGTATCCTGCTTCGCGTAAACGGTCGGCCGTTGCCGGTCCGACACCTGGTAATTCCTCAATTTCTATTTCCGGCATATCTTCTTTCTCCTTATGTTTCGAGATATATGTGTGTACAACAGATGACAGGTTTCTGATCCCGTCATTTTCATTTTGGATTTTAGTGTTGTTACAACTAAGAAATCGACGTCTGGATATATAAACCCCTCACCGCGCGGTGCGGAAGTGTTCCTTTTTTCACCGTGTGGATTATTTCCGATTTATTTTTGAGCTTTGATTTTAATTTTAGCTGTTATTTGTGTGTAATTTTACTTTCGTGAAAACCGAATCTGTTATTTATATTTTTTGTTTTGTTTCGGCTTGTACGTTCATTTATGGATAATTACCAGAAAGAAAGACTCTCATCCGAAGACTAAATATCCGAGTACAACCTATCTATCACCCATGTTAAAAGCATTTATCACCGACGTTGACGGCACACTGACAGACAACAGACGCCGCCTGTCACTATCTGCCGTTGAGGAAATCCGCCGACTGACAGATGCTGAAATCCCCGTGGTTCTTGCCTCGGGAAACACCGTCTGCTTCCTTGATTCCCTTGCCCACATGATAGGATGCGATGGAAACGTCATTGCAGAAAACGGCGGAGTCTATAGGAAGGGATTCTTAGGCGTGATGCACGTCGAAGGAGACAAAAATGCCGCATCTGCCGCCTACGAAAAAATCGTTGCCGAACTGCAGCCGAAAGGAGATGAGCTTCGTCTGTTCAGTGCGAATCTGCGGCACTCTGATGTTGCGTTTGCCCGCGGGTGTGATGCGAAAACCGCATCTGAGATTATCAAAGGCATGGGTGTGGAGGTCATTGATACCGGGTTTGCCATTCATCTTCACACACCGGGGCTTTCCAAAGGACGGGCGTTTGCCGCACTCGCAAAAGAGATGGGGCTCTCCCCGTCCGGGTTCCTGGCGGCAGGGGATTCGGAAAATGACATTTCCATGCTGGAACTTGCAGGCGAGGCGGTTGTACCATCAACTGCATCTCCGCGGACAAAGGATGCGGTGCGCGCAAAAGGAGACCGCGGGCATCTGCCGGAACTGGCGTTTGGTGAGGCAGTTGCGGCGGCACTGCGGGAGTTGTTTTAAAAAGATGGTCTGACCGGCGGCAAAACGGTATCGAAAAAACGCACTTTGCATGCGGTGGGAAAAAAGTCTCCGGCTATATGAATCTGCTTAATACCGTACAAAATACTCAGTAATCAGATTATCCCCTGCCATCTTTGTTCCTTTCAAATCAAGCTTAATCATATCATTTTCAGACCCGAGGCGTTCTCCTCCGACAAGTGACGGTGTGTCGGCACCCCCGACAATAAACGGCATGTGAATCAGCCGGATTTCATCGACTAACCGGTGATGAAGCATAAACCAGTTAAGGGTCGGCCCCCCTTCGATGATAAGTGATTTAACACCAAACTCCCGCACAAGGATATCCATAAGAAGCGGGAAATCAATCGTCTCCTCCCCTGCAAAAACTACAGATACGCCTATCTCACGGAAGAGTTTCAGCCGCTCTTCTGGGGCTCTTCCGGTAACTGCCAGAACGGTTGGCGCATTTTTAACATTAAACACATTTGAATCGGGAGATAAATCCGCAGCAGCATTCGGGATTACCCGAAGTGGACTTTTTCCATCTGCAAGACGTACCGTAAGGTTCGAGTTGTCAATCTTTATCGTATTAGACCCAACCATAATTGCATCGTACTCTGCGCGGGTCTGGTGCAGCATTACTTCTGCCTCGTGCGACATGTACTTCATAAGGACCTTGCTGGATACGCCTTTTCCGAGCGTAAGTTTCCCGTCAGCGGTTATTTCGGATATCATCAGGACATGCGGACGCTTCATCTCTCTCCTCTCTATAGGTGCCTGCTTAGTATGTATTTGGTATGTACTTACTATGTATATTTCTAATCGTATATTACTTATCTTATATGATTTAATATATGTTGAAATCCAAACATATAAGAATTAATCATCATCATCCAATCCCGGAAATCTGCGATCTCACATGAATATCACCTCAATCCGTCATAAACTGACCGGCTGGACGAAGCCGATAATAAAACTTATTGCAAAAACCGGCATCTCCCCGAATATGATTACTCTCCTCTCATTCATTCTGGGAGTTGGAGCAGCAGTCCTTTTTGCCTTTGCATCCTATCTGCCTGGCGCTGTCCTGCTTGCCTTTTCCGTTTTTTTTGATCTGACAGACGGAGGGGTTGCACGGATAAACAACCGGAAAAGCAGATTCGGCGCGTTCATCGACTGGATTGCGGATAAATATATTGACGGGATTGTTCTGCTGGGCATTGGTCTTTCCTGCTTTGTATCAATTCCCTGGTATCTCGAGCAGGTACCTGTTCCGACAGTCGTTTATGTTGCAGTCGCAGGAGCCGCAGTCATTGGTTCAATTATGAATACCTTCATCAAACCCGTGGCTTACGCGGAGATAGGATTCCAGGGAAAGGAGAACGGAAAAATTGCAGACCCGCTTGAAGGCGTCGGATTTTTCGGAAGACCGGAGACATTTATTCTGCTGATTCTCGGAGGACTAACCGGATTTATCTGGATAGCGGTCCTGATAATTGCCGTCTGTACAAATATCTCTGCTATCCAGAGAATCATCTATCTCTGGAAGAAATACGGGAAAGAACCCGCTCTGCAGGACGGGGAAAAGATGTCGGATACTGCAGAAGACAAAGTGTAAAAGGAAAGAATCATACCATTTCGGAGGAAAAATAAGTAATGATGGATATTTGTGCAGCACTCCCCTTCCGTCCGGAGAACCCGAAAACACGGTTGTCCGGGATTATGACTGAAGCGGAGCGGACTGCCTTTGCGGATGCGATGCTGCATGATGTCGTATCTGCCCTTCGTGATGCGGCGATTCCGGTAACAATTCTTTCAACCGCAGAGTACGTGTGCGCAGAGGCCTTCGTTGCAGTACGAAACGAAGGATTAAACGAAGCGCTGAATCGTTATCTCGCAGATTCCGGAAGGCCTGTTCTGATTATTATGTCGGACCTTCCGCTTGTGACCAGGGATACGATTCTGCGGGTTGTTTCAACGAAAAAAGATATAGCAGTGGTTCCGGGTACCGGCGGCGGAACAAACATCCTTTTTATCCGGAACCCGAAATCCTATCGTGTGCAGTACTACGGCTACTCATTTAAGAGACACCTTGAAATCGCGCAGCAGCTGAATATGTCAGTGGAGGTTATCGACTCCCTGCGGATGTCGACAGATGTTGACGAGCCGGAGGATCTTGTGGAACTGCTGATTCACGGAAACGGCAGCGCAAAACAGTGGCTTGAAGAAAACGGATTTTCGCTTTGCGCGGAAGGCGGAAGAGTTGGTGTAAAACGAGGTGAAACACGCATTGTCTGATTCTGCGGCACCTGAAATAAAAGAGCGGGACCTCATCGCCGAAGCGGAACGGCTTGCCGCATCCGGAAAGTTTGACGATGCAGTGTCCATGTATGATTCTGCCCAGAAAGAAGATCCGTACAATCCGATTGCTGCCGTTGGAAAGGCGTCGGTGCTCAAGGCAATGGGAAAGTATGCGGAGTGCGCGGATGAACTGGGAAAAGCCCTCGCCGGACTTCCCGAATGGGATGTTGCAAAAGAGGACATGGAGCGGTTTGCTGCATTTTCCTCTATGCTTCATGTTCTGCGCGCAGAAGCATATCTTTATTTAGAAGAGAGGAAAAATGTATTTGCAGAACTTGACGAAGCTGATAAAATCCGTGATGCGGATGCAGCTTCGCTTCTTGTCAGAGCAAATGCTTTCGCGCAGGCAGGGGACTTTGATGAGGCGGGAAACCTGCTGTATCGGGCTGAAGAGTGGTGTTATATCCATGAGGATTCGATGCTCACCCAGGTCTGGCTTACCAAAATCCACTGTGCAAAAGAAAAACACGGCATCTTTGCCCCTCCGTATGCAGCGGAAGTGTATGCGAAAAAGAACTGGCGCATGCCGAAAGGCACTGCTGCAGAACTTCTTGAACGTGCGGACAATCTCCGGCGCGAGGGGCTGCTGTACGATGCGCTCAGATACTATGATGCCTGCCTGTCAGCAGAGCCGGAAAACAGAGCACATGTTCTGTTTTTACAGGGCATTGTCTTTGAACAGCTGAAACATTATTCCGATGCATTCCGCTGTTATGCAGATGCTTTATCCGCTGGTCCGGATAAAGAGGAGGAGTTCTCCATCCGTGTAAGATGGGCAAATGCGAAAGCACTCCGGGGTGAATAAATGGAAGAAGAAAATACACATGAACCAATAGAAAAATCAAGCCATGTGGTCAGATTTTATCTGGCAAGGGGCTGCTCTCTGATTACAACGGTAGTTTACCTCTTAATTGCCGTGCTGCTGGTATTTGCGGTTGTAATTGCAGGTATTGACGCTGTACATCTCCTGATGGAGGCAATAGCAAGTACAGACGCTTCGGCATTAACCCCTGCCGTACAGGAGATTCTCTTCATCATTGTGCTTGCTACACTGATTGATCTTGTCAGGTCGTATGTAAAATACGGAAAAATCCTGCTGCGCCCCATCCTTGTTGCAGGAATAACCACCATGGTCCGGAAACTGCTGGTGACAAATCTGACCTTTGCAGATATCATTGGTGTTGTCATTGTCATCCTGGCACTCATGGTATCCATTATCTTCCTCGGACGTGAGGACAGAAAGACCGCGCAGTGTGCGAAGGAAGAAGAGGAAAAAGAGCGGCAGCGGGAACATGAAAAACCCCTGTTTCATCTGATGGATAAGCGGAACAAAGAGAAAAAATCTGCAGAAGAAAAGTAACCAAACCAATCCCTGCAGTGTTATACTGCAAAAAACAGGGGTGCGGCGGAATAGCGTTTCTGCACTGCTTCTCTTCCTTTTTTGTCTGTTCTATTCGTTATACAGAAAATCTGACCATACGTTTTTCCCGGTACATCGGGCACTGGTCTGACACAAAGATTCTGACATCTCCGCCTTCAGTTGCATCCTCTGCCGTTTCGCGTGCCAGATTCGGGCGGTTATAATTTTCCGAAAGATGGGCAAGCGCCACGCATCCAACGGATTTCTTCAGCCGTGAGAGGACTTCTGATGACGCTTCGTTGGAGAGATGACCGTCATGAATTATCCGGTCTTTTAAGTATCGCGGGTAGGGACGGAGAACCGCGCAGCTTCCGCCGCATGCAGCCCCGCAGGACCTGCACATCTTACAGCGGTTGAAGGTGTCGGATTTCATCGCGGACGTTGAGTAATTACTTTCGAGAACGACCGCGTCACAGGCACAAAGTGCTGCAAGCATTGTATCTGTTACTTTGTGCGTGTCAAGGCAGACGCCGATGCGTGCATCCCCGTCGTCGATGATAAATCCTGTGGGTTCTCTTGCGTCATGGTATGTTTCAAATGCGGCGGTGCGAAGACTCCCGAACTCTGCCTGTCTTTCTTTACCAAGCAATATCTTTTCTGACGATAAAGGAATCATCCCATTTCGTTCCATCTCCGACAGAGTCCCCCCGGATGCTGCAACAGGGATGTGTGCGGCTTTTAAGAATGCCTTTGCTGAACGGACATGGTCCGCATGTTCATGGGTTACCAGAAGTGCCCTGACATTTGCTGCCGGTAGCTGATACTCTGAGAGGGTCCGGTAGAGATATCCTATCCCTGCGTCAATAATCACTGCATCTGTTTCATTTCCTATGTAGATGCAGTTTCCTTTACTGCCGCTTGCAAGCAGAACACAATCCATTGTTAGTATATTTGCTTCCCTGAAAGTTATGTTTTGTTAATGGAGTTGACATCTTCTTCCGGATAGAATGTGCCATCCGCCGGCGATGCTTCATCCACCAGGGTATGTTCAAGCGTTGCGGTAAATGTAACCATTCCTTTATATGTCCCCGCAAAAGCCGGATTGTCCGTCAGTTTAAAGTAGAGATTCTGTGTTGTATCTTTTGCCGCAGATAGCACTATGTCGCCTGTTTTTATGAGTGATTCACTCCCAAAGGATGAATTCGATGCAATCTGGTACTCAGCAGTTTTGGTCTCATCTTTTTCCAGTTTCAGGATGAATTTATATTCACTTCCAGGATCTGTGTCATCTGATGTTAGCATAACTACTACGTGTTTTCCTTCCTCTGGCGGTGTTGTGAAACTAACTGAGATGACAGCTTCCTCCGTCAGTCCTTTTTTGAGCTCGAGTTCTGCCGGAATCTGGATGGAGTAAGAGGTACTTTCCCCGGTTTGACAGGTTACAGTCATTTCTTTTACTTCCGGTTCCGGTACAGGTGTAGGACTTTCTGCCTCAAAAACCGCAGAAACTGACACATCTGACTCCGGCATGATGAAACTTGCCGGATTTTCAGACGGAACGGCAGACCCGCTGCTGACAATCCAGTTTTTGAGTTTATATCCGGAAGCAGGGAAGGCACTAAGGATGATTTCTGCCCCTTCCGGAGCCCAGGCGTAGGACGATGATATCGCCCCGTGTTCGGCACTGCAAACACTGATACGGTGTTGTTTAACCGGGGAGATTTCATCCCATACCGCATAGAGGGTAAGTTCTGCTTGTGTGTATTTCCATGTTTCATCAGGATTGTAATATGCTGATTTTGTGAAGAAAAGACAGTTTTCTCCAGAGTAGATACATAACCAGTTCCCGTTCGTGTCTTTCCATCCGGAAAAGATTCTTCCCGTTTTTATCGGTGGTTCGGGGAAGATAAATGCTAATCCGTTACTGCATTTTATGCTTGCATATTCAGTATTTCCGTCCATGAAAGTAACAGTTGTCGGTGTTTTATCTGTCCAGATAAGGGAATGCGGGTTTGTTCCGGTATTTATCGAACCATAGAGCGGAGATAACCCGTTATCATAGATAATATTTTCTGCGCCTCTGTAGTCATCGTTTGCAGTACCAAACATTCCATCAGAGATAGTACTCTTCGCCTTGCTAATCATGATTGTACCTGTTAGATCTCCGCTGAGGATAAATTCTGAGCTGTCGGACAGATGGACATTATTATCACGGTTGTTTTTCACAGTCGCGGTATCGCGAACAGAAAAAACACTGTTTGACTTATCTGCAAGAAATACTCCGCTTCCGTTTCCAGCACAGTTGTCTGTTATATTTCCACCGGATTGGGAAAATGTTCCGGAATCAATGAACACACCACCACCATTCTTCTTAGCTTTGTTAGCAGAGATACTTCCATGAGTTAACTGGAATCTTCCCTCGATATTATATGATTCTCCGCAAATAACTCCCCCGCCGTTGCTATCCGCGTTGTTTCCTGTAATTCTACCACCTGTCATTATGAATGTCCCCCTGATACCAACACCACCTCCGAAACGTGCGCTGTTATCAGCAATAATCCCGTCATTCATTACAAATGTACCGCAATTTGGGGCACCATCTCCTCTGTACTCACGTATCATTACACCTCCGCCACTGTCGGCGGTGTTTCCAACAATGTTCCCTCCGCACATTGTGAAAGTACAAGCACCTCTAATGTATATCCCGCCTCCAAAATTTTTAGTGCATCCACCGGTGATACACCCCCCGTTTACTGTTACCGTCTCTCCCGTAACTGGGTTATTGTAGGTTACAGCAGGTGTGTGTTCCCTGGACGGTGCCGAATCCATCAGTTTGAGATGACAACCATGGGGGTGGTCTTCGTCCATTATGATTTTAATGACTGAATCTTTGCCGTTTCCCATTAGAATATGCCCATTCAAATCAAGAACAGCAATGACACCGTCAGCAACGGTTAGTGACGATGTTAATGTGATATCATTCGCCATCCGATAGTATCCGTCTGAAGATATTTTGTTTTCAGGAAACGATGAGACGTTTTTTACGTCAGTCCAAACAGCTTTGAAGGTAATATCACCATCAAGTTTGACAGACTGCCCGTCGGCATAGTATCTATTTCCTGTGTCCACCCATTTGAGGAAATACTGTCCCTGTGATGGTGCGTCAAACTTGTTTAACATCAGTGATGTTGTCACACCAGATTCGAATGTTTGCGTGTAACTGGCAACAGATGTATCTTCAGTTGTAAAAGTAATAGTGACGTCTGTCGCCGCCGCAGCCCCGGTGGAGACAATGATTGCTGTGAAAAGCGAGAGCAGAATAATGGCTGACATACGTTGAATATATCGTATCTTTCCTGTCGGTTGTTTCTGCGAATAGATTCCCTCTTTCTTCTTTGTAGGTATCATTTGATATTTCTGTGTATACATATCTAATCTTCCTCATCACGCGGTACTATTCCCAACATTACGGGATGTACATAATTTTGTCATAGAGAATCTGTTCGTATCCGTCAAATGTTCCGACAACGATTACCCGTTTCTGCCCGGATGACGCCGTAAATTTCTGTACCGTTCCGACTGACGGAGGATACGTGTACGTTTTTTCCGGGGCAGCCGGTTCTTCATCAGCAGTTACAGTAACTCCTGTAAGCCCCGGAAGATCTGCTCCTCCTGCATATGTGATAATGATGTCATGACCGGATGTTGTTTTTTGTGCGGAAACCGTGAGGCTTACTATTTTTCCTCCTTCGAGGTTTCCTGCCATTCCGAACGCGGCGACAGCAACAACTGCCGCAAGCCCTACCGCAATTGCCACCAGAAGAATGGTAGCAATGACAGGGGAGACCGCATCATCCTGTATTCCTGTTTGTTCTGCCATACAGTTAGGTGGTCTGTAAAAAATATATATTAATATTGTGGACAAAATGTCACACTTTTGGCACAATTTTCTGTAAATCCTGCGGAAACATGTTTTTCTCCCGGAAACGGAGGAAAAATCCCTGTTACAAAAAATCACCTTTTCCGGATGCGGATTTTCAGCCGAAAACAGGGTCTGCGCGCGTAAAATAAATGCTTGTATCGCCCATTTCTTTTATGAAATAAGTAAGCCTTTAACTGATGGAGTAAATATATGTAAAGCAGATATTATTTTTTACAGGATGATATATCATGACAGATAAAATCAGACTTGAACACGATCTGCTCGGAGACATGATGGTCCCTGCAGATGCATACTATGGTGTTCAGACAATGCGCGCAATTGAAGACTTCCCGATTACAGGTCTTAAGATTGACAGAGCACTTATCATGGCAATGGCACTCGTCAAAAAAGCCGCAGCCCACGCAAATATGGATGTGGGACTGCTGCCGGAGGATAAGGCACGGGCTATCATGGATGCGGCAACGGAAATCATTGAACACATAGATTTGCACAAATGGTTCGTTGTGGACCCGATTCAGGGAGGGGCGGGGACATCCATTAACATGAATACCAACGAGGTGATTGCAAACAGGGCGCTTGAACTCCTTGGTGAAGAGAAAGGAAACTACAAAGTAATCTCTCCGAATACTCATGTTAATATGAGCCAGTCAACCAATGATGCATTCCCCTGCGGACTCCATCTCGCGGCAATAATCAGACTTGATATGCTGATTGGAAACCTTGAAAAACTTATTGAGTCATTTGAAAACAAGGCAAAGGAGTTTGGAAATGCCATCAAAATGGGGCGTACACATCTGCAGGATGCAGTCCCCATCCGCTTTTCGCAGGAGTTTCTGGCGTATGCCGCGGTGTTAAAGCGCGACCTTGCCAGGATTCAAAAAGTACAGGAAAATCTGTACGGGGTCAATATGGGGGCTACTGCGGTCGGGACCGGACTGAATGCAGACCCTGCATACATAGAAGCTGTCGGCAAATACCTGGCTCTTTACAGCAGAAAACCGATATACATTGTGGAGAATCTGGTTGACGGAACGCAGAATACCGATGCATACACTGAAACCTCATCTGCTTTGAAAATCTGTATGCTCAATCTTTCAAAGATAGCAAACGATCTGCGTCTTATGGCCTCAGGTCCGCGGTGCGGTCTTGGAGAACTCAAGCTTCCCGCATGTCAGCCGGGTTCATCAATTATGCCTGGAAAAGTTAACCCGGTGATGGCAGAAGTGGTCAACCAGATTGCATTCCAGGTTACCGGAAATGACCTTACCATTTCTATGGCAAGTGAGGCGGGGCAGTTTGAACTCAATGTTATGGAGCCGGTCTTAACCTTTAACCTGCTGCAGTCCATAAACATTATGACAAACGTCCTCCACGTGTTTAAGATCCACTGCATTGATGGAATCACCATTAATGCCGAACGCGGACGTGAGTATGTTGAAAAGAGTGTCGGAACCATCACCGCAATCAACCCCTACATCGGCTATGAACAGGCATCGCAGATTGCAAAGGAGGCAATCATTACCGGAAGGCCGGTCCGTGAACTGGTAAGGGAGAGGGGTATTCTGACTGACGAGGAGATGAAGATTATCTTAAATCCCGAGAACATGACAACACCGGGAATCTCCGGCGCAGCAGTCCTTGGGCATAAATTCCATCTGAAGCAGTCACAGGCGGACGGTAAAAAGACCGCCACTAAAGGGCTGAAGGCAGAAGATGCCGACAAATCCCTTGCCGCGCTTCTCAGGGAAAATGAACTGCTTGCGGGTCGCGGAATTGCCGGAGCGGGCTGGTAAGGCCGAAGAATTGGGCAGACCCATATTATTTTTTCGTGTTTTAACCGGCGTGTTTAAATCGGAATAAACCACATCTATTTGTAGAGATTGTATGGCAGCAAAAAAATCCAA
>JAUNXT010000068.1 GCA_030539655.1 Methanocorpusculum sp.
TACCGGTTGTTGCGGTAACAAACGGAGGAAGATCCTTCGTAAGCTCGGGGTCGAGGGCCACATAGGCAGGAAACAGTGCCGGGTCATTTATGGATGCCTTATGGTGGGTTTCGGCGATAGTTATAACTGCAGCACAGGTGGTCTCCGAGCCGGTACCCGACGTTGTAGGCACTGCCCAGACAGGGACGAGCTTTTTGTGAACCTTGAGAATTCCCTGCAGTTTGTCTACCGTTTTTTTCGGACGTGCATACCTGGCTGCAATTGCCTTGGCACAGTCCATCGGAGAACCCCCTCCAAAGGCGATGATTCCTTTGCATCCGGTCTCAGTAAACACTTTGAGTCCAGCTTCAACGTTTTCATCGGTAGGGTTTGCCTGCATGTCAGAGAATACCGCATACTGAACACCTTCTGCATCCAGTGCCTTTATGAGTCGGGCGGTAAACTCCATTTTAAGAATTCTCGGACCTGTAACTAAGAGGACTTTGTCAATTCCGGTCTTTTTGATGACGGCAGGAAGAGTGGTGATGCTTCCCGCTCCCTCTGCAACGATTTCCGGGGTGTGGTACCCCATGAAATAGTTTCCTCCTTTCAGGACCAGCTGAAAAATTCTGCACATCAGAGTATTTGTCATATATAACCTCACTCGCGTGACGGCGTTTTGGGGCCGCAGTAAATTGCGGTAAAATATACCCGTGCGCTTCCCCGCTAATGTATTAATACTCTTCCATCTGATATATATTTATTGTAATGTACATGTACTCTGTCAGCCGCAGGAAATGATGTCATCCCGATGTATATGGACTTTTTCAAATATTATAATTGTCTCTAATTGTATCTGAAAAAAGGATTTTAAAAGGGCCCCGGAAAACGGTGTTACTCCATAGCCTTTTTTGCCTTCTCCTTATTTTCCCGTGCCCGCTCAATCAGGTCACGCCGCCCCTCTCCCGCACAGGAAAGACACTGGTCAAAGGTCTCCACCGCTTCTTTGTACCGCTCAAGCATCATCAGCTCATACCCTTTGTTAAAGAGTGCATCCGCATCGTTCGGGCGGGCAATCAGGACCCGTCTGAAACAGTCGTATGCTTTCTGGTGGTCGCCTAAAATACTGAGTGACAGCCCCTTGTTGTTCATAGCTCCCGTCATCGCCCGCTCAAACTTTAATGCCTTGTCAAAGCACTTCACAGCCTCCTCGTGATTGCCGAGCTTTGCAAGAGCGTTTCCGCAGTTGAAGTGCCCTACGGCATTTCCCGGTGCAATCTCAATCGATGCATGATAGCAGTTTACCGCATCACGGTACTTCCCTGCCGCATACAAAAACTCCGCACGGTTAAACCAGTGTTCAGGGGCCCTCGGTTCCCGCTTGCAGATTTTTGCCATAATGTCATCCGCATCCTTATACTGCCTGTACTGCACAAGAATCCGTGCATGACTTGTCAGATACACAACATCATCCGGCGACATTGAAATGGCCTTGAGGAAGTACTCGTCTGCTTCCTGAAAGCGTCCGAATGAGGCAAGGGCATCTCCTTTATTGTGATAATAGACCGCTGTATCCGGCCGAAGCGAGATAGCCCTGTCATACGCCTCCATTGATTCTGTTTCGCGCTTTAAAAGGGCAAGCATGCGCCCTTTTTCATGCCATGCCGCGGGGTTTTCCGGGTCCGCCTTCAGTGCCTCATCAAGACACTGAAGCGCTCTCTGGTAATTGTTTCGCTGCATAAATGCAGCTGCATTTGAAAGCCACATCGCAGAGTCGGCGGACTGTTTTTTTGCGGCGGCCTCTGCGTCAGTCTGTTTTTTTGTAAATAATCCCATGGTTAATGCTGCCTGAGCTTCTGCTCGACTTTTTCAAAGAAGGTGCGCCCGATATCAACAAAGCGTGCGGGCTCTTCTGCTTTTCTGATACATACAGTTGCAGTCTCTCCCGTCTCATATTGGTCTTTTCCGTCGATTGCAAGAATCGCGGACTTCTGCGGCGAGGTCATTTCAA
>JAUNXT010000042.1:0-1271 GCA_030539655.1 Methanocorpusculum sp.
CAGAGTCAGATTTTAAAGGCACAGGGAGAAGCACAGGGTCTGCGTATCCTTGCTCTTGGAAGCCGCGCGCTTGACAAGCGTTCCGTAACTGTCCTGTCCCTTGATACCCTGCAGAAGATGGCAGACGGTCAGGCAACAAAGATTATTTATCCGTTCGAGGTATCCTCACTGATTAAGCAGGGAGCAAAGTACCTTGGAGGCGATGAGTCGTTTGAGCCGAACGATATCTCCTCTGAAAAGCTTGATGAGAGTATCTTAGGTGAGCTTCCGGACAAGGATGAGATTGCTGCAGCCGTTGAACAGGTCAAAAAAGCCTCGGCAGGCGAGAGTAAAGTCGAGGAATAATCCTCTTTTTTTAGTCGGAAGTAATTTTAGAAAAAATAAGGGTATAATTATGCCTTTTTCGCTTTCTTTTTGCGAATCGGGTTGACTCCGACCTTCTTTTTTACCACAAGCAGCCCGATTATGACAAGGTATGCGATAAATACCAGGAATGCTGCGAGATATCCGAAGGGGTTTGGGATTATTTTCGGAAGCAACAGCATCATCAGTCCGAAGATGAAGATTGCGGTGACTCCGATGATGACATCGATTATCCAGTCTGTTCTCATATGCCTATATATTCGGCGTAATGACTTTTATCAGTTTTGGAAACACATTAGTAATCATGAATAGAACAGAAGCACTTACTCTTTTAAAAGAGCATGTCAAAACAGAGTCTTTGCTTCACCACTGCATCTCAACTGCAGCCGTGATGAAAGGGCTTGCAGCCGAGCTTGGAGAGGATGCGGAGCAGTGGGAGCTTATCGGCATTCTGCATGATATTGATTTTGAGGAAATCAATGAGGATATGAACCTCCACGGCGTGCGCGGGGCAGAAATCCTGAGAGAATCGGGTGTTTCCGCAGATATCGCGGATGCTGTCAGAAAACACAATCATATGCTTTTTGGCGGCACGTACACGGAGAAAGTGGATATCTGCCTGCAGACTGCAGACAGTATTTCAGGGCTTATCATTGCCTGCGCGAAGGTGAAAGGAGGATGTGTTTCGGATGTTGCGGTCAAATCGGTTGTTAAAAAGTACAAGACTCCGTCGTTTGCCGCAGGATGCGACCGGAACCGGATTGCATCGACGGACTCCCTTGTTGCGCGCGAGAAGATGTATGAGATTGCTATCCGTGAAATCTGCGCGGTCAAAGATGAGCTGGGGCTTTCATGAGCGCCGCGGCACAGAGTGAGGTTTTGCGCGCGCTGCAGCAGGCAACAGGCCG
>JAUNXT010000042.1:1371-7933 GCA_030539655.1 Methanocorpusculum sp.
AGATGACGGGGTTCCGGCTGCCGTGTGTGTTGAGCATGCGTCGGATGCCGGGGGGTGTATCTATATTTTCGGGGAGTCTCCTGATGAAGTGGCAAACAGAATCTTTATCATTAGTGAACGACTAACGTTATAAAGAATTTCAAGAGGCATATATCATGGGAATTAAACCAAGCTATATCAAGACAATGGGCGAAGGCCTGTTAGAACAGTATCCGGACAGCTTTAACGGCAACTTTGAGGACAACAAGAGAGTTGTCGGAGAAGTCACCACTATCCAGAGCAAGACCATCAGAAACCGCGTTGCCGGAAACATCACCCGCAAAGTGAACACGGCAAAACGCCAGCACTAAATTTATTTTTTACCTTCTCTTCTGCAGTTTTGAACTGACAGGAGCGGATGCTTTATTTCAGACGGTGCGTCCCGGTCTGAAAACTAAAAAAAAGTTTCCCGTTATTTATGAATACTGTTCCCTTAAGACCCGGCGCAGCAGTTTCCAGCCGTTCACCCGCGGCAGCTCATCCACTGAGATAATTTTTCTCGGGACCTTGTATCCTGCAAGATGTTCTTTTGCAAACGAAAGAAGTCTTTCCGCATCCGCATCGGAATATCCCTGTTTCCACACTACAGCTGCCGCAGGAATCTCTCCGCGGTGCTCGTGCGGAAGACTGAAAACCGCGATTTCTTTGACTCCTTCAAACGCTATCAGCGCATTCTCAACCTCTGTCGGATAAATTTTCCACCCGGACATCACAATCATATCCTTCTTCCGGTCGGTGATGCAGAGCCGCTCATCCTTGTCCAGATAACCGACATCTCCGGTCAGGAACCATCCGTCGTCAAGAAATGCCGCTTTGGTCTCTTCAGGCATGTTCCAGTACCCGAGTGCCACAGCAGGCCCCCGAAGCGCAATCTCCCCGGGAGTTCCCCGCGGCATCTCAACCAAGGGGTCGAGTTCATCGACAATTTTTACCTCCGAGAAACAGACGGGGTGGCCCACACTCTGGAACCGGTCTGCCGTTGCGTAATCCTCCGGCCGGATGGTGGTCCCGGTGCCGATTACAACTGTTTCCGAAAGACCGTAGGCATTTACTACCGGAATCTGATAGCGGTAATGGAACTTCTTCCATGTTTCGTGGTGGAGGGGCCCCCCGCCTGATATGATTTCGCGGACGGTTTTTACCATCTCCTCAGTCCCTGCAGGGGCTTCCGTAAGCGAATGAATCACAGGAGGCATGCCTGCGAGCACGGTGACCTTATACTCCCTGCAAAGGGCAAGGTAGCGCTCCGGGTCATAGCGCTCCATCATAATGTAAAGCGCACCCGCACGAAGCGCTGCAAAACCCCAGGAAAGACCCACGTGGCCCATCGGATAAATCCCGAGATAGACATCATCCTGACGCATCATCAAAACATCGCACTCGTTGTGAATCGCAGTAAACCAGTTTCCGTGGGTAAGCATCGCACCTTTCGGATTTCCGGTAGTCCCTGAGGTGTACTGAAGCTGGCAGATGTCGGAGAACTCGGTTTTTTCCGGGGGGAGAATCTCTGCACTGCGGAACGATTCGATGTTTTCCGGGACAAAAACCGCGGCTTCCAGACCTTCCGCGGTGCTTTTTCCCTCGGGGTCTGTTATAATGACCTTTGCGCCTGAGTTTTCCCGCATGTATGCGAGTTCGCTTTTCGTATAGACACGGTTTGTCGGGACGGCAACCGCACCGATTCTCCAGACCGCGATGTATGAGAAAAGATACTCCGGGCTGCTGTTCAGATAAAGAATTACTCTGTCTCCCCGGAGGACCCCGAGAGACTTCAGGCGCCGCGCAATCTCTGATGCGATAGAGAGAATCTCCTTTGAGGTGTAGGAGGTGTTTCTTTCGGGACAGAGGAAGACGGGTTTATCAAGGCGCCGCAGGTTTGCATCGAGGAATGTCGTGATGTTTAACATCGTTTATGCCTCAACCTTCGGGAGCTTTGCAAAGCTTTGTTCAAGCTCCTCGTCGGTCGGGATGCTGTCGGTCATCGTGCCGTTGTTGAACTGTTCGTATGCTTTCAGGTCGAAGTAGCCGGTTCCGGTAAGGCCAAAGAGGATGGTCTTTTCCTCGCCTGTTTCCTTGCAGCGGACTGCCTCATCAATTGCCGCACAGATGGCGTGACTTGATTCAGGTGCCGGAAGAATTCCTTCAATTCTTGCGAAGGTGACTGCCGCTTTAAACACCCGTGTCTGTTCGATGGAGACTGCCTTTAAGAGTCCTTCATCATAGAACTGGGATAAGACAGGATTCATACCATGATACCGGAGACCGCCTGAGTGGTTTGCAGAGGGGATAAAGTCACATCCCAGGGTATACATTTTTGCGAGCGGGCAGACCTTTCCCGTGTCGCAGAAGTCATACGCATACCGTCCGCGGGTAAAGCTCGGACATGAGGCAGGCTCTACTGCGAGGAACTCATACTCGGCTTCTCCCCTCAGCTGCTCACCCATGAAGGGAGCGATGAGTCCTCCGAGGTTTGATCCTCCGCCTGCGCAGCCGATGATCATGTCCGGGGTAATATCATATTTGTCCATCGCAGTCTTGCACTCGAGTCCGATGATTGACTGGTGGAGCATGACCTGATTTAAGACGCTTCCTAAGACATACCGGTACCCTTCAGTGTTTTCCGCGGTCTCGACAGCTTCCGAGATGGCACACCCGAGAGAGCCGCTTGTGTTCGGGTGTTCACTTAGGATTTTTCTGCCTGCCTCTGTGGTATCGGAGGGAGAGGGTGTAACCTCTGCGCCGTAGGTTCTCATGACCTCTTTTCTAAACGGCTTTAACTCATAGCTTCCTTTTACCATGAAGACATGGCATTTGAGGCCGAGGTAGCCGCATGCCATCGAAAGGGCCGTACCCCACTGTCCGGCGCCGGTCTCAGTCGTAACTCCGGTGAGGCCCTGCTGTTTTGCGTAATACCCCTGTGCGATTGCGGAGTTTAGCTTGTGTGACCCCGAGGTGTTGTTTCCTTCAAACTTGTAGTAGATTTTCGCCGGTGTGTCGAGAAGTTTTTCCAGACAGTAAGCTCTCACCAGCGGGGACGGACGGTACATTTTGTAGAAGTTATAAATATCGTCCGGGATTTCAATGTAGGGTGTGGTGTTGTCGAGTTCCTGGCGTATCAGCTCGTCGCAGAAGACCGGCTGCAGGTCCTCGAAGGTCATCGGGCGGTGTGTTGCCGGATTCAGGAGTGGAGCCGGCTTTTTTTTCATATCGGCGCGGATGTTGTACCAGTATTTCGGCATCTCATTTTCGTGCAGATAGATTTTGTAGGGGATTTCCTGTGTCATGATTCTCAAATGTTTATTTTTGTACATTGATGTATGTTTGTTAACATATAAAAACCTGCGCAGAGGCTCCGTCTTCGGCGGCGGTGAAAAATGAGAGTAGTGGATCCGGAAAGTTATAATTAAAGGATGCGCCGCGGTCTTATCTCTCTTTTGCGGTTTTTTCCGCAGTACTGATGAATTTCTGCAGAACACTCCCTGCAAAAAGCGGGACTGAAAGCAGCATCCCGCGCTCATCCGTGACTTTTCCTCCTTTTTTCAGACTGAACCGCACGGCAAAATCAGGGTGGAATTTTTCCCGGTACACGAAAAGACTTTTTCCCATGGTGCGCTCTCCTGCTTTTACCTCAACCGGTATCACTGACATACCATGGGTTATGACGAATTCGACTTCCGCATCGTTGGACGACTTCCAATAATGTCCGCAGTCTACGCCTGATGACTGCAGTTCAGAGAGGATAAAATTTTCAGCGAATGCTCCGCGCATCAGTCCGACTTCCTTCCGCTTTGAAACAAACGCTTCCGGTGGAAATCCGCTCATTTTCCGGAGCAGTCCGCAGTCACAGAGATATATCTTAAATGACGATTCGTCAGCAGAAACAGAAAGCGGAATCGCGGGCTGTTCTATTTTGAACACCCGGTAAATGAGTCCGCTGCTGACAAGCCATTCAACCGCGTCGCGCAGCAGTCTGCTGCGTCCGCCGCTCATAACCTGTGAGTAGGTGAATTTTCTGTTCTCCTTTGCAAGCTGGTTCGGGATTTCATGCCAGACTGCCGAAATTTTCGGGTACTCGGATGCAGGTGCATGTTTTGCAAAGTCGAGCTCAAAACCCTGAAGGATGTTGTCAATGACTGCATCTGTCTGGCTCAGGTCACGTGTTTTTGACCAGACAAGGACCGCTTCCGGCATACCTCCCACGGTAAGATAGTCCTTGTACCAGTCTTTATATTCGTCGAAGAGAACCGGTGATAAATCTTCTGCCGATGAGGATTTTGCCAGATGGTCTGCGAGATACTGCTGTCCGTTTGCAAGCAGAAACTCACGGAAGTTCATGGGGTGGAGCGTCAGGAAATCCACTTTTCCGACCGGAAATGAGAGCGGGTGTGCGAGAGCGACACCAAGAAGCGAACCCGCGCACAGAACGGCAAGCTCCGGTTTTGTTTCGCAGAAGTATTTAAGCGAGGTAATGGCTTTCGGGCAAAACTGTATCTCGTCGAATATAACCGCGGTTTTTCCAGTATCTACCGGTGTGTGTCTGAGGTCCCCGAGTTCCCGTATAATTCTTTCAATATCAAAATCGCGCTCAAATATTTCCTGAAGGCGCGTGTTTCCTTCAAAGTTGAAGTATGCTGTGTCTTCAAAACTGTTTTTGCAGAACTCTTTAAGTATCCATGTTTTTCCGCACTGCCGCACCCCTTTGAGGATGAGCGGTTTTCTTCCGCTGCTTTCCTTCCATCTGAGCAGACTGGTTACTATTTCACGATACATCTCTACCTCCCTGAGCGTTGTTATGTCTGATTTTTTGGCATACGTGCCAAAAATAACCTGGGTAAAATTGGCACCGTTGCCATTTTTTCATACATTATTGGACTTTATGGGAGATAAATGAATCTGTTTGGAAGGTGTTTATCCTTCGTCTCTCCCCCGTATTTATCACGAAAACCCGGGAAATCAGGAAAAAGAGTGTATCAGAGAATGATTGACTTAACCGCCGGAAGTTCGCGCAGCATTCCAAGGGCTTCTGCAGGGAGTTTTCCGTCGATGATGATGACCAGCTTCGGATTTTCCGCGGCATAACTGTCTGTTACAAAAATCTGGCGAAGAGTTAGGTCAAACGAGGCAAGAACGCCCGCGGCCGATGCTACAATGTTTTTATCGCCTGCGTTTTTGGGTAAAATGGTAATTACAGATAGCCCCAGATCTTTTGCGACGTTGGTAAAGTCAGGTGTTACCCGGAGGTTTGCAAAAATGGTCCGCAGTTCCTCAATCTCTCCGATGCGCCCTGCTGCTGCATCCACTACTCTCCGGTCCACTCCTGCCGCGCGCGAAACCGCAGCCGAGGAGAGTTCAATCCCGTTTACTGCAATTTTTCCATTCGGGCTGATTCCAAACCCGTTTTCCAGTAAAAACCGCAGTACTTTCTGCTGCGAGGGGGAATCTGCAAAGTATTCGGGTATCTGCTGCCACATCTGTCTTAATTGTACGGGCTGCCAGATGATAAATTCTTGTGTCTGCATTCCATTAGATTTATTACCGTGAGACGACAATATGTATAGGTCAACAGGCGAGGGTAGCCAAGCCAGGTCAACGGCGCTAGCTTGAGGGGCTAGTCTAGTAGTAGTTCTTGGGTTCGAATCCCATCCCTCGCATTCCGTTCGTTTTTTCACATCTTCACTCTTAACACTTGTCCATTACGTTAAAAACATAAAACATATATAAATCGAGATATACGTGATTACTAATCATGGAACTCAGAAAACTTGCATTGCTTGGAGCTGTTATGCTGCTCATCCTTGGCTGCGCTGCAGCTGCCGGATGTACATCAGTTCAGGAAAACCAGGGAAATCAGACGAAGGATCCGATTACCGGAATCTGGTTCAGCGACTACACAGATGAAAACGGCGATCATGCAAAAGCCACACTCCTGGTTAAAGATGACGGAACCGGCGTATGTTATGACGTCTTTGATGACGGCACCGTAAGTCAGACCTCCTTAACCTGGGAACAGACAGACGAAGGTATCTACTCAATTAAAGCCATGAATGGGGAATCACGCATCTACACAATGAACGCAGCAAAAGATGCCATCACCAGTTCAATAAACGCGCTCATCAAAAAAATGCCGGCGTTAACTGACGACACAGCACTCATGCTCGGTCCGTGGTACAATGAAAAGACGAAAACAGTGACTGTCTTTAATGCAGACGGCACCGGTTCAATCTATAAATCCCCGTCCGTAATCGGTACATTTACCTGGGCCGTCAAAGACACCGGGGCACTCAATGTCAGTTACCTGACCGGCGGATTCGCAGGAAGGGAGACCCTCTGGACATATGACAGGGAAAATGCTGTGTTTTACGGAGATGATGGATTATTTAGCGTCTCCCGTCCATTGGAAAACGTAGACGGATTAATTATTACCTCCTGATTTCCGCAGGATTAGATGTGGCGGTTGCTGTCTTCTTTCTTAGAAGACAGTAACCTGCAAGTGTCTCCTGAAAAGGAGAATCAACCCTATTTT
>JAUNXT010000013.1:0-13738 GCA_030539655.1 Methanocorpusculum sp.
GTCATCATCGAAGAAGGAAAAACCGCAGAAGTCCACGGAAACGAGGTCTATGTTGACGGGGAAAAACGGGAGGCTGAGGCGGTTGTAATCGCTGCAGGATGCGGGATTACCATCCCTAATGTCCCGGGAAATACCCTTAAAGGCACCTACAATCCGCGAACCCTTCGTACAATGCGTTCTCTGCCCCGTCATCTGCTTATCGTAGGAGGAGGTATCACAGGCGCCGAGTTTGCCTATATCTACTCTGCATTCGGCGTTAAAGTCACCCTTATCGCCCGTTCCGGACTACTATCTGTTCTTCCCGATACTCTGAAAAAAGATGCACTGCATGACCTGAAACATGTTGATATCCGAGAACATGCCCATCTTGAATGTATTTTAGGTGATACCACAGTGGAAGGGGCTGTTGTTGACGGAGAAACTATCCCCTGCGATGCGGTTTTGTTTGCCGCGGGCTTTACACCCTCATCACCGTTTGTAACAGGGATTGAAAAACGCGCCGACGGGTCAATTCTTACCGATGAAAATATGCAGACCTCGGTCCCGAACGTCTATGCGGCAGGAGATATCTGCGGCGCACCGTATTTTACCCCGGTGGCTCGTCTTCGTGGATTTGCTGCAGCAGATGCAATTCTTGGGAATCCACGCAAAACAAACCTCTCACAGGTCCCGTTTACGGTAGCCCTTGGACGTGACTATACCGTCTGCCCGGCAGTGTCAGAAGGGAGCACGGAAAGCATGATAAATATCGCAGGCCCTGGTTCCTTCTGGCGAGCCTGTGATTCATCAATGGGACACATGGAGCTTACAACAAGTGATGCGGGAAAAATTCTCGGATTTGCCTCCTCCTCCCCGTCCGGGGGGCTTATCGGCACCTATCTGGGCTATCTTGTGCGAAAAGGCGTGTCTGTCGGGGATTTTTCGGAACTGCTTGAGGTACACCCGCTCCCAGACGGACTCTACAGTCTTATTCGTTTCTCATAACCCTTTGTATTTTTCTGCCGCAGATGCAGCACCAATGCGGCGCGGACACCGATTTTTCCACCCATGTTTGGAATCCGGCCGCATAATTTCCTTAATTTAAGAACTGAAAGAGAAATGTTTATATAGAACTACTAAACAACATATTCCATACATTACCCTGAAAAAGGGTATAGGTGATTATCATATGTCAGCACAATTAGGCGGACAGCCCATTTTAATCGTGAAAGAAGGCGGATCACGTACCCGCGGACGCGACGCACAGAGTATGAACATTGCCGCAGCAAAAGCTGTTGCAGGTGCCGTACGGACCACTCTTGGCCCGAAAGGCATGGACAAGATGCTCGTAGACACCATCGGAGATGTTGTCATCACCAACGACGGAGTTACCATCTTAAAAGAGATGGACATTGAGCACCCGGCAGCAAAGATGATGGTTGAGGTCGCAAAGACCCAGGATGACGAGGTCGGAGATGGAACCACCTCCGCTGTCGTTATTGCCGGTGAACTCTTAAAGAAATCTGAAGAACTCCTCGAACAGGATGTTCACCCGACCGTAATCACCCTCGGTTACCGCCAGGCAGCAGAAAAGGCACAGGAACTCCTTCAGGGAATTGCAAAAGATGTAAAGTCAACCGACAAGGACATCCTGGCAAAGATTGCAGGAACCGCAATGACCGGTAAGAACGCAGAAGCATCCAAAGAAAAACTCTGCGACTTAATCGTTCGTGCAATAACCCTTATCACTGACGAAGACGGCAGTGTTGACACCGAAAACGTCAAAGTCGAAAAGCGTGTCGGCGGAGCAATCGAGGACTCCGAGATTGTTGAGGGTATGCTTATTGACAAAGAGCGTGTCCACCCCGGAATGCCGAAGAAGGTTGAGGGCGCAAAGATTCTTCTGCTCAATGCAGCAGTCGAGTACAAGAAGACCGAAGTCGATGCGGAAATCTCCATCACCTCCCCGGACCAGCTCCAGATGTTCCTTGACGAAGAAGAACGTATGATTAAAAACATCGTTGACAAGATTGTCAAATCCGGTGCAAACGTTCTGATGTGTCAGAAAGGTATCGACGACATTGCCCAGCACTACTTATCCAAGGCAGGCATCTTTGCAATCCGCCGTGTCAAGAAGTCCGATATGGAAAAGCTTGCACGCGCAACCGGAGGTTCTATCATCTCCTCAATCGATGCAATCTCCGGAGAAGAGCTTGGTATCGCCGGATTAGTCGAGGAACGCAAAGTTGGCTCCGGCGAAGAGATGGTCTTCGTCGAGAAATGCAAGAACCCGAAGGCAGTATCTATCATCATCAAAGGCGGAACAGAACACGTCGTAGACGAACTCGGACGTGCACTTGAAGATGCACTCCGTGTTGTCGGTTGTGTTGTTGAGGACAAGAAGGTTGTCGCAGGCGGAGGAGCACCGGAAGTTGAACTGGCCCTCAGACTGAAAGAGTACGCAGCAACCCAGGGTGGACGTATCCAGCTTGCAATCGATGCATTTGCAAACGCACTTGAGGTTATCCCGAGAACTCTTGCCGAGAACGCAGGTCTTGACCCGATTGACAAATTAGTTGACCTCCGCGCAGCCCACGAGAAGGGTAAGAAGACCTATGGTCTTGACGTCTTCAAGGGAGAGCCGGTCGATATGTGGAAGGAAGGCGTTGTTGAACCGCTCCGCGTAAAGACTCAGGCTATTGCATCCGCAGCAGAAGCAGCAGTCATGATTTTAAGAATCGATGATGTCATCGCTTCTGCAAAGTCAGCAGGTCCTTCACCGGAAGAAGCCGCAGCAATGGGCGGAATGGGAGGAATGCCTGGTGGAATGCCCGGCATGATGTAAAGCGGGCACATACTGACAGCAAAAGGGATGAACCACCCCTTCCGATTTTTTTGAACACTTCTTTTTATGATTTATTATGTGGATAATACGACAAGGAGGTACCAGTCTGCAGAGAATGCTGCAGTCATGAACAAACCATCTCTTATATATATCAGTTCCACTAAATAATATAGAGTTTACAGCATTCTGCTGAAAAACGAACAAAAGGAATGTAGCTGATATATCTTAGACAGCTGAACCTTGAGGTGAACTATCACATGTCAAAATCAATGTACGGATATGTCCGTGATGCATGGAAGAAACCCGCAGCATCCGGCGTAAAGAAACTCCTCTGGGAGAGAATGCAGACCTGGCGCAAGCAGGGGGCCGTTGTTCGTATTGAACGCCCGACCCGTATCGACCGTGCACACGCACTCGGATACAAAGCAAAACAGGGAATCATCGTTGTCCGCTCGGCAATCCGCCGCGGAGGCCGCAGAAAATCCCGGTACATCAGAGGCCGCAGAACAAACCGTATGAGCATGCGCAAGGCAACGCCTGGTAAGAACCTGCGTACCATTGCCGAAGAGCGTGCACAGAACCGCTACCCGAACATGGAGGTCTTAAACTCCTACTGGGTAGGTCAGGACGGTCACCACAAATACTTTGAAGTAATCCTCGTTGACCGTGCAAGCCCGTCAGTCCTTGCAGACAAGGATCTTGCCTGGGTTGCAGACACCAGGGGGCGCGTTTACCGCGGAAAGACCTCCGCAGGCAAAAAAGGACGCGGACAGCACAGCAAGGGACGCGGTACTGAAAAGTGCTACCCGAGCATCCGCGCACACAAGAATCACGGTAAATAACCGGATTCTGTTTTTTTCTTTCTTCACCCATGATTACCGACGTATGCCTGAGCATCTCCGATACATCAGTATCAGCATCAGGTATTTGTGCGGAAGCAAAACGAAACGGATGGGGAAAAACTGCACTTACTGTATCCGCACCGGAATGTGATGATGCACTCTATTGTATCCGGATCCGCGCAGAAACCCCGAAAGAACTGCAAAACGCTGTGCGTTCCGCACCCAAAGGGGCATTTGTTATCGCTGATGCAAAAGACAACAGTTTCAACCGGTTTGCTATCACCCAGAAAGGTGTGTCGTTTCTGGCCGGACTGGACAGACTCCCGAAAGGTGGCTTTGACCACATAACAGCAAAACTCGCCGCGGAAAAAAATGTCGGGCTGGTCATCGAACTCTCAGCAATGATTGACTACCGAACACGGAGAAATGCTTTATCATCATATGCAGACTGCCTGAAGCTGCAGAGGAAATACAAATTTCCACTTGTCATCGCATCTGGGGCAAAAACACTCTCCGGCATCAGAAACCTGTATGAAACCGAGGCACTCTGTGCCCTGTTCGGTATGACACATGCAGAGGTCTACAAGGCACTCAATGCTGCTGATTCGGTACTTCATCCGAAAAAAAGTGTGGAGGTCATTTCATGAGACCGCTTCCCCCGACACTTCGGATGAACCGCAGATACATCCTCATCGAAGTAATGACAGATGCTCCGGTACCCTCACAAAAAGAGCTGTATCAGGCATGCGCGTCGACAGTACGCGACCTCTTCGGAGATATTGGGGCCGCTGAAATCCGCCCTGCAGTTGTCTGGTCGGATAAAACGTACGCAGTTGTCCGATGTTCACGCGGGACAGAAAAAAAGCTCACAGCAGCCCTTGCCTGTGTGGTAAAAGCAGGAAATCTTCCGGCAAATGCCGTCCGGTTCCGCACCATAAAGACCTCTGGCACTATCCACGGGGCAAAGGCAGGCATTCCCTGCAGTGATTCCCCGGAGAGAAGAACTATCTAAATAGAAAGAGAATAAATAAGTAACAACAGGAGAAAAACCATGCAGCCACAGCAGTATCAGATGGGAGGATATGATCGTGCGATTACGATGTTCTCCCCCGATGGAAGACTCTATCAGGTTGAATATGCACGCGAAGCAGTAAAGCGGGGAACAACAGCCGTCGGTATCAAATGTAAAACGGGTGTGGTTCTTCTCGTAGACAAGCGCGTTGCATCCCGTCTCCTTGAACCGTCATCCATCGAAAAAATATTCAGAATCGATGACCACATAGGCGTTGCATCATCAGGTCTTGTCGGCGATGCACGTGCCCTCGTAGACCGCGCCCGTGTCGAAGCACAGATTAACCGCATCTCCTACGGTGAACCGATTGATGTGGAAACCCTTGCCAAAAAACTTTGCGACCACATGCAGACCTATACATTATTCGGCGGCGCACGCCCGTATGGAACAGCCCTTTTGCTCGCAGGTGTTGACATCGGAGAAGACGGAGAGGCACACTACCGGCTCTTTGAGACAGACCCTTCAGGCACCCTTCTTGAGTATATGGCAACAGGTATCGGCATCGGACGGCAGGCAGTCATGAAACTCTTTGAAGCGGAATACAAAGAGAAGATGAGTGCTGAAGATGCAGTACAGCTCGGATTAAAGGCACTCTATACCGCAACCGAGGGTAAATTCGACATTGACACTGTCGAAATCGGAATCGCCGGAGAGTACTCGAAAAAGAAGGCCTCCCGGAAAGTAGTTGAACTGCCGACCGGCGGTAAGACAGAGATTCTCTCATTTAAGAAACTCACCGGAGACGAACTCAAGGCAGCAGTTACCGCATTTTCCGCGAGTATAAAATCCGCAAAGAAAGAACCCGCAAAAAAGGATGCGTAAGCTATGATTTCGCTCGATGATGCTGTATGTGCACGGCTTGAAACGCACGGTCTCCGCTTTGAGATTCTCGTCGACCCCGAACTGGCGGACAAGATTCGCCATGGCGCAGACATTCCGATTGAAGATGCCGCAGCCGCCCTTCATGTCTATGAAAATGCCTCTCACGGCGACAAATCCCCTGATGAGGATCTGCAGAAGGTTTTCAAGACCACAAACTTCGAGGAGATTGCGAAGCAGATTATCGTAAAAGGGGAAATCCACTTAACAACCGAGCAGAGACGGCACCTGACCGAAGAAAAACGCAGCCGTGTCATTACCTATATCGCAAGAAACGCAGTAAACCCGCAGACAGGTCTTCCACACCCGGTAAAGCGTATTGAACTGGCTCTGGAACAGGTAAGAGTCAACTTTGACCCGTTCCGTTCGGTTGATGACCTTGTAAAGGAGACGGTAAAAGCCCTTCGTCCAATCCTTCCTATCCGCTTTGAGGAACGCAGAATCGCCGCAAAGTTCCCGATGGATTTCGCCGCACGTGCATACGGCGCAGTATCAGGGGCTGCATACGTTAAGATGGAGAAAAATGAGTGGCAGAACGACGGTTCATGGATATGTGTGGTAACCATCCCCGCAGGGATGCAGGAAGAGTTCTTTAACCTGGCAAATGCAGCGGCAAAAGGAGACGCCCAGTTAAAGATTCTGGAGTGAGTGGAAATACACACTCCGGAAAATCTTTTTTGTGTAATCGATTTTTTGTTCATCGGATCTCTTACAGCAGTACCACTCAAATCGGAATGCCTGCAGAAAACCAGTAGCAGTCAGTCAGGCGCGCTGCATACTACATATCAGATACAGACTCCCGAAACATGCCGGCCGAACCGTGGAAATTCAAATAAATAAGCGCATAATACGCCCCGTTCAGGAAACAGCAGAGTATTCGTGGTGTTTTCACCTCCATCCTCTTTGGAGAACACACACGCAACTATTAAATGAATGAAGAACCAATCAATATAGATATTCTGGAGATATACAGATGGCATCAAAAACAAAACACACAGCAAAAGGACGGGTAACCGGCAGTGCCGGACGCTTCGGTCCGCGCTACGGACGTTTCGGCCGCAAGCTTGTAACAGAGAGTGAAAAGATTTCCCGTGCAAAGCACTTATGCCCGCAGTGCGACACCGTTGCAGTAAAACGTGTCGGAACAGGCATCTGGGAATGCAAGAAATGCGGATACAAGTTCGCAGGCGGAGCATACTCACCCGAAACACCCTCAATGAAAATTGTCCTTCGCACTATCGAGACGAAGGGAGCATAAGTCAGATGGTTAGTTATAAGTGCGCCCGCTGCAAACAGATGGTGGAGATCGACAGCAACGTAAGATGTCCGTACTGCGGTCATCGGATTCTCTTTAAGACCCGCGGGGCCGGCACAAAAGTACTGAAAGCACGATGATTGTTACATCATCGCGTAAACCGTCAGTTGAAATCCGGAGACTCGCAAAGGAAATTGCGTTCGCTCTCGGAGTGGCCTATGTTCAGAGAGGAAAGGCTGGTCTTCGCACCATAGAAGAGGCCGATTCCTCTATTATTTTTGTATCGGACACCAAACGTATGGGTCCGGTTGTTGATATTACCAGAAACGGAAATACTGTATTTTCCATGCTGATAACCAATATCATCCCGTCAGAACGTACCGGAATATTCTACAAGGGATTTCTGACACGTGAACCTGATTTATATAAACTGCTGTCCCCATATGTTCCAATCACGCTGGATTTGAATGCAGAAGGGGCAATCTGCTTCTGCGGCATGCAGAAAATGCAGTACCGCCTGCAGGTAATGGTGTAAATGACTGCAGTAACTGAAATGAGTCATTCCGCAGAGTTTGTTTTCGAAACACCCGACGCGGAAAAAATATACGAAGTACTCCTTCCCGAGGCAGGAAGCGACCCTGGGGAAAAATCATTTGTTGCGCTTGAAAAGGAAGGACTCCACCTCATCCTGAAAATTCAGGCAGAGGATGTATCTGCCATGCGGGCATCGGTTAACATGTGGCTTCGCCTGATCTCAGTCTCTTCGGAAATATTTGCACTGTAAGAAATCCCGCATACCCGTGCGGACCCCTGGAAAGACAGCCCTTCTTCTCTTTTTCGGAAATCTCATTTATATCTTTTCAGCAGATACCTGAAGTTCTGAGAGTCTTTTCCAGTAATCCTTTTCCGCATCAGCTGCACGGTATCCTGCGGTAAACAGATGATCTTTGTCAATTGTTTCCAGTGCCTTTCCAAGTGATACCGCGTCCGCGTCCTTTATGAAAACATTTCTGAGTGTATATGAGTCGGAAAGCTCTTCAAGACGCGGCACTGCAGATGCGGGAAGTACGACATCGCGGGTAAACTCAAGAACGTCTTCAAGCGCTTCTTCCGAGACACTCCAGAGATATTTGTTTCCGCGAAGCTGCTCCAGTTCAATCTCTTTCGGATTATCTGATAAAATGACAGCCCCTGACACGTCAAGATCTCTCATCTCCCGGCAGAGTGCAGAGTAGGCGCTGCAGAGTACCTCGTCCGTTTCATCCTCATCATGATAGTATCTGTCCGTATATTCAAGGGAGAGGGGGGAAACAAGACTGAATCTGAGCTGACTGAATCCTGACTTTTTTACGGTGCGCTTTACCAGCCTGATATCTCCTGCAACCGCGGAGATATTGAGTTCCGGTGCATTTGAAAGGACATTATCCTTTATCCCGAAGACTTCATACAACCTTGGCGTATAAAATTCTCCTCCGGCTGCAGGGTACGATACTGCAGGATGCTGCGCCTGAAGCAGTGTATCGGTTTCATAGCTGATAAAATCTACTTCATTTCCTTTTATCTTTGCTATCCACTCTACGATATCTGCAGTGTCCGGCAGAAGTTCTGCATCGGAGCCGAGGGATACAAGAGGAAATGAAAGTTTACGCATACCTATATATTTGGTGCGGGAGATGATAAAATATTAGATGAAGAGGACGTTGCTTGTTATTGGCTGCTTATCTCTTCATTTAAGAACAAGGTATCTAAAATAGTCCTGTTTTGAAATTATTTATTACACAAATCATCATCCTGTTTTTTAACTGAACTTATGAGCCATGTCATTTCGACCACAGGGTATTTATTATTTTTAGACTGATATTATAAGGTAACTGTAATATACAATATCGAGATGGTAAAATGAAAGACAGGGTATACCGAAATCCGGCAATTACACGATATGATTTTACAAAAGAAGACCTCCGATCGCTCTATTCGATAGTAAGCTACGGTGCACGCCATGCATCGGAAAAAGCAGAAGCAATCTGGTACTTTGGAAACCGCATAACCTACGGTCAGTTCATCCGTGATATCGATGCGTTTGCCGCGGGGATGGTACAGATTGGCGTAAAAAAAGGAGACTTTGTTACCATCTTCCTCCCGAATATCCCGCAGTGCGTAATGGCGGTGTACTCAATAAACCGTATCGGTGCTGTCTGCAACCTTGTCCACCCCTTATCCACCCGCTCAGAGCTTGAACACTGCATAAAATTAACCGACAGCAGATTCATTCTTGCCTTCGAAGGAAACGAAGGAATATGTGAAGGAATCGGCGCAAAGGTTATCCGCTGCAGAATCCCGACCTACTTCCCGGGAGGACTCAAGGGAGCAGGGATGCGCGCCGGATTTAAACTTTTAAAGTTCCGCGATGCTGCAAAAGCCTCAAACGCTGCAGAATGGACCGACCTCATTAAATCCGGCAGAAAATTCCTTGATAACGGCGGAAAGCTCCCAGAAGATACCGTACAACCGGGAGACGTTGCAGCGATTATGTACACCGGAGGAACAACTGGAGAACCGAAAGGAGTGATGCTTACCAATGAATCAATCAACGTGAGTACCACTGATATGATGGTTTTAAAGTTCAGCGACCGTCCGCACGTGGGAATGGCATTTCTCTCCTTCCTGCCGGTATTCCATGCATTCGGTTTCTGTATGGTTATCCACCAGCCGCTCTGCGGCGGAATGCGCCAGATTCTGATGCCGGAATTCAGTGCCAAAAACTGTGCAAAGATTATCCTCAGGGAACGGGTGGATACCCTTCCATGTGTTCCTACCATGTTTGAGCGGATGTATGACTACCTGAAAGATGAGGATGTCTCATTCGTATCCTACATCGCATCGGGAGGAGACCGCGTATCTCCTGAGCTTGCCGCAAAATATAATGCATTCATGAATGCAAAGTTCCTCCCGGGGTATGGGCTTACCGAGTCGGGAGGGTGCTGTATCCTGACCGAATCAGACTATGATGAACTGCCTGAAGGATGTGTGGGCCGCCCGCTTCCGCACACGGAAATCTGTCTGGTTGAACCCGGCACCTGCAATATCGTTCCCAAAGATACCGAGGGTGAGCTCTGTCTCAGATGCCCGGGCCTGATGAAAGGTTACTACAGAAATAAAGAAGCAACCGACGATGTCCTGAAACTTCATGAGGATGGAAAAATCTGGCTCCACACAGGGGATATCGTAACCGTCGCAGAGAATGACTACATCATCTTCAAATCACGCTTTAAACGCATGATTAAGGTAAACGGATTCAATGTCTACCCCACCATGGTTGAAACTGCGATGGGTGGATGCCCTCTCATTAAAGAGGTCTGCGCGGTTGGAATGCCATGGAAGACTGATGAGAGAATCAAACTCTATGTCACCTTAAATGACCCTGCGATGAGCCACGAGGAAGCAGTTGACGCTATCCAGAGCTACGCACGCGAGCATCTAAACCGCTGGAGCTGCCCGAAGAAGGTCTCAATTCTCCATGAGATGCCGCGGACAAAACTGAACAAGATTGACTACGTCAATATCAAAGACGAAGAATAACTCATTTTAACCAACCATTTTTTTTATCCCGGGTGAACAGCATCGTATCAAACATCCGTCTTCTCTGAACATCCGGACCCGCATACTGTTTCAAAGCTTTTTACGTAACTCTATAACCCGTGAGCGCCAATAGATAGGTATGGAACATTCCGGTGAACAGAAAATACAGTGGGCGTATCAGTATATGCCTGTTCTGCAGGCAATACGCAGACGCTTTGAAGAGGAAAAACCGCTTTCCGGACAGACGATTGGTATGGCGCTTCATGTCGAGGCAAAGACCGCCTGTCTCGTGCGGACACTGAAGGCAGGGGGCGCGGATGTTTACATCACCGGATGCAACCCCTTATCAACACAGGACGATGTGGCAGACGCTCTCCGGAAGGGAGGTATTGCATGCTATGCAAAGCGCGGGTGCTCAACCGAAGAGTACTATGAGGCAATTGACCGCGTTCTTGATGCAAAACCGACTCTCACCATCGACGACGGCATGGATTTAATCGGAAGAGTCCACACAGAGCGCCGTGACTGCCTGTCTCAGATTATCGGCGCGTGCGAAGAGACCACAACAGGTATCCACCGTCTTCGTGCAATGGAGGCGGAAGGAAAACTGGAGTTTCCGGTCATCGCGGTAAACGACACTCCGATGAAGCACTACTTCGACAACGTTCACGGAACGGGCGAAAGTGCTCTGTCATCCATTATGCTTACCACAAACTGCCTTGTTGCAGGAAAACACATTGTTGTTGCCGGATACGGATACTGCGGACGCGGGGTTGCCTCCAAAGCACGGTCCCTTGGTGCGCGCGTCATTGTAACAGAAGTAGACCCGCGCCGCGCTCTGCAGGCACACTTCGACGGCTTTGATGTCATGAAGATGAAGGATGCAGCAAAGATCGGAGACCTTTTCATAACGACCACCGGAAACTGTTCAATTATCACAAAAGAGCATTTCCCGCTGATAAAAGACGGTGCGCTCCTTGCAAATGCAGGGCACTTTAACAATGAAATTGACGCGGCCTGGCTTTCGGCAAATGCCTCTGCGACAGAACACCGCGACGGAATTGACACCTATGTTGTAAACGGCAAAAAACTGCATCTGTTAGCCGAGGGCCGTCTGGTAAATCTTGCAACCCCGAAAGGGATGGGGCATCCTGTCGAGGTCATGGACTTAAGTTTCGCGGTACAGGCGCTCTCTGTTGAGTACGCGGCAAAACACGGAAAGGAACTTACGGCAGGGGTACATGATGTTCCGGCAGAAATCGATGAATACATTGCACGCTTAAAGCTTGAAGCAGTTGGAGCAGGTGTGGATGACCTTACAGAAGAGCAGAAGGAGTACATGTCCTCGTGGAATCACGGGACATAACTTCTCCTGTTTTTTCACAGTTTCACATACTATTTACATTATTTTTACAAACTGTGTTTCACAGATTATTTCTTAAAGAATCCGAACAATCCTTTTTTCTCCACAACCTCCGCCACAATAACAATGTTCCCTTTCTTCTTCGGCGACATCACCCCGAGCCCCTTTCCTTCTATCGGCATAAACCTGTCTCCGGTCTTTACCCCTGCAGGAATACTTACCTTAATTATCCGGTTGATTAACAGCTGCAGAGGATACTGTCCGCCTTTTTCGGCAACCTTTGCAGGAATCTGCATACGGCATATCAGATTGTTGGTTTGCTCATCAATCTCCCACCGCTCTTCAGGGATAACCTTCAGATTCACATAGAGGTCTCCGCGCGATTTTCCCCCCTCGGCAGGAACTCCTTTTCCTTCAATGCGGTAGCGGCGGACCCCCGGGTAGACCTTGACCGCGACATGTTCTCCTGCGACGCGCATAGGAATCTTTCCCTTGCCGTATGCCGCAAGCGCCATTGAAATCGGATAGTCGGTCTCGATATCCCCGCTTTTTCTCGCCATTCCGGACATCTTTTTTCCGCGCACCCCGCTGCCGGACTCAACGGCAACCCCGGACTTCCGCTCTTCGAGCAGTTCTGCGTCATATTCCGCCTTTTTTACGGAATCTGAGAGGAATTCCCAGGCTTCCATAATCTTTAGAAGGCGCTCATTGTACTCATCCTGTTTCGCTTCATCGCCTTCAGCTTTGTCAGGGTGATACTTCTTTACAAGGGCAATATATGATTTTTTTACGGTGTCAATGGGGGAAGCTGCCGGGACTTCCAGCGTGTCATAGTACGTACCTGTATCCATTGAACTAATATATAGGTGAGCAACATACATTAACACGTATGTTTATCGGGATTGATCACGGAACAACTTCCCTTCGTTTTGCAGCAGACAACGGTGAGCATTTTAAAATCACGCGCGAGGCCGCAGCCTCATTTGAACTGTCGGATTTAGAGCGGATTTGTCCGCTTGAAGAGATTGAAGGCATTGCCCTTTGCTACTCGATGGGTGATAACTTCAATTCTATCCGTGACGTAAAATCCCTGAAAAACCGCGGGGTTGTTACACGCGAGGGCGCGGGAAAACACATAGGAGGAGGTACACGTGTCTTTGATGTTATTTCCGCATCGGAGATTCCTGCAGTGGCGTTTCCCGGAATCCACCGCGGCTCGGATACGGACCCTCGCTTTAAGATTTATTCCCACCAGACCAGTCCTGAAAAAATCGGAATTGCCTACCTTGTCCGGCAGAAGCTGAACGAAGACAGCTTTGTGGTGTCAGACATCAGTTCAAATACCGTGTCGCTTCTGGTCGCCAAAGATAAGATTGTCGGAGCATTCGATGCCTGTGTGTTTGCCCCGGGAACACAGCATGGAGCGCTTGATGTTGAGGCCATCAGACGCATTGACAACGGTGAGGTCTCCGCAAACGAGGCGTTTACCACTGCGGGTGTCTCTCATCATCTGGAAGAAAAGTATCAGAAGCCCGCAGTTGCTATGTGGGCTGCGATGGAGTGCGCGTCGCTTCTTCTGCTGAATCCGGAGGCCTCGGTGGCACTTGCAGGAAGCCTCGCACCCGAACTTGCCGAAGAAATATCCGCACTTCTGAACAAGCCGGTTGCGGTCTTTGATGAGTGGGCGGCCTCCTTCGGGCTTTCCTATGCCGCGCGGGACGTTTTCGGCGGGGCAAAGGAGATATTGGGGGTCCCCGTTGCAAAACCGCTTCCAAAGCGGCATGTCTGAACCGGACAGCCGGGCAAAACAGAATCATCCCAGTTATTTTTTTAGGATTTTCCTGATGGTAACGTACTGCTTTGTGTGGTTTTACAACACTGAAAAAAGGTGTGGTTATTAGTCTTATACCGAGTAGTACGTAAC
>JAUNXT010000013.1:13838-15903 GCA_030539655.1 Methanocorpusculum sp.
GGCATTTAACACTGCGGCAGTATCAGGAGATGCAAGCTCCCCATACAGCCTCTTTCCTTCTGCCTCGAAGCGCTGTGCGGCATAGACGGTAAACAGACCGAACGCGAAATCTGTCAGCTCTTCTGCAGTTATCTCCTCTCCAGCACAGTCTTCGTCTTCAAACATACTTTCTTATTTGCTGTAGCTGTGTAATAGATATTTCTATTCTGTATCCCCCTCGGTGAAAACAGATTGGAAATTCTTTTCGGGAATAGTTGCCAAAAAAAACCGCAGTCTGACAGGATTTTTCAAAAAGACTGGTTACATACAAACAACCGGCAAATATGCCGGGAAAAAAAGAAAAGAATCAGACTGCCTTTCTTTCCTTGTTCTTCGGGCGGAGATCGGTTGATCCGCACTTGCGGCATGTTGTTGCGCGAATAGCGTTACGTGCATTGCATTTCATGCAAACCTTTACATTAAGGGTTCTTGCTTCTGCTTCTGGAAATCTCATAAATAATACCTGATATTTTTTGTGTTAATTATATTTGCTGTCCAAGATATTAACCATTCCGCTGGTTACTATACCATTCCTTAAAGGAATGGAGCGCATTTGCACGGTGGGAAACATGGTTTTTCTCTTCGGTTGTCATCTCTGCAAGCGTTTTTTCTCCGGCGGAGAATACCGGATCGTACCCGAATCCGCCGGTTCCGCGGGGTGATTCGGTGATACTCCCATACACCCTGCCGGAAAATGTGCGGATTTCTGATGCATCCGCGAAGGCAATCACCGTTTCAAAGTACGCGCGCCTCTCCTCCTTTCCGGAAAGAAGCGCGAGAAGGCCTGCATTTCCTATTGTATCCTGCACATACGCGGCATAGGGCCCGGGAAATCCGTTTAGTGCTTCGACAAAGAGCCCGGTATCATCCACAATCAGCGGACGCTGCAGGATATTGTATGCCTGCTGTGCCTTTTGCCGCGCAATCTCTTCAAGAGAAGAGGACTGCAGTTCGGGAAGGTCAAGCTTTACTGCAGAAACTTCCTCGATGCCTGCAAAAAATGCGGCAACCTCTGCTGCCTTACCAGCATTTCCGGTTACAATCGTGATCATAAATACCGACCCCTGAGTTCAATCTCATGTTCCCGCTCAAGAACCTCTGCCGCACTGGAAAATGCTGCGGAGTATCCTTTGATAAATGCCGCGCGCAGCGCATCCGGGTGTTCCGTGGTGCTTTCAATCGTCTGGAACAGCACATGGATATCCACACCACGCGGCTCAATTTCCGTGGTCATCTGTGCGAGACCGAAGTCGATGAGGTATACGTGCGGAGTGCGCCATATCATATTCGAGGTGGTTAGATCTCCGTGGATAAGCCCTGCTTTGTGCAGCCTTCCGACAGTCACCCCTGCCGCTTTCGCATACTCAGGTGTTATGACATACTTAAGCACATCTCCTTCGATTTTTTCCATCGTAAGAGAGGTCTTTGAAACATCGCGAATGACCGGGACAGGGACACCTGCTCTTCGTGCGGCTGCGATACAGCGCGCTTCAGCCCGTGTCCGTTCGGTAATAAGCATCGAGTCAAGGGCAGGTGCACGGTATCCTTTGGAAAGCCGTGTTTTTACCGCATCTTTTCCGGTTAAATCAACTGCAGCCTCTGCCCCGCGCTCCGCGGTCTCCGACTGCCCGGGAGCAAAGAGCTCTCCTGCATCCGCGCGCCAGACTGCATCCACCTGGTCCGAGCGGTAATAGGGATTTACTGTTGAGTCGGCAACCCGGATAACAGCACCTGATTCCAGCATGACCTTTCCTGTATAGGCGATCATTGCCCCGTTGTCTCCCATGAACATCCGCGGGGGGGCCATGAACTTTGCGCCGCGCTCTTTGCACATGCATGCAAGCATTTCCTGCAGGCGCTCGTTTGCCCCGACGCCTCCGACAAGCACCACTTCATCCTTTCCGGTGTGCGCCAGCGCGCGTTCGGTCACCTCGACACACATCGCGAATGCTGTTTCCTGGAACGAGTGGCAGACATCCTCCATTCTGCACCCGCGCTGCGATGCTTCCTTTGCGGCGCTCATCAG
>JAUNXT010000013.1:16003-29671 GCA_030539655.1 Methanocorpusculum sp.
GTGTACCAGCGTCCGATTTCCACGTGCGCCACGCAATGGTTTACCCCGATGAGCGGCACATTCAGCTTTAATGCAAGCGTGCGTGCGGCAGTTGCCGCTGTCCGAAGCGAAGGACCAAGCCCGGGGCCTATTGAAAATGCGACTGCATCTATTTTTCCGCCCGCTTCTGCGAGTGTCTTTCCCACCACATCAGCTGCAACTGCTGCGTGATGCTGTGCTGCTTCGCGCGGATGAATACCCCCTGACGGCGGTGAGTACGGTGCGGAATGAAGACAGACTAGGTCTTCGTCAAAAACAGCGGCACTGAAGTTCCATGCAGTCCCTTCAATGCCGAGAACCCTTTTTTCGGGCATATCTGCTGTATGTTATTAATTTTTGAACTCGGTGTATCCGCATTTACCGCATGCGAATCTGTCCTTGTGTTCTGCGAGGAAGACACCTGCTCCGCACTTCGGGCAGGTTCTGTGGGTAGGGGTTGCCTTTCCTTCCTTGTCAACGTTGTAAAGTGCACTGCGTTTCGGTGCTTCCTTCTTTGCCGGCTTCTTTGCTGCCATGGTTTTACTCCTGTGCGGCTTCTGCCTTCGGCTGTCCGCGCGCAATTATATATGCGTTTTCGGTTGCTTTCAGGGCATCTGCCGAGTCATAAATTCTGGCGACACCGTTAACTGCTCTCTGTCCGAAGCGTCCTGCAAGCGGAGAAAGGATAACATTTTCAACAGCTGCGTTCTGAAGTGCTGCGATTTTTGCCGCGATGTCCATACGGGATGGGGTTGCACCGTCGTAGGAGACGGTGAATGCAAGCTCACTGCGGCTCAGGAGCTCATTTCTGGTATTAGAGGTGATTTTAATCTCCATCGATATCCCTTAACTATTAGCGTCCTCACTATTTAATACCCTCGTTAGATTCGTCTGAATTTCGAGAGTATCTCCCCTGCAAGCTTCTTAAGTTCCGCATCCACAACACAGAGTACGGCCCCTTCTCCGGGCTGTCCGTAGACGATAGCCCACCCGTACGGGAGAATCTCAATCAGGGGAAGGACTGCAAGGTCCTCTTCACCGTCCACAGTTATCAGCGCGGGCTGCTTTTCATATGCTTCCTTCAAAGCGGCAATAAGTTCATCCGTGATGGTGCCTGCAGGATTTTTTGCAGAGAGCAGCACCCCTGTGGAAAACACCGGTGTCACTGCCTCATCCCGGCGGGTAACACCGTCTATTACCGCGATATCCGGCAGGATGCCGCAGGATACCGCGCGGGCCGTTACCACATCTCCTGCGGTGCAAAGTTTTTTTCCGGAAAGCTCCGCTGCAAGCAGGGAAAAATCAGAAAAAAGCCTGCCGAACGGTTCTTTTAAAAGGCCGCGGCAGTCTTCGGGGAGGATAAGCATTCAGCGGACCTTAAGCGCGTAGCGTCCGTTGTACTCAATATTCATCTTTTTGGCAACGTCGGAATGGCGGGAATCAATGATTACCAGATAGCCGAACCATTCGGTGGTCAGTGCATTTCCCTGGCAGTCAGTACAGACCGTCTTGTCGGCGTCGAGGACTTTGTGGCAGTTTCTGCAGGCCTGAAGGAGTTTTTTCTGAGATGCGCGTTTTGCAGCCATTTACTTCCTTCCTTTCTTCTTTGCTGCCTCTTCTTCCTTTGCGCGGTCCTCTTCAAGCCAGGAAAGTGTGCCAAGTCCGGGCTGGCGCATCGTAAGACCAATCTTTGACTCACGCGGGTCGCGTTCGTTGAGCGATAAGGCTACAACACGTGCGCGCACAGTGTCACCGACACCGACATGGCGTCCTGATTCCTTGCAGACGAGACGGGAATTCTTTTCATCATAGTCGATGTACTCATCGGAAATCTGACTCATATGCAGCATCGCATCGATGGGTCCAAGTGATACGAACGCGCCGAAGCTGGTTGTTTCGACCACAATACCTTCCACAATCTCCTGAAGGGCCAGGCGGAGAACTACCGCGTCGAAGTCAACGTCATAGTAGACACCGCCGTCGCTGTATACGATTTCACCTTCCCCGATGCGGTTAACGCCGGTTACAGCGATGAAAATTCCCATCTCCTTATCGATGCTTCCTTCGAACTGCTCCTGCAGTTCATCAAGGATAACGGTGTTTAAATCCTCTCCCATCTTTTCCGGAGGGACACGTACTTTGTCATTTAGTTTCAGTTTGTAATACATGATATCAGATCTGTCTTCCAATCAGCTCCAACCTGCTTCGTGAACGAAGAACGACAACAGGTATACTCTTATCTAAGAGTTTTTTCCGCAATGCTTTATCATTTGTAACTACTACAGCATTAAACTCTTCTGCCCGCATCGCCACCTTGTCGTCGACCGAAAGGTCTGCATCAAGTTCGGGAATAAGCGTGCAACGGGCCGAAACGGCCAATCCGAAGCGTGCGGCAGCCTGGTTTTTCCCGTTCCCGATACTAAGACCGCGCAACTCGGTTATGACCTCTGCCGGGACGAGCGCATTAAACGCGCCGAGAACACCAGTGAGTTCGCCGAAGAGGTCGATGCCGAACTCAAAGGGCATCATCAGTGCGTTTGTATCCAGGATGACGTTTACTCGCAGAGCACTCCCATCCCGATGAGACGCCAGCGTCCGCCAACCTGCCGGCTGATAGCAATCCTTGCACCGACATCCGCACAGACCGGGCGCTTGAGGATTACCTCTGCGATGTTCTTCTTCGAGGCGGTGACAACACCAACAGTTACCGCAGTGCCGACTGAAAGCATCAGCGGCTCTTTTAAGCGGAGCGGATCAATCTGCTGTTCGGAGGCGGAACCCACAACCCTTTCCATAAGAGTTACCTCGAACTTCAGTTTATCCCTGACTGGCGGGAGTCTGCCCTGAACACCTGCGACCTGCCCCACAAGGGTATCGCTTTTGGTAATCGCGGGGTCCAGTTTCGTTCCGACCGCAGTAAGTCCCCCCGGGCTTGCCACGGCAACTTTGCGGGAGGCCTTGTTCATGGTGGTGATTTTTGTGAGAATCGGCTCCCATCTGGTTTTGTTTTCGGCGATGTACTGTCTTCCGGGGCGGATTTCAATGTCGTCTCCTTCATGGAACTCTCCGCAGATTAACGATCCTCCGATGACACCTCCTTTAATGTCTTTCCAGGATGCTCCTGGTTTATTTACGTCAAACGAGCGGGCAATCAGCATGACCGGGCTTGCTGATGTGTCTCGTTCATTGTTCGGGATGGTTTCATTGAGTGCCTCGAGAAGCATACTGAAGTTAATCTTTTTCTGGGCAGAGACAGGAATAATCGGTGCATTTTCGGCGACGGTTCCTTTGACGAATGCTTTTATCTGCTTATAGTTTTCCAGGGCCTGTTTCTGCGGTACGACATCGATTTTGTTCTGGACGATTACAATATTTTTGATGCCGGTAAGTTCCAGTGCCATCAGGTGTTCTTTGGTCTGCGGCTGCGGGCACGGCTCGTTTGCGGCGATAATGAGCATCGCCCCATCCATGATAGCGGAGCCGGAAAGCATCGTGGCCATTAAGGTTTCATGCCCTGGAGCATCAACAAAGGATACGGCACGTACTGCTTCGAGTTTTGCACCGCAGTCCGGGCATACTGCCTCCAGCTGCCATTTTTTACATTTTTTGCAGTAGTAAAAGACTGCATCCGCATATCCTAATCTGATGGATATGCCGCGTTTTAGTTCTTCACTGTGGCGGTCGGTCCATGAGCCGGTCAGCTGGCTTACGAGGGTTGTTTTTCCATGGTCGACATGGCCGACAACACCGATATTTACGTTTGGTATAGTTGGGTCACTCAAGTTGTTCACTCCTGTGGTGCGGATGTTGTTCTGCGGTTTAGGGTTTTAGGGGGTTTAGGATGTTATTCTGCGGTTTATTCAGACGGAATCTCTTCTTCCGGCCATCCCCCGGTCAGGGTATGAACGGCTGCAGTAATTAGAAGATTATCCTCCGCCTTCACAGCTGTTATCAACAGACAGCCACGCGGATTCGCGGATTGCCCGTTCTTTTGCCTCTTCTTCAGCAGTCTCCTTTCTGACGTTCCGCTCTGTTTTTGCTTTGTGAGCTGTTTCTGCGATTTCTGTCAGCTGGTCGGTACGGTAGAGCAGCCCGGTTGTGTCCAGTTCTGCATAGTCTGCATCTCCGTTTCGGGAGATGGAAACGATTTTGCCCACCGTTCCTGTGCGGGCATAACGCACGGTCTGACCAATTTTAAATCGAGTCATCCTACTTATTATTTGGGCGTGATAGCGGATAAAGGTGTGGTTTAATGTCCGGGGGTGGTACTGTATTCTCTCAATCCGGCAAAAGATTTGTTAAAACCACTCCCAAAACATGAGTAACATATATATCTTAAAACAACATACATGTAAAGTACTGTTAATGTCATCGTTATGGAATATCCATAACAAATCGTGCCGAAAGGCACGCGGCTTACAGTGAGGTTTGTCAACTATGACTACAGTATTTGACATCCCGGCAGGCACTCTGATCAACAAGGTTGCTGAAGAACTGAAAGCAGTTTCTGAAATCGAAGCACCAGCTTGGGCAGAGTATGCAAAAACGGGAGTACACAAACAACTGCCGCCGGAGAATCCGGACTGGTGGTACGTTCGCGCCGCAGCGGTCCTTCGCAGAATCTACGTAGACGGGCCCTTAGGTGTTGAGCGCATGCGCACCGTCTACGGCGGTATGCAGGACAACGGCAGCAAGCCGTCCCACTTCAGAAAAGGAAGCGGAAGCATCGCAAGAAAAGTCATGCAGCAGCTCGAAGCAGCAGGGCTCATTGAAAAAGTCCCGGCTGGAAGAGCAGTCACTGCAAAAGGACGCAAATTCCTCGACGGAATCGCCTACTCCCTCAAAGACGAGGCAGTAAAGGCAGCGCCCGGACTCGCAAAATACTAAACTGACACACACAGGTGAAACGAATGGGAGATGAAGAAGAACTCGCAGAACTGAGAAGACAGCGTATGATGCAGATGCAGCAGCAGCAAATGGCCGAACAGGAACAGATGCGTGCGAGACAGCAGATGCAGCAGCAGATTCAGTCGGTTCTCATGCAGGTCATGGAACCGGAAGCACGTGAACGGCTCAACACAATCCGTATCACAAAACCCGAGTTTGCCGCATCAATCGAACAGCAGATTGTAGCTCTCGCCCAGTCAGGCCGCCTTCGTCAGAAAATAACCGATGAACAGTTGAAAGGCCTTCTGGCACAGATTGTTCCTCAGAAAAAGGAATTCAACATCCGCAGGGTGTAATGAACACAAAGGTAAAAGCAGGAGTCCTCTACAGCGGAGGAAAAGACAGCAGTCTGGCTGCAGTCCTTTTATCCCGCGACTACGAGGTCGAGCTTCTGACATTTGTCTTCGATGAATCCCGCAGTGTTCCCGCAATCGAAAATGCCGCAAAGGAACTGGGCTTTCCCTTAAGAAAGATTCCCTTTGCACCCGGGTTTCTTGATGAAACCGCTGACCGGATTGTCCGTGACGGACATCCCGGAAACGCCATCAATGAAGTCCACAAACACTCCCTTGCCCTCGCGGCAGCGGAGTACGAGGTAATCGGTGACGGAACAAGGCGTGATGACAGGGTTCCGATGAGAACACCTGCCGAAGTGCAAAGCCTTGAGATGAAGTATGGCGTAAGTTATATCCGCCCGCTTCTCGGCATCGGAAAAAAAGAAATTCTCCGTCTTGCGGAGCGGTTCTTCGAAATCGCCTACGGCGAGACCGGAACCATCGAAAACGGAGACTTTGAAAGTGAAATCAGGGATAACCTGAAAAAACGGGGCATCGACTATACGCCGCTGTTTCCCGTAAATCATGAACAGTCCCTGGTTCTGAAGAAAAAACTGGTGAATTAACCATGAGCAGACTTACGAAAAGCCGTAAAATCCGGTTATCTAAGGCAACCCAGCAGAACCGCAGAGTTCCCGCATGGGTTATGATTAAAACCAAGCGTCAGGTCGTGTCCCACCCGAAGAGACGCAGCTGGAGACGCAGTACGCTGAAGGTGTAAGAATATGGTAGAAGTACAAAAAGAACAGATCTACGTTATTCCGCTTCGCGATGTAAAGCGTGTGCCGTGCTACAAGCGTGCAAACGCAGCAATTACTGATATCCGCGGATATCTTTCCCACCACTTAAAGAGTGAGAATGTCAAGCTCGACAAATCTATCAATGAAGCAGTCTGGGCACGCGGATCTCAGAAGCCGCCGCGGAGAATCCGTGTCCGTGCCATGAAGTTCGACGACGGACAGGTTCAGGCGGAACTTGCAGAGGATTAAATAAATGGATCCTACCCTGTCGCTGAATGGTGACCCGAACATCGGCGTGTTTGCACGCGCCTTTGATGATGTTGCATTCGTTCCAATCGACTCTCCGGAGGAGTTTAAGACAAAGATAGCCGAGACTCTCGATGTGGATGTTGTTGAGACATTCATTCAGGGGTCTTCGGTAATTGGTCTTCTCCTGACCGGAAACTCGAACGGATTTGTCGCATCAGGTCTCATTCAGGATTCAGAGCTTGACATCCTGCAGGAGTACGGAGACGTCCTTCTGCTCGGAGAAGAGATGAATGCAGCAGGGAATGTGATTCTCGCCAATGACTCGTTTGCCGTGGTGCACCCGGATATGTCTTCCGAGATGCGCCGTATGGTCGGTGAATTTCTGAAGGTTCCGACAATTCCCATGTCTTTTGCCGGTGTGGGAACCGTCGGGATGGCCTGTGCTATAACAAACTCCGGAATCCTTCTGCCGGCACGTGCAGCACCTGAGGAGATTTCTGCCCTGGAATCGCAGATTCCTGTTGCGGATTTCCCGGTGGGTACGGGTTCGGTGAACATGGGTTCCAATATGATTGGTGCAGGACTTATCCTTAACAATAAAGGATACCTTGCCGGAAACACCACCTCCGGATTTGAGCTTGGCAGAATTGAAGATGTATTTGGATTTATGTGAGGTAGAATAATATGCCAAAATTTGAGGTTAAGGGTAAATTCTTAAACGACGGAGAGATGAGACCCTTTACAAAAATAGTCGATGCTCCCTCCGAGAAACTTGCAGGAGAGTACACTCTTGCAATTTTCGGCAGCAAGCACAGACTTGAACGCAAGTATATCGCCATTGAGTCCGTAAAGGGTGCCGATGGCAGCTAAAACAAATGCAGCGGTTCCGCAGATGACGCTGGAACAGGAGGTTCAGTCGCTTCAGGCATATGCCGCGGAGTACTCGAACCAGTTCACGATGCTTTCAGAGCAGTTGAAGTTTATCGGAGCTGCGATGTCGGAGGCACGTTCTTCGATTGAGACACTGAATGCTTTAAAGGACGCCGCAGCAGGGACAACAGTCCTTCTTCCGCTTGGAGGAGGAGTGTCGGTCCGTGCCGCGGTGCCTGATACGCAGACAATGCTTGTCACTGTCGGTGCCGGCATCACTGTTGAAAAGCAGGCTGATGAGGCGGTCTCGTATCTGAACGACCGGATTACAGAGATGGAAGCTTCACAGAAGCGTCTGACGGAATCGATTTCCAAACTGCAGGAACAAATGCAGGCGGTTGATGCCCGGATGCAGGAGATTTATTCTGCAGTCCAGGCTCAGCAGCAGCCGCAGATGTAAGCGGATTATTTTCCGCGATTTTTTTCTTTTTTATCTGAGAGGGAGTCAGGTTATCGCTATATGGGTTACTGCGGGTTATATTGAACCACTCAAAGAAAGACCCGCATCTCTATCGTTATGCCTTTACATCCCCATTGCAGGATATCTCAAAACAGCAGGACGGGTCACCAAGAGAGAGACAGGACACCTCACGAACCGCTGCCGGTTTTTGAAACAGAGCGGAAAACACCGCCTCAAAGATACCCGTAGAGATAACGCAGCCTCCGGCAATCCCTTTCGGAAGCGTCATACACTCATAACAGTTTTTCACCTCAAGCACAAACGGCTCGCGGCTTTTCAGCGACAGGTCCCCGAACTCATACCGCTTCCAGAACTCGGAGATGTTTGCCACCGTATCCTCAACTGTCTCAGCCACAATAAACGGCACAATCGACTCCCCGAGAATAATCCCTCCGCGGCGAAGCACCGGGTCAATGGAGATACCCGACTCGGCAAGAGCAATCCGGAAAATATGCGGAAGCATCGCCTTATAGCTGATTTTATCATAATTGGTATAGGTGTTCCGGATAAGTTCACGGAACCAGGCGGCAGCAGAGTAGGTTGAGGGAGCCAGTGTTCCGATGTACTTTGCGGAAAGTACATACGATTTATGCCTGCGGTCATATTCACCCGACACCCTGCTGATAATTCCCCCGTCCACCAGAGAATTAAGATAGACGGACACCGTTGACTTGGAAAGACCAGTCTCTTCCTGAATCTCCGGAAATGTTGCTGAACCGTTCTTTTGCAGAAGTCTGATAATCTTCAGACGCACCGGACTCCGAATCGTGGTGATATTTCCGTCGCGCAAATACAGTTCAAGCTCGTCTTTACTTTCTGGTTCGGGCATACAATAATTGTTATATATTATGTGTCAGCTAAATATTAATATTTGCATCCGGATACACGGATACATAAAGAAAGGTTCGATATTGCACGAACATATCACTCGTCGCTGAACGGAATCTCTACTGTGGTCAGATCGTTTGGTGCAAAGACCTCTCCTTCAAACACCTCTTTTGCCTCGCGGACATGACCGGAGGATGTTGTATACCGGGAACTGATATGCACCAGCGCAAGCTGCTTCGGGGAAAGAAGGGCGGCAACCCTTCCCGCCTCCTTTGCGGTGGAATGCCAGACTTCCTTTGCGTGGGCTTCCCCCATCTCCTCATCAAACGTCGCCTCGTGAATTAAAAGGTCAGCCCCGCTCAGCACCTCATCAGGTTCCCTCAGGGGCCTCGTATCTCCCGTGTAGACAATCTTTCGCCCGGGACGTCTGCCTCCCATCACCTGCCCCGGAAGAATCGTAACCTTTTCACCGCCCTGTTCAATCTCAACCGGAATCCCGCGCTGCAGTTTCCCGAAAAGCGGCCCCGGCTTTACCCCGAGGGCAATTGCCCCTTCGCGGTTAAAGCGCCCGGGGCGCATATCCTCCTCCAGAACATATCCGACGGAATCCATTCCGTGATACGTCTTAAACACACAGACCGAGTAGCCGTCAAAACGGATAACATCCCCGGGAGATACCTCGACAGCTTCAAGAACAAAGGGAATCTTCGGTGTCAGAGTGCGGATGACATCCACATACTTATCGATACCGGAAGGCCCGTAGATTGTCATCGGCTCGGTCCGTCCGTTAAACGACATCGTCTCAATCAGCCCGAAAAGCCCCAGATAATGGTCTGCGTGCCAGTGGGTGATGAACGCGGCATTTACGACAAAACCGGTCTTTAGTCTCATCATCTGCTGCTGTGCACCCTCACCGCAGTCGAAAAGGAGCGTATCTGAGCCGCGCCTTACAAGAATGCACGAAGGATTTCTTAATGGAGTCGGAAGGGCGCCTGCGGTTCCCAGGAAATGAACAAACAGCGTTTCTCCCGCCATTAGAACCACCGCCTCAGAAACTCAAGACTCCGTCGTCCCTCTTCGGGATTCCGTCCTTCAACCACAATTATCTTTCCGCGGTACTCGCGTACTATCTTTGGCATGATTTTATCCCAGGGGATTGTCCCGCAGCCAAGAGGCAGGTGCTCGTCGCGGCCTCCATGGTTGTCATGGATATGCAGATGAGCTGCCTTTGGAAGAATTATTTTGCAGAACCGGTCAAGATTTCCGGTGGTGTTTGCATGTCCCGCATCAAAGACCGCAGACATTCCGGTGCCTTCAATGAATCCGTCAAGCTCATCCGCATCCCGGCAGAAGAAATCATCAAGGTTCGGCATGTTTTCAAGACAGGCGGCAACACCTGCACGTTCTGCAGCCTCTCCGAGACGCACACAGGCCCTCTTATGCTGCTGCCACGCCGGAGCGGGGTCATATCTGCTTACCGGACTTAGGTAGCCCGGATGAACCACTACAGTATCTGTGAGTTCCGCGGCCTTTTCGATGGTAAGTTCAAGCTGATGTACCGTTTCCTCCCAGATAGGAGCATTCACTGATGCCGGATTTAAATCGCTGAACGGAGCATGGACTGTTACCGGAAGGCCGGTATCAGCCATGGCTTTTTTAACCGCGGCGAAAGTGTCCGGGGTATCCAGACGATAGTTTCCGTCCGCTGAAATCTCCCAGCCGTCATACCCGGCATCGGCGATTCCGGACACCCATGCCGGATCTTCCCAGATTTTTGAGGAGGAGGCAAAATAAAACTTCATTCAATAACTCCGAGAATTTTTCTGACCTCTGCACGGTACGATACACAGTCCGCTTCGTTTCTTATCCGGATATCTGCGGCATCTGCTGCACACCTCAGCCCGAATGAGTCTTCCCGTGCATCGCGTGCTGAAAGTTCCGCTGCCGTTGCCGCATCGTCTGAGCGGTTCCGAAGCTTCATACGGGACAGTCTGATTTCAAATGAGGCTTCAACAAAGACAACGGTAAAGTCAGGGAAGACGGATCTGAAATAAGCAATCTCGGCATCCCCGCGGATTCCATCGATGACAGCAGCAGGAGATGAAAGACGCTTTACCTCTTCCGCGGTCAAAACGGCTACCGCGTCCATCCCGAACTCCTTACGAAGAAGGCGTGCAGTCTCCCCGACATTCTCATCTGTGAGAGAGAGGCCCCTCTCCGTGGTTTTTTTCCGGACAATGTCCCCCATCCCGACAACCGGAATCCCTGCCTCTGCTGCAGCCGACGAAAACTCCCCCTTGCCGCTTGCGGGATATCCGACAACACCGATGACTTTCATGACAGTCTCGCCAGAATGGTTTTTGCCTCAGCAGCAGTCCTGATGCACTCAATAAGAGTGAGACAGCGTCCCGGGTCTGTTTCCGCCTTTGCCCGCGCAGTAAGCGATGCAATGAGGTCATCCAAATCAGGCGACGCAAAACCGGACTGTTCCCCTTTCGCATACGAAGGAGTGATTACAGCAATGCGGCTGCTGTCCTCTTTGTGCACCGCTTCCGCCCTGATTACCGGTGCATTCCCTGCCGCTGCGGGAGCTGCCGTTTTTCCTGCTTCGTTTTCTTCAGTCTGCCGTTCCGCGCAGACAACACAGATTTTTCTGCCTTCCTTTTCAAAGAGGGGGGCGCCGCATTCCGGGCACATCTCACTGAGCATCTTCCCTCCGTTTAAGAGATGCACAGCCATTATTTCATCGGGAGTTTTCGTCATCGATATTGTCACCACTTGTTTTCTCTGCTGTTTTCTCTAATAATATTGGTTGTCTCAGTATTTATTTTGGAGAGAAGCATCGGGACGGAGGGATTTCAGGAGGGGGTCGTATGCGTATCTTTATTTTACTGAAAGTTTAATACATGTAGAGTTTTATAAGAGGTGTCGAATATGGCAGAACCCAAAGAAATGATTGAGCGGTGTATTGCGATGCTCCAGATGGTTAATGAAGACCCGATGGTCCCGAGAAATATCAGAAAAACAACAGATGAAACGATGAAAATTCTGTCTGATGAGAAGAAGCAGATAAGCCTGCGCGCATCACTGGCGCTTTCAAAGATTGATGAGGTCGCATCAGACTCCAATATGCCGATGCACATCCGCACAAAAATCTGGGAAATCGCATCAGCGCTGGAAGCAATTCCTCTCAGTTAACACTGTCTCCTGAGTCCGGACAGTTTTTTTTTATTTTTTGTTTCTCTGTTATTTTATGTCTGTTTTCCTTATTTCTTCAAATCTATGCCTTTTGCAAAGGACGCTGCAGAGGTAAAGCCGGTATTTCCATGTCCCTGAAGTTTTTGTACGGCGGCGGCGGCTTCCGCACCGGTTTCAAAAACAGCGAGATATTTTATCTTTCGGAGACTGATTTTCTGTCCGCACTGACAGGTCTTTGTCTCATACGAAAGATCTGCCGCCATGACTCTGCGGCATCTCGGGCACCCGATAACTGCAAATCCGTTTGTATCTGACATAATAACTCCTTACAATCAGTAAAAATCAGTAAAACAAAAAAACTACGCCCAAGTCGGAATTCGAATCCGAGTCGCAGCCGTGACAGGGCTGCATGATAGGCCACTACACTACTTGGGCATGCTGGTGGTCCCGACTCCCGGAATCGAACCGGGGACATCACGGTAGCTGCACTTTGTTCCCGCAGGAACGAAATTCTTACTACAGCCGTGCACTCTACCTGCTGAGTTAAGTCGGGAAGACTTGCTGCTCTAATATGTTTGACCTGTTATGATATAAATGTGTCGAAAATCAACCGGGGTTTGCAGAGCAGCAGGCGGTGCAAAAACTCATCTGGATAGATATTAATATGTTCAAACAAAATAAATGAGTATAAACGCCCGGTTCGGCTGTTATTCCTAACGATTCCGAGGATACCATGGACAACAGAGAATTATTTGAAGAAGGTCCGAAACTCATCAAGTGCGACGGTTGCAGCAGATATTTTGAAGAACAGATGCTGAAGCAGTGCAGAGCATGCGGCAAATCATTCTGTCCCGAATGCCGTCTGACCCATGACTGCAGAGAGACAGCGGCAGGCCGCGAAGTACCACCGGTGATAATCCGCAGTCTCGATAAACGGAGTTCTGCAGGGTCATACGGGGCTCCGGCACAGACAGACGAAGCGCATACTCCGTACCATCATATTGAACTGACCTTCATTGATGCGGACGGAAGCAGCATCGGTGGTGCATCCCTGAGGGAGAAGCCGAGTTTCGGATCGTCTCACCAGTATGACAGCGAGGGACGATCCATATCCTTTAATGACCCAGCTGATGTCAGCATCAGAAGTGCCGACCTGAAAAGATACGATGACGCAAAGGTATACGGAGATGACAGATATTCCGCCCCGGCACCCGCTCCGCAGGCAGTGTATCCGCCGCAGCCGCAGTACGCCCCGCCGGAACCGCAGTATGTTCCTCCACAACCGCAGTATGTCCCGCCGATGCCGCCGTACACCCCGGAACATGCAGCTCCTGCAGCAGCGGCCTTTTCCCAACCACCGCAGCAGAGTCCGGGCTTCCATCCGGAAGAGTACAGCATCACGCAGCAAAGCCGCGCGACGGCAGACACCCTTGCTGTCCCGCCAAAGTCTTCATATTATGCCCCGGTTATAGATACAGTTCCTGTTCCGGCAGAGGATGAACTGCGCTGTGATGACTGTGGAAAAATCTGGAAAAAAAGCCAGCTTCGCAGATGCAAAAAGTGCGGTGCGGTTTTGTGCCCGGAATGCCGTGAAAAACATAAGTGCGGGAAAAAGCAGAAGGAAACTGCCCATCATGCAGCGGATTCCCCGGTAAGAAGAGAGTCGGGGCATGCAACACGGCCAAGGAAGGAACACGGCGGAAAGAAAGCGAATAAAAAGCTGATTCTGATGCTTGTTGTGCTGCTTATATTTATGGTGGCTCTGGCAATAGCAATTATCATGCTGGTTCAAAACGGAGGACTTACACTGCCGGAGTTTTCGGTTTGAGGAGCAGGTACGGGGAAATAAGTACGCCGGAAAGCCTGGCGGTTCAAAAATCAATCCTAAAAAAGAAGGAGTGACGGTCACAGACCGTATCTCCTTTGTTCATCATTCAAACAAATCCTCATCACTGACATACCC
>JAUNXT010000014.1 GCA_030539655.1 Methanocorpusculum sp.
GATAACAGGAATCCGTCCATGTTTATCATGACAGGCAGGAGGACTCTGTTGTCTTCGGCGATTCTGAATGCCATTAATGCTGCATCGTATGCTTCCTGAACGGTTGAGACATATACCTGCAGCCACCCGGTATCCCGCTGAGATAATGCATCCGAGTGTTCTGCCCACGTGTTCCATCCCGGAGCGATGGTTCTGTTTACCTGGCCCATAACAATCGGGAGACGTGCCCCTGCCGCCCAGTGGAGCATTTCGTGCATATATAATAACCCGTGTGAGCTGGTTGCGGTAAAAACACGTACTCCGGTTGCCGCAGCCCCGATGCAGGCGGTCATTGCGGAGTGTTCGGACTCGACCGGGATGTAGCGTGCATCCATTTCTCCTGCTTCGACATATTCTGCGATTGATTCGATAATCTCCGTCTGCGGCGTGATGGGGTATGCGGCGACGACGGTTGGTTTTGCCATTTTTACGGCTGCTGCAACCGCTTTGTTTCCAGTTCCCATTACCAGGTTGTTTTTCATAAGGCACCTTCCGAGATTTTTACTTCTGCTTCCATTTTTCTCAGGTTTTTGTCGACGTTTGCCTGAATCTGTGCGGAGAGTGCTGCATCCACCTTCTTATATCTTCCCTGCATCGAGAGGTAGTCGGTTACCGGGACTGGTTTTTTCATGGCGGCACGCGACGGAGCGCTGATGGTGAGTTTGTCGTACTCTTTTTCCCAGAGGACCCAGATGCCGGATTTAACGGCGAGTTTTCCTACTTCGACGGTCTTTTCCGAGGGGGTCTTCCAGCCCGGCGGGCACGGGGCTAAGATGTGGATGAACTTGGGTCCCGGAATAGAGAGTGCTTTTTTCACTTTGTTGTAGAGGTCTGCGGGGTATGAGGCACATGCTGTTGCCTGGTAGGGCAGGTTGTGCGCCTCAATCATCCGGTCAAGGTCTTTTTTGACGATACGTTTTCCGTTCGGTGTTGTGGTTGTTATGGCGCCGAGCGGGGTTGCGCCGGACCTCTGCATTCCGGTGTTTCCGTATGCTTCGTTGTCGTAACAAATATATAAGAAGTCTTCTTCACGTTCAAGTGCACCGGAGAGGGCCTGGATACCGATATCTGCTGTTCCTCCGTCACCGGCATAGACGATGACGTTGGTCTTTTTACCTTTTGCACGGAACGCTTCGGACATTCCGGATGCGCATGCCGCGGCTGCTGCAAAGGCAATGTTGTAGACAGGGATTGTATGCAGCATGTACGGATACACCCCCTGTATGACACTGTTGCAGCAGGCAGGGATTACCAGAACCGTGTCCCGTCCTGCGGCTTTTAATATATATCGGAGTGCCAGCAGTGAGCCGCAGCCTGCACAGGTTGACGGACACTTTAAGAGCATCTCCTCTTTTGGAATTTCTGTCATGAAATCATTATTAATTTGTCATAATATAATATGAGGGTTGTCCTTTGAATGGTTAGATATACCAGTAATTCCCGGCCGTGTGATTCTGCTTTTTCAGCTGGTATCGTTTCCTGAGTGACATCCGGCCTCTCCTAATGAACCACAACCATCTTATGAGAATAACTACTAATATATAATTAGTATGGAATTTGGTGCACGTTCACAAGGTGAGAATACATGGATTGCCCCGAATGCAACCGTCTGCGGCGATGTAACGCTCGGGGATTATGTAACTGTCCTGTTCGGCGCTGTGCTTCGGGCTGATACTGACTCAATAACAATAGGAAACGGTTCAAATGTACAGGACAATGCTGTCATTCATGAAAGTGCCGGATATCCGGTTATCATAGGTGAGAAGGTTTCAATCGGGCATGGAGCGATAGTCCATGGTGCGGTTATAGAAGATAATGTCCTTATTGGAATGGGCGCTGTTGTTTTAAACGGTGCAAAAATAGGTGAAGGCTCCCTTATTGCTGCAGGAGCAGTAATCACAGAAGGGGCGGAAATACCCCCGCGGTCTCTTGTGATGGGTGTTCCGGGTAAAGTTAAACGGGAACTGACAGACGAAGAGTACCGGAAAAATATTGCAAATGCCGAAAAATATGTAGAACTCGGGGAAGGATATCAGAAATGAAACACTGTGTTGTAATCGGAGGAGGAGTTGCGGGTATTCAGGCGGCGATGGACCTTGCAAACAACGAAATACATGTGACTATCATCGAACGCGAACCGACAATCGGCGGGCATATGGCGATGCTGGATAAAACATTCCCAACAAACGACTGCTCGATGTGTATTTTATCACCGAAGATGGCAGAGGTTTCCCGCCACAAAAATATCACCATCCTTACTATGACCGAGGTGGAAAAAATCGAAGGGACTGCAGGAGACTTCACGGTCACGGTTACCAGACACCCGCGCTACATCAAAGAAAGCGAGTGTACCGGATGCGGAGACTGTGTCACTGTCTGTCCGGTTGAGGTCTATAACCGGTTTGACGCGGGACTTGGCGTCAGAAAGGCAATCTACAAACCGCATGCACAGGCTGTTCCGAATCTGGTGGTCCGTGATGCGCTGCACTGTATCAGCTGCGGACTCTGTGAAGATGCCTGCGGAAAGCGTGCAGTCATGAAACTGACGGAAGATGCGGTAAAAACGGATGAGATAAAAGCAGATTCAATTATCATCGCGACCGGATATACCCTCTTTGAGGTGCAGAAAAAATCGCAGTTCGGATATCTGAAATATGCAGATGTCATAACCTCCCTTGAGTTTGAAAGGATGATTAACGCAGGAGGCCCCACATCTGGAAATCTGCGCCGCTTATCCAACGGAAAAACACCGGAAAGTGTTGTCTTTGTCCAGTGTGTCGGCTCCCGTGATGTGCCGCTGAACCGCAACTACTGTTCGTGTGTCTGTTGCATGTATGCACTGAAAAACGCTATGCTTATCCGCGAACACTATCCGGAAACCGAGGTGGCAATCCTCTACAATGATATCCGTGCCTACGGGAAAGGATATGAGGAGTACTATGCACGGGCGAAAAAGGCAGGTGTTGTTTTCATCCGCGCCTTCCCCGGAGAAGTGGAAAATGCCGGAGACCATCTGGTTCTTCCCGTAGAAAACAGCGAGACCGGCGAGTTCGTCCGCCTTGATGCGGATTTAATTGTTCTTTCGGTCGGCATGTCCCCGGAACCGGACACGGTAAAACTCGCGGAAAAACTTGGAATCACCCTTGACAGGCACAGTTTCCTCTCTCCCAAAGACAGGTACGCTCCTGCTAAAACAGACATCCCGGGAATTTTTGTTGCAGGTGCTGCAGTGGCACCAAAAGACATCCCTGACTCGGTAATCTCCGGAGGAGCTGCCGCATCATGTGCATACATCTCAATGCACGGAGGCAAAGCTGAATGATTCAGAAACACACCTCAAAAGCTGCGGCTGCAGGGGCGGCAAAGATACAGGATGAAAAAACCATCTGGTGGGATGATGAAAAAAGCTGTATCATGGCCGTCGAGCAGACGCTTCTTCCGACCGAGTATAAAATCATCGAAATAACGACAATCGATGTACTTGCAGATGCCATAAAACGCCTTGCGGTCCGCGGAGCACCTGCTCTTGGTGTTGCAGGGGCCCTTGGAGTTGCTCTCTCTGCCCGTGCAGCGCCCGATGAGGGATTCGAGGATGCGGTAGCAACAGATGCGGCAAAACTGATTCAGACCCGTCCCACTGCTGTAAATCTTTCGTGGGGAGTGAACAAGGTCTGTATGGCCATGGAAAATCTTCCGCCTGAAATGGCACGTGTAATGGCACTCTACTCCGCAAAACTCATTGCAGAAGAAGATACAAAAACCTGTATGATGCTGGGACACAACGGGGCACGACTTCTCCCGCAGATTGGAACTGTCCTTACCCACTGTAATGCAGGTGCTCTTGCCTGCTCTTCCTGGGGAACAGCCCTTGGTGTTATCCGCTCGGCATGGAAGATGGGGAAACAGATTTCTGTCTATTCTTGTGAAACACGGCCGCTTCTGCAGGGGTCCCGTCTTACCGCGTTTGAACTTGCCCGTGACAAAATACCGGTGACCACCATCACCGACAGCACCGCGGCATATCTTATGCAGCAGAAAAAAATCGATGCAGTAATTGTAGGGGCTGACAGAATCACCTCGGATGCGGTCTTTAATAAAATCGGCACCTACATGCATGCGGTCTCTGCCCGCTATCATAATATCCCGTTCTATGTGGCAGCCCCAGTCTCCACCTTTGACCGGGAGGCAAAAGCAGCAGATATTATCGTCGAGGAGCGGGGCCGCGCAGAGGTTGCGGAGATGTTTGGAAAAACCACTGTCCCAAAGAATGTGCCAGTCGTAAACTATGCATTCGATGCAACACCGCTTTCACTGGTGTCGGCTATCATTACGGAAAAAGGCGTGCTCTATCCGCCGTATGACTTTAAGGACCTGTAAGTAAATGTCTACTGAAATCCCTGTTGCAATCTTTGACAACCCTGTGCTTAACTCCATAGTGCTGATTTTAGGAGAGATTGCCTTGCTCCTCCTCATACTCTGGGTTATATTCATCGCTGTGACAGGGATTCTTATCCTCTTATCCATCCGCCGGAAAAAAATGTATTTTCCGCGGATTCTGCGACCCGCTCTATCGCTGATGCACGGGGCAGTACGAGTTATTTGTTCAATCCTCGGTATTGACGCGGTTGAACTGATGACATTTATGATAACGATTGACAATCAGATGAACATCAACTCATTTGAAAAAACACCAGTGACTGAACGTGTCATCTTCTTCCCGCAATGTCTGCGCTCTGCAGAGTGTCCGGCTCATCTCACCCCAGAAGGGATAATCTGCAGAAACTGCGGTCTATGCCGGTTAGGAGAAGTGATACCGGTCCTGGAAAATGCCGGGTATAAGGTCTTTATCTGTCCCGGATCAACCCTTATCAAACGAATGGTGAAAAAGTATCAGCCGAAGGCTATGATTGGTGTGGGATGCCTCACTGAAGTGAAAGAGGGACTTGAACTTGGGAGAAGAATATCCATGACCACCATTGGTGTTGTTACATTGAAAGACGGGTGTGTTGAAACGGATATGGATTATAATAAACTGCTGGAGACTGCATCCCTCGGCCTTTCCAAACGTCTGTCTCTGAAAAAATAATCTGATGAAGATACTTTAATATCTTTACATCTCATATAATATAGATATATGACAGGAGAACAAGTACCGGGTGTTCCGGTTCCGGATTCTGTGCCTGAGGTTCAGGTGCGTGACCTCACTGATGAAGAGATTATGGAGCGTGCAAAACAGATTAATGAAGCACGTGAGATTGAACGTCAGGAGGAGCTGAAACGGGCAGAAGCTGTTAGAAAAGCTGAGGAGGAGAGAAAGGCCGCCGAAATAAGACGTGCTGAGGAGATTCACCGCGCTGAAGAGGCACAAAAGGCCGCAAAGATTGCGGAAGCTGAACACCTCAAAAAACTTGAAGAAGAAAAGAAGGCCGAGGAACTGAAGCGTGCACGCGAAATGGTCCGTGAGGATGATGCAAAACGCGCGGCTGAAGAAAAAGCAGCACAGCCGAAGAAGAGACACACAGGTCTTAAGATCTTCCTGGTAATCCTTGTATTGTTGCTGATTGCGCTTGGAATTACCATTGCATCCCATGGAGTAACCAATGATGTTATTTCAAGTACCGCCACACTGCCGTACCAGACAACCTACAACATATGGCTGCCCCAGGGTGAGACCACTGTTGCAGGAATGACCTTTACCGCCGTCGGTGATGACAACAGTGTCAAGTTAAGTATTCCGGGTCTTCCCACACAGACTCTCTATAAAGGACAAACAACTGCACCGATTTCCCACAAGATGACGCTTACGCTTCTCTGGGGAGCATGGAAAGTGATGGATATCAACTACTCGGCAGAGCTCACCTATAAAGGACTGACCTCTGAGAATCTGCTTGCCTTCGGTGCAGTCATTAAGACTGACCGTCAGATTCCCGAATGGCTGCTTAATATCGGGTTGTCTCTTTCAAAGATTCAGTACAGTAAAGCATAACCAAAAAACCAACCTTTTTTATGCAGATTACCTCCTCTATTTCCGCTGAGAAAATCCGCGAGTATCTTCCTGATGGATTTTTCCGGACAATTATCGTAAAGGAGACGACGGAATCTACCAACGATGATGTAAAAATAATATCCCGTGGGGAAGCAGCTGCAGGAGTTGTTGTCATTTCGAATGGACAGACACGCGGTCGTGGAAGAGGCGGTCGGTCCTTTTATTCGCCGGCGGACTCCGGGGTGTACCTTTCGGTTCTTCTTCCCGTAACAGCGGAGAATCTTCTGAAAATCACTCCGTTTGCTGCGGTCTGTGTCTGTAAAACGATTGAGAGTCTTTCGAACCTCCGTCCGCAGATAAAATGGGTGAATGATATTTTCCTTCGCGGAAAAAAGGTCTGCGGAATCCTGTGCGAGTCGCTGCCGCAACAGAACTGCGCGATTGTTGGAGTCGGAATTAACTACAGCACGACGGTGTATCCGGAAGATATCAAGGGCCTGGCAGGCCCGGTATTTGAAACGGATGCGCCTGATAAAAATGCGTTCATCGGAAAACTGCTTAGTTACCTTACAGACACGGCGCTTTTTGACCGGTGCATTGAGGAGTACCGGTGTCGTTCATGTGTTGCCGGAAAATGGATTCAGTTCCGTGAAAGCGGGGTGCTGCATACTGCCTATGCAAAAGGGATTGATGAACATGGCGGGCTTGTTATCTTTGAAGAAGGAAGTGTCAGAACACTCTTTTCCGGCGAGGTTTCTGTTGTTTGTATGCCGGAATAACCAAAAGTATCTTTGCCTGATACGGGTTCCATCCTAAACGGGGATTTGGATATAATGTGATAAAAAGGGTAAAGACTTATTCAGTCTTTTTCTCTGCTGCCGCCTTTGGTTTTTCCGGCTTTACATAGGTGATAACAAACGTCTCTTTTCCTGATGCCTCACGTTCCGCAGGCGTTGCCGCGGCTGAATACCCTGTATCCATAGAAAGTGCCTTGAATTTGCACAAATCAATGCAACTTCCGCAGATGATACAGCGGAACCGGTCAATCGTCCAGGTCTTTGCTGCCTTATCTACGGCAATTGCCTGCGAAGGACAGCGTTTCTGACAAATGGTACAGGAGGTACACTTCGACGGGTCAAAAACCAGTTTTCCGCGGGTTGCATCATACCGTTTTGCGGGCTCTGCCGGGAATCTGGTGGTAACAGGCTTTCTCACAAACTGTTTTGCGATGGTCTTTAACATCTTCATGAGAATCACCGCTCCATACAGCCGATACAGGGATCTATCGTTAAGACAATCTGCGGAACATCGGCAAGATCACAGCCTTTCAGCATCTCAACAAGGGCGGGAACGTTCGTAAGCGTCGGGGTCCTAACCCTGAACTGGACCAGATTCTTTGTCCCGTTTCCGCGAAGATAATGAATTACCTCTCCTCTTGGCTGCTCGGAACGGCTGAAGTATTCCCCGTCAGGGTTTCCTTTTACCGTGACTGCCGCCTCTCCTTCGGGCATGTCCGAGATGAGACGCCGTATCAGTTCAACCGACTGGAAAAGCTCTTTGCACCGCACCTCGCAGCGTGCATATCCGTCGCATCCGTCTGATACCACCGGCTTAAATCCAATATCCTGATATGCCAGATAGTCAGTCATCCGGACATCAAATGGAATGCCGCTTCCGCGGGCTACAGGCCCTACAGCACCTAGAAGATAAGCCTGCTCTTTTCCAAGAATACCTTTTCCGCACAGACGCTTCTTCATCGTGTAGTCTCCAAGGAAGACTGTTGTAAGTTCCTGCAGCTCGTCCTCTAGTGCATCTAGGCGGAATGCCATCGAAGATAAGGTGTCTTCCGGAATGTCGCGGCGTACGCCCCCTACCTTGCAGACGCTCTGAATGACACGCCCGCCGGTGGTTTTTTCAAGGTCGTTTAAGATGCTCTCACGAAGTTTCCAGGCAGCATAGAAAAGACTTTCAAACCCGAGGGCGTCTGCAAAGAGACCAAGCCAGAGCAGGTGGCTGTGGATACGCGAATACTCGCCCCATAGTGTCCGGAGGTAGCGGGCACGCTCAGGGATTTCAACGCCCATCATGGCCTCGATTCCCTGACAGTAGGTGGATGAATGGGTGAAACTGCAGATGCCGCAGATACGCTCTGCGATGAAGACAAAGTCCTGGTAGTCACGGGTGGGGACGAGGCTTTCCAGACCGCGGTGCACATAACCGATAGAGGGAATCGCCTCCACCACATGTTCATCCTCTACAGCAAGATCAAGATGAATCGGTTCGGGGAGCACCGGATGTTGCGGTCCGAACGGGATGATGGTTCGTCTGTCCGTCATTTTTCCACCTCCTTTGGCACAGCCGCCTGAGGTGCTGTTTCTTTTGGTACTTTTGTTACTTTTGGTTCGGCTGCCTGTTTCCGGAACGGGTAAGGGACTGAGGTTCGTATGAAGGTGCCGTTAAAGTCGATGGAAAGTCCCCTGAATGTGAATCCATACAGATCATGAATCTCATTTTCGTAAACGAATGCTCCGGGGTACACGCCGGTAATCGAGGGGATTTCAGCACCTTCCTCTGCATTAATGCGGATGTGAGAAAGATTTCCCACTTTATCAAAGGTGTAGGTAATATCGTACGCATCAGGTGCCGGAGAACAGGTCATAACAACCAGACGGCACCCGTCATTTTTCAGCCCCTCAACGGCCGAAACAAGTTCTGATACTGATTTCATCTCAATTTCCGGATTCATTTTTTATCCTCCATATCAGCACGCTTTTCTTCCAGAATGCCGATTGCTTTTACAATTCCCTCGATTAAAGCTTCTGGCCGCACCGAGCATCCCGGAACATAGACATCCACTGGAATGACCGTGTCTATACCGCCTGATACATTGTAGCAGTCGCGGAAAACACCGCCTGATGATGCACAGATGCCAACTGCCACAACCACCTTCGGCGCCGGAATCTGCTCATAGAGATTTTTCAGGACCTCTTTGTTCTGTTCGTTTACACCGCCGGTGACGACAAAGATATCCGCATGTGCGGGGTTTCCGGTGTTTACAATCCCGAAGCGCTCCACATCGTACATGGGGGTAAGGGCTGCCAGTATCTCGATATCGCAGCCGTTACAGCTCGATGCATTGTAGTGAAGAATCCATGGTGATTTTGCTGATGATGTCATAGCATACCTCCTGCAGATAAGATGCCGATTACAATGATGTTAATCACTCCGAGGATTAATGTGATAAGCCAGAGACTTTTAACCGTCATCTGCCAGGTAACCCTGGGGAATACATTATCGATGACAATCTCAAGGAAGAAGGCAGCGAGGGCCACAATTATTCCAAGTACCGGATATCCTCCAAAGAAGAGAACAATAAGACCTAAGAAGATGACTGTCTCGTACCAGTGGGCAATCTCAACTTTTGCAAGGGTCTTTCCCGCAAAGGAGGCGGTTACTCCTTTTACCAGCTCCTGGTGTGCATGGTGGGAGGTTGAGATATCAAACGGTGACTTTCTGAGCTTCAGGGTGAGAACCGCTATCAGGGCTACGAAGACTCCCGGGAGGTAGCAGACGGCAGGAAGACCTGATGCAAAGAAGGTCTCCGACACCATGAAGGTACCTGTCACCATAAAGAGTCCCGCACCGATGAGGATTAAGATCGGCTCTGCAACCATTACCGAGAGCAGTTCGCGTTCTGCACCTACGTGGGAGTACGGGGCGTTTGCCGCGTAGGCTGCGAGTATGATAAATGTGTGGGCAAGCGCCAGACAGAACACAATCAGGAGGATGTTGAATCCGCCAAAGAGCAGTGCGCCTGAGAGGGCAATGAAGACCAGGTAGGAGATGGTAAAAATCTTTTCCACCGGATTTGCAAAGACCTTTTCCTTGTGCCAGAGCTTTGCCACATCATAAAACGGCTGAAGAATCGGAGGTCCTCTTCTGCTCTGCATCTTTGCGGTGAATTTTCTGTCGATTCCTGAAAGGACTCCTCCAAGGAACGGTGCTGCGATGAGGAATACAACAGCGCCGATTATCATCAGAATTATCTGGTTCATAAAAGTACCCCCAGAATACCAAGAACAAACATGGAGATTATAATGATTAGTGCAATTATCTGCGAAGGTTTAAGCAGTTTCTTTTCGCCTACGTACTCATCGAGATAGTAGTTGGATGTCTTCGGCTCTTTGTACACGCCAAGGGAACCCAAAAACATACCTTCCGAATTGACCGTTCTTCCGTTCAGGTACGGGGGAACAATTCTTCCGTCTGATTTCACCCCTGCTGCAGCTGCCGCGAGCAGAAGCAGGAGAATGATGAGCATGAGCCCGCAGAGAGCAATTGTATCAATCGCGAAGAGGCCGCTTCCGATTGCTTCTCCTGAGAAGGGGGCAATGACATATTTGGTGATAAGTGGAAATCCAGCGGAAGCGATAATTGTGAGGATGCCGATTACTGATACTGAAAACCCTTCACTGAAGTTGAGTCTCTGTCTCTCTTCCTTTGGTTTTGCCATTCTCATAAAGAGTTTTCCGAGCCATTTGGTCCAGTAGAAAACGGTAAGTGCTGAGCCGAAGGCAAGAACTGCTATGAATATGAACCCGAGCGGGGCAGAGAGGAATGCTTCAACAGTTGCCCATTTGGCGATGAGCATTCCAAACGGAGCCAGGTACATTCCGGCGATTCCGACAACCATCATGGTCGCAAGAAGAGGCTGGCGTACCAGGAGAGCATCCATGTCTTCGATGTCGCGGCTTCCAATCTTATGCTCGACTGCTCCGACACAGAGGAAGAGGAGACACTTGGCAACCGCGTGGAAGATAGTAAGGAGAATTGCTGCGGTGATTGCTTCCGGCGTTCCGATTCCTGCACAGGCCACGATGAGTCCCAGGTTTGCTATTGTAGAGTACGCAAGTACACGCTTTGCGTTGCTCTGGGCAATTGCGAGGGCAGATGTTGCAAGGAAGGTGAAAGCACCGACAAAGGCGAGTGCAATGCCGACCCATGTCTGGTGGAAGAGCGGGGCGAGAATAATTAAGAGGAATACACCTGCTTTTACCATTGTTGAGGAATGAAGAAGTGCTGATACCGGTGTTGGGGCAACCATCGCACCTGTAAGCCATGTGGAAAAGGGAAGCTGGGCCGCTTTGGTGAGTCCGGCGAGAGCGAGGAGTGCAAGCGGGATTGTAATTGCTGCGACATTTCCGTATGATAAGAGATTTGGGAGGAAGAGGAGGTCTGCTGCAGGGTCTGCAAGGGCTAAATATATGAGTGCTCCGGTAAAGGCAATCCCACCGATTAAGTTCATCCAGACTGCTCTGAATGAGTTGGTGACCGCTTCATTGGTTCGTGAGTATCCAATTAACAGGAACGAACAAAGGGTTGTGACTTCCCAGAAGGCAAGTATCATAAGGAGGTTTGCCGAAAGGACAATGCCGAACATTGCCGAAAGGAAAAGGAAGAGAATAACAAAGAAGTAGCAGCGGCGGTCTTTGATATTCGTATTGTGTGCTGCATAGTCTTTCATGTAGCCTAAGGCGTAGACACAGATAAGAGACCCTATGATGCCTATAATGAGCACCATGATGAGCGATAAGTTGTTGAGAGTGAAGGTTATCTCTGATCCTGCCGAGGCGATTCCGGACACTTCAAGAAAGATGAGAAGACCTGCCTGAATGAGAGCGAGGATAAGTGCCAGCGGTTTTTTGTATTTGATGGAAAGTCCGACAATAATAGCCGCAATTATGAGTTCTACGATGAAAAGAAGAGTCCATATCCAGGGAATTGAAGCGGTGGTAACGGATATTCCCGTTCCCCACGCGGTAACTGCAAGGAATATGGAGGCCCCTATCAGTACAACTGCTGCTGCGGTTACAACGATGCTTCTTAAGATGTGCGGCCTGCAGACGGCAAGCAGTACGGCTGCTGCGAGGGGCACTAACAGAAGCAGAAATATAGTGAGTAACTCCGGCGTGTACATAGGATTTACCTCTTCGGTATTATATGGTATTTGTCATTATTAATCATTGTGATTTTGAATAGAAGCGTTTTTGCGGGCAGTATGGCCTCTGATTTGGGATATCAGGTGTATTCTAATGCAGATAGACCAATGTTATGTCGGGGGGAAGGTGTTATAGGCCTCCGTCCGGATGTGAACCGGATATGTTACAAATAAAGATAGAATTTTGTTAAAAAAATTGTTTTTAATTGGTCTTTATCCCTGTTGTTTCTCGTTTTTATGTGAAGATTACATCAACGATAATACGGGATGCAGGGGTGTTGTCTCCATCGCGCAGGTTAAGAGCTGTGAATTTATAGGTGCCTGGTGCGGCGGCTGTTATCTTCCAGGAGTAGGTACCTCCGATTCCGAGTTTCTCATCTGCCTTGTAAGGTGTATAGACCGGATCAGATATCACCAGACCATCGGTGTTCTGTGCAATCCACTGATAGCCTGAGGAAGGGTTTCCGTTTACGGTGATTTCAACTGCGTTGCCTGCTCTTGGCAGTTCACCCGAGGGGGATGTTGTGCTGAACATACCGCGGGGGGTGAGGTTTGGCTCATCTGATTTAACGACATGGATTGTATCTGCATATTGATAGGAGGAAATTGCAGGGTTCTGTGCTGCCAGCACTTTTGCCTCCTGTGACATTGGTGTCAATTCGAAGGCGAATCCGTGGTCCCCTTCTGCAAGGGCTGTTATAGTGAAACTTTGAAGCATCCCTTTGGACTGGTCGTATACATCGACAGGAGAGGCAATCCCTTCAACGACCGAGATGCCGTCTTCGCATTTTTTGATTGTCCATTCAAACCCAAGATACGGGTAACTCTGAAGGCGGACTTCCATGGTGTCTCCTACGTTGTAGGTAACACCTTCTTTAATGATGTCCGTTTTTAAGTCGACTGTCAGTTTCGAGAAATCGATACCGTCTTTTATTTGCGTCCCGACCGCAGGTTGTTGTGCCTGATCCTGTACACATCCTGCGGATACGACAGTAAGCATCAGCAGCAGTGCTGCAATGACAATACATATGGGTGCTGTTTTTTTCATGGCAAATCACCTTTGTGAACCCCATTGGAGTTTGTATCCAACCAGTTCATGAGGTTATGATATATTTAGTGTTTATCTTATAAATAATTATATTGACAGATGGTTAAGTAAAGCACTACACTCCTTCTGTTCTAAAAAAATCAGACAGACTTGAGATTCTGGTAAATAGACACACAAAAAGTTCAAAAAATATAAAAAGTTACATGAGAATTTGTCTCAGGCACCCTGATAAAAAACACCCTTCCTCTTGGTCAATTGAGAGTGTTTTCCGTCAAACAAAAAAATTAATTCTTGGTTTTCTTATTCGCCATAATCTCCATCACAATCTTACCATAGGCAGGTCTTGTGATGATGACACCTATTAAGATACCAAGAATGTTGATAATTGCAAACCCTTTCAGCGTGGATAAATCCATGATAATCAGCGGGAACATCGCAATAATCACCGTCGCAGCGGACGTAATGATAATGATAAGTGCACGCTTCAGCCGCTTCATATACAGCGCCTTTGCGGGCACCAGGCCCTCGTGGATAACCTCATCAGTGAGAATAATCAGCTGGTCGATACCGGTACCCAAAACCGCAATCAGTGCAGCAATTGCCGCAAGATCCAGCTGCTGGATAAAGACCGCGACACCCAGAAGAATCACAATTTCCGTCATATTGGTCAAAACCATCGGAATCACGAGAAGCGGCTCTCTGTAACGCAGATACACCATCAAAGCCACCGCAGCGAGTGCGGCAAGTGCGGCGACGATACAGATAACCTTAAAGTAATCTCCAAGCACCGCGGACGTGGAACCGGATCCTGCAATCTTTACTTCAACCGGAAGAGCACCTGCACGCAGATGCACCTCAAGCTCCTTAGCCTTCTCATATCCCTGATCTCCGGTGCCGGTCGATGCCGAAAGGGAGTTTACCGGACTCTGGGAGATGGATGATGCTAAATCAGGTGAAAGCGGTGCGCTGTAGACCTCTTCACCATCCAGATACATATTGATATTGTGCGCGGACGGATTTGTTGTAGCCCCTGTGTCAATACATGCCTGTCTAAACAGCTGCGCTCCGTTGTTATCAAGCGAGAAGCCCACACCCCAGACACCTGAGGTCGTCTTCGTCGGATTCTGCACAGCAATAACCGAATCTCCATAGAGGACGTGCTCGGTCTGATCGCCGGCCGTCTGGATTCTGATCTCAAAGAGACCCTGCTTTCCGACAATCTCCTGCGCCTGCTTCATATCAACGCCGGCCATCTCGATACGGACATACTGCGCAACACCGCCAAGACCGGTTAAGATGTTCACCTTGACATCGTTCGTACCAAGGCTGTTCACCTTCGACTCAAGCGTACGTTTCACTGAATCAGCAGTCTCGGACCCGACACCCGGAGATGAACTGATAAACGTGCCGCCCGCAGCGGCAACTGCAGACCGCAATTCATCCTGGGTAAACTTCTTATCCACCTCAATCTTGTTCCGGTCGATAGCTTTTACCGTACAGTCAAGAGCCTTGCTCATACTGTCTGCGACCTTATTCACATCCGAATCCTCGGAAATAGTCACGACATCTGCCTGGAACTCAAGCTGAATCCACGAACCCCCTTCAAGGTCAAGACCGAACTGAAGGTTGGTTCCGTTATAGTTCGCCGTAAACGGAATGAAGATGGCGCACAGTGATGCGACAAGAAGAACAAGAGCTATGATAACCCGCGGATCGCGGATAATTGCTGCCATTCCGTGATATTCTTTCTTTTCCTTCTTCTGAACAGGAGCTCTCATCTCTTACCACCCCTCCTCTTTCTGTTTCTCGAAGGCGCCTGAGTCTGAGCCTTCTGCGTCTTCTGCGCCTGTGATGCATTGTCAGAGGACTTTTCCGCATCTGCTGCATCAGCGGCAGAAACTGCAGCAGCTGCCGCCTTTGCTTTCTGTCCGCTGTTTTTCTTCTGCGGGTTCTTCCTGTCAAGATAGAGTTTTAAGACACCCGCATTGAACGCCCATGTGAAGAAGAAATCGCAGATAAGACCTATTACAAGCACTCCGGAAATCTGATAGAGCGTCTGCACCTGACCGATTAATGAAACGATAAACATCGCAAGAATTGCACAGAATGTCGTCGTCGTCATAACAAAACCGGTGTGGAACGCCCCTGCAAACTTCTCCTTCGTATTACCCTGCCGCTTAAGCACCTTGGTCGTCAGCAGAATGTTACTGTCGACCGAGTATCCGATAAGCATAAGAAGAGCTGCTGTCGTCGCAAGCGAAAGCTCCATTCCTATGACATTCATCACCGCAGCGGTGATGGTAACGTCTGCGACTCCTGCACAGACCACGGTAATGGCAGGAATAAGATTTCTGAAAGCGATAAACACCACAACGGCCATACCAAGGAATGCAAAGAGAATTGCAAGCATTGCCTGGCCCTGGAGGGTAGTACCAAACGACGCTCCTATCTGATTGATGCCGGCATCAGGATATCCTGCCAGAATATACTCGTTAAAGGCCTGCATCTTGTCATTATCCATCGGACCAAACTTCAGGTAATAGCCGCCTGAAAGTCCGGTATCAATGGACTTTAAGTCGTACCCTGCAAAGTACTCCTTAACCTGGTCCTGCGTCTGGTCGGTATAGATGGTAACCGACGTACCGCCGGCAAAATCAATACCGGGCGTCACCGGAAGACCGCAGGTTCCAAATGAGATTGCCACAATAACAAGACCAATCGCAAAAATGACCGCCGGAATCCCGATAGTCAGCTTCGGATTGTACTTGTCAATGTCAAATTCGAATTTCATACCATAATATTATTGGTTTTCATAGAATAAATAGAGAACTTAAATCATCCGGAAAAACACGGAAATGCCCGCAGAACTGACGGACACAAAAACATAAAAAAAAGTGAAAGAGAATTATCCCGTTAGAATACGAGATTTAATACATACACCGCGACTGCGGCAACGAATGCGGCGATTATCACCACAAGCGGTTTTATATGAAGGGTCTTTTTATCATCCGCATCGTAATAGGTAACCAAACCTGCGGACGAGGATAAACCTCTTCCCGAACTTTTCTGAGCCATACCTATTATATTAAACCTCCACACATATAAATGAAGAGGAAAAGAAAAGAGGAGATAAACGGGCATCATGCAGACCGCTGAAAAACAAATTACCGGATTAGCGTTCACTGGAGAGGATTTTACGCCGGAAAACGTCGAATTAACAATCGAGAACGGAATCATAACAGACATCATCCCCTCGCGCGCAAAGACAGAGCGCTGTATCCTCCCCGCATTTTTCAATTCGCATATACACACAGGCGACACTGCAGCACTCGACACCCCGGCGGACCGCCCCTTAAAAGAACTCGTCTCCCCTCCCGACGGATTAAAACACAGGATTCTGAGGATGACTCCTGAAGAGTCCATCCTCAAAGGAATGAAAAACTCGATTGCGTACATGAAACGAAGCGGTACCCTCGGCTTTGCAGACTTCCGCGAAGGAGGAGCGTACGGGGTGGAACTCCTCGAAAAAGCAGCAGATCCTGAAATGTATACGCTAATTCTTGGAAGAGAGGGTGGAGAGCTGTATCCGGCATCAGCAGGCCTCGGATTGTCAAGCGCGCACGGCACAGTTGAGGAAAAACAGACGGCAGCAGACATCCGCAGGAGAGGAAAACTCCTCTTCGTTCACGCGGGTGAAGGGAAAACAACAGATATAGATGCGGCATTCGACCTCCGGCCCGATGTAATCATCCATGGAACAAACTTCCGGGATGCCGACATCAGACGTGCGGCAGATGAAGGAATATCAGTTGCTGTCTGCCCGCGGTCGAACTGGACGCTTCATGTAAGCACCTCACAAAACAACCCCCCGGTAAAAAAACTGCTTGATGCGGGCGTCCCCCTGCTCCTTGGAACAGATAACGTCATGTTTGTCCCCCCGGACATGTTTGCCGAATGTGCTTTCCTGATAAACGTCTACGATGTAACACCCGAAGATGCCCTTCGGGCGGCGACTAAAGGATTTTCCTTTGCCGGTGAAAAAACCGGAATCGAAAAGGGAAACCCGGCAAATCTGACGATTCTTGACGGGGGCGGCCTTTTTGAGTGGAGCAGACACCCGTTAAAAACCGCACTGACTCGGGCTGGCGCTGCCGCAGTGACAGAAATCATCTCCTCAAAAAAGCCATAACCCGTCCCGGCGGTTCTTCCTGACTGGGGATGATACAAAAATAACAATCTATATATCTGTCGCAGAACATATTTTTAACTATAATTAGGAAGCATATCATGTTTTCAAACATATTAGTTGCCGTTGACGGCTCGGATATCAGCTATGCTGCTTTTGACAGAGCAGCTGAGATTACAAAATGGAACAATGCAAAACTGCATGCAATCTTTGTCATAGAGACACGGATTGGTGTATCAGGTCCGATGGAACCCTCGGGAGAGATTATCAGACAGCGCCTTGAGGCAGAAGGAGAGGACACAATCCAGCACGTCTTAAAGCAGGCAGATGAATACGGAGTGAACCTGGAAACCCACACCGAAGTCGGCTCTGCGGGATCCCTCATCGTCAAAACGGCGGAAAAACTCGACTCAGACCTCATTGTGGCAGGATCTCTCGGGAAATCCGCATTTGACCGCCTCTTCCTTGGAAGTGTCTCATCCTATGTTGCAAAGGAATCATCCACCAACTTCCTGATTGTCCGTGACGAGGGTAAAAAGAAAGAAAAAATCTATTCAAACATCCTTGCCGCCGTTGACGGCTCGGCAATCAGCTACCTCGCATTCAGCCGTGCAGCCGATATCGCAAAGCAGACCGGTGCTGCGCTGCATGCAGTACACGTCCGTTCATCAAAAGAACAGGAAAGCGCAGAAGGCGAAGAGGATATCCTGGAAAAGATAAAAGAACTGGCCGCCGATAAACAGATTGCAGTCGAAACCCACGAGGAAAGCGGACATCCCGGAAATGTCATTGTGAAACTGGCAGATGACCTCAGCTCAGACCTCATCGTTGCAGGATCCCTTGGAAAATCCGCAATTAACCGCCTCTTCCTTGGAAGCGTCTCATCCTATATCGCAAAAGCGGCAAAGACGAATTTCCTGATTGTCCGCAACTAATTCCATCCATACCAGACGGAAAAACTTCCGTCCATCTTTTTTATGCCCCCTCCTGGAGACTATATCCTATCCCACAGAGACTTCCTGAAATGGAAATCTATTTACCTCAACACGACAAAATTTTAAAGAGTAAAGAGGATAAACATGTTTTCAAATATCATCTCAGCTGTTGACGGATCCGACATAAGCTTCCTTGCTCTTGAACGTGCAATCGAAATTGCAAAGCAGAACAACGCAAAACTTCACGCAGTCTACGTCATTGAATCCCATGCAATGTCGTCATCTCCCCTTGACACCTCAGGGGACATGCACCACAGACGCCTCGAAAAAGAGGCGGCAGACACCATCGAGAAGGTTAAAAAAGTCGCTGAGGAAAAACAGATTGTCATAGAAACACATATCGAAAACGGACATCCCGGAGATGCTGTCGTAAACTTCGCTGAGAAAAACAGATGCGACCTCATTGTTGCAGGTTCCCTTGGAAAATCCGCATTTGACCGCCTTCTTCTCGGAAGTGTTTCCGGCTACATGGTAAAGGCATCAAAGACAAACATCCTGATAGTTCGCAATTAACCGTCCGCAAAAAGATTTTGCGGAACATACTTTTTTTCAGGGATTTACCCCATACATGTCAGCCCGTATCTTCCGGCACACTTCACCTGGCGGGCATGACGTAAAGAAAATAAAGAGGGAAGTACAACATATTCCGGAAAATGACCGAGACACTCCCGAAAATTACTGACACCAGGGGGCTTCTGGAAAAACTGGAATCCCTTAAGGAAGCTGCTGCAAAATATCTTCCGGAATCAAAGGAAGAACTGGCGGAATTCGTCAGAGAACTGAAAGAATGCATCCGCATCAGGGCAGCGGAAGGAATAAAACCCCCTGCATATCTTGACCTGATAAAAGGAATTATAGAACATCTCTCTGCATACATAGGGATTAATTTTGTCTCGGATTACCAGAAAATTGAAATTACTGACACCATTACCTATTATTCTTTCCAGCTGCCGGGGGGAGGAAACCTCAACATCTTTGATACACCGGAGGGAAAACTTGTTTTAGATACCGGCTACGGATGCTTTTTTGAAGACTGCCGTGAGATGATGGAAAATCTCGGGCTCGGGAACTTTTCGGATGTAAAAAAAGTCATCTGCACACATGCGGATGCGGACCACTGCGGAGCTGCCGGATACTTTGAGGCCCCCCCTCTTATGCACCCGGTAACAAAAGCCATCCTCGATGCAGGAACACGCGGCTACGGGTCCCCGAACGGAAAAGAGATTCTCGAAAAAGTCTACACAATAGTCATTAACACCATCTCCGGACTGAAGATGGCAGATTCAATCATCCTGACCGGTACAGAACCGCTCGCACACCGAGGTCTCTTTCCGGTCATCGGATACGTAACCTTTTCCGGCATGAACTTTGAGATCTGGGAAAGCCTCGGGGGGCACATCGCGGGACAGCTTTTACTCTTCGAACCCTGCCTCGGGATTCTGTTTACCAGTGATGCATTCATCAACTTTAAGACGCTTTCCAAAGAGCGTGCGTCCTACTGTTCCATAGCCGATTCGATGATTGGATCCGTCAATGTAAACAGTGAAACTGCACGCACTGAGCGTCAGGAACTGGTGCGTCTGTCTGCGGAGTTTGAAAAGGAGCTTCGCGGAAAAGGAAAAGAACTCTTAATCTGCTGCGGCCATGGCGCGGTCTGCAGACTCGAAGGAGGAAATCTGATACCTGCAGGAGAGATTCTGCGCTACCGTGCATCAGACTTTCCTGATAAAAAAGAACAGTAACCCCTCATTTTTCCAATATTCTGCTGCTTTACACATCCTCTCCTGTACCGGCGGAAAAACAGCATCCTCATAAGGCCTTACGCCAAACAGATATTCATGGATGTTCCGGTATCATCACCTCCGATTCTTCATCTGACAACAGCCACCTTTAATCAGACAATACTTTCCTGCAAAAAGGCAGTCATTGACTTCTGGGCCGAATGGTGCGGTCCCTGCCGCAGATTTGCCCCCGTTTTTGAAGAGCTTTCAAAAGAGTTCCCGGAGGTTCAATTCTGCAAATGCAACACAGATGAAAACCCCGACATAGCACAGGAGTTTTTTATCTTCTCAATTCCTACCACCCTCTACATAATAGACGGAAAGGCAGTTCATTTCCAGTCCGGAGCCCTCACGGAAAATCAGTTTCGCTCCGTATTAACCGCAGTTTTTCGTGACGAAACAAACGACTCAGCTGAAAAATGAGCATCTTTGAACATTTCCACCCGACCTTACAGGAAACTCTCATCACCGGGCTTGGATGGAGCGCGCTTCGTCCCGTTCAGGAAACCGCATGCAAAGAGGTAGCAGCAGGAAAAGACATTCTGGTCCTTGCCCCGACAGCCGGGGGAAAAACCGAGGCCGCGTTTCTTCCGGTCATTGATGCTCTCTTAAAATGCCGGACGGGGCATCTTTCCGCAATCTACGTCTCCCCGCTGAAGGCGCTGATAAATGATCAGACGGAACGTGTCGTGCGGCTTGCGGAACGTGCAGGACTTGAGGTTGCCGTCCAGCACGGGGATGTTGCAGGCACCGAGCGCTGGAACTTCACGGAAAGTGAACCTGATATTTTACTCACAACGCCCGAGTCACTTGAGGTACTGCTCTCCTCAAAAGACTCAAAGGATGCATTTTCCGGCCTCCGGTTTATCATCGTCGACGAAATCCATGCCTTTACCGAAAGCAGCAGAGGAGTCCATCTCAAATGCCTCATCGATCGCATGACTGCAGCATCACAGAAAAAAATTATCAGAATCGGACTTTCGGCAACCGTCGGAAATCCGGAAGACCTTCTTGCCTGGTTCTCGGATGAAGGACGGGAAAAAGCGCTTGTATCAATCCCATCCCCACCGTCAAAAAAACACTTCTCCTTCATCCTCGAAAAGGACTTTTTAAAAGCCGCTGACGCCGCAGCGGCTACGGTGAGAGGACGAAAAGCCCTGATATTTGTTGACAGCAGAAGCCTTGCCGAACGGCTTTACAAACCACTTTCGGAGATGCTGCCACAGGTCTTTCTGCACCACTCGGCAATCTCCCCTGATGAGCGGAAAACTGCAGAGGCATCCTTTGAGTCGCCCGGCGGAAGCTGTGTTATCTGCACCAGCACGATGGAGCTTGGAATTGATATCGGAAACCTTGACCTTGTGGTAAACATCGGTCCTCCCGTCTCCGCCTCCTCGTTTCTTCAGCGGCTTGGAAGAACAGGACGCCGCGGAAAGCCCGCAGAGATGGTCTTTGTTCTGCGGGATGCCTGCGAACTCCTTACAACCGCCGCCGCAATCGAGGCAGCATCACGTCATGAGTCGGAGCCGCTATCCCCCCCAGATTGTTCATATGATGTTTTGCTCCAGGAGCTTTTTGTTCTGGTAAAAAACAGACAGGGGATAAGCGGGAAAAACCTCATCCATACCATCCGGTCTCTCTCACCGTTTTCAGATATGACAGAAGAGTCGCTTTCCTATCTTCTGCGGTATCTGATTGAAAACGGCTATCTGTACCGCGACGGAAACCTGCTCTTTTTGGGAACACGTGCCGAGGCCGAGTTCGGGCACTCCAACTGGAAAGCCCTTCTGTCGGTTTTATCCGACTCCGGCGGCTACACTGCGGTTCTCCCAGATGGAACGGTTGTAGGAACGCTCGACCCGCGGTTTGTTGCAGGGGATGCGGGAAAGGTATTTTCCTTTACGGGAAAAACCTGGCGGCTGCTGTTCCGCGATGATGTGCATCATCGGGCGCTCATTGAACCATCCGATATCTCCTGTGGTCTGAAACAGCCGTTCTGGAGCGGGGAAGGTGGGAAAAACCGTGTAACCCAGCTTGTTGCAAAAAGCTGTGGCATGATTGTTTCACGCGGATACTCAACACTGCCGCTTCCGCTGGAGGCAGAAGAGGCCTTAGATGACCTGCTTTCCTCTCTTCCGCGGACCCCGCAGGACGGGGGTCTGCACCTTCGTACTGAACCGGAAGGAAACGACTGGGCCATGGTCATTTCAACGTTTGCCGGTGATGAGATAAACCGGCTGATAACACTGTTTCTGAAAAACCGGTTGCCTGCAAAACTGTATTTCCGCACAACACCCTATGCAGTAAGAATCAGCGGATTTCACGTAAAAGAGGCATGTTTGAAGGTATCTGACGCCCTAAGGGAGATTGCCGGGACGCCAATGGAGCAACTCGCAGAGGAGTTGCCGCCGGTACCTGACACCATGTGGAAATTTGCATCCCTTCTTCCGCCTGAGATGAAACAGGAGATGGCGGTCAGACGGTACTACCGCTTAGAGGAACTTTGCGCGTTTCTGAACGGCTAAGCTTCTTCTTTTTCTTCTTCGTGCCCTAAATTTTTCACGACAGTTATCTCATAGGAGATGGTCTCTCCCGCATACGGGTGGTTTCCGTCGACGATGACCTTATCCGTTGTAACCTCCGTGACCATCAGGGAATACCTCTTTCCTTTAATGGGGATGGTCATAAAGTCCCCCACATGCGGCTCTTCGGTGAGCTTCAGTTTGCTTCGTCTGAGGAGGAACACCAGACGTTTGTTGTACTTCCCGTAGGCCTTTTCAGGCGGGAGAGTGACACACACGGTGTCCCCTTCAAGGTGCCCTAAAAGCGCCTGTTCAAATGCGGGGTTAATCATCTTTTTTCCAAGGGTAACCTTCTGCGGCTCTCCCCGGGATGAGTCCTCAAGCACCTCTCCTCCCGGGCGTCTGCTTACAAAATGGAGGAGGAGAGTATCGTTTTCTTCGATTTCCGGCATAATATCCCTGGAGGGTCCGCGAATTCCTCACTTCCCCTTCATCTCAAGCGTCCGCTTATACGAGGCGACCGCCGCTTCCTTAATGGTGCCGCAGAAATCAAGCTCCTGCAGTTTTTTAACCCCTTCGATGGTTGAACCGCCGGGAGAGCAGACCTTCACCCGCAGTGCCGCGGGGTCTTCGCCGGTCTTTATGGCAAGCTTTGCGGAACCTAAAAGCATCTGCTCGACATAGGGGACGATTTTTTCCTCAGGAAAACCGATTGCCCGCGCCCCCTCAATCATGCCTTCCATAAACATATCAGCGTATGCCGGAGCACAGCCGGTAATCACACACCCTGCATCGATGAACTCTTCTGAAATCTCATCGACAAGTCCAGCCGCGGAGAAACTCTCTGCAAAGTACGGGACAAAGGAACGGGCATTTTCCGTGTAGCAGTACATGATAACACCCTCACCGACACCAACCGGCGTGTTTGGCATCATCCGGATAACGGGGTAGTCACCTCCTGCATACGTCTGAATTGTCCGGCAGGAAAGAGCGGCAGCCATGGTAACGAGAACAAACGCATCCTTTCGTGCAGCAAGTATTGGACGCAAGGGGGCTAAGGCCTCTTCCATCATCTGTGGCTTTACGCCAAGTACGATGTATCCGCAGGATGCGGCAATGGATTCATTATTGTCTGCTACCAGTACCCCGGTTTCCTTCGCGAGCGCTTCAGCTTTTTCGCGGGTCCTGTTCGAGAGATAAATATCTGAAGGAGGAATCTTCTTTGAAAGTGCCCTGACAAGTGCCCCCCCCATGTTTCCGGTCCCGATAAATCCGAACGTTGTCTGCATCACAGTCACCTTATCTGTCCATCTCCTCTGATGACATATTTGTATGCGTTCAGCTCGCGAAGTCCCATGGGGCCTCTTGCATGCAGTTTCTGGGTGGAAATTCCCATCTCGCAACCGAGTCCGAACTCTCCGCCGTCGGTAAACCGTGTCGAGGCGTTCACATAGACCGCGGCACTGTCAACCGCAGACGCAAAGAGATCAGCCGCTGCTTTGTTCTCCGTTACAATCGCCTCGGAGTGGTGCGTTGAGTGGGCTGCAATGTGGGATACAGCTTCTTCCACGCCGTCAACAACCGCCACTGCCAGGATGAAGTCAAGAAACTCAGTGTCAAAGTCCGAGGGGGATGCGGGTGTTCCGGATATAATCTTCTGCGCAGCCGCATCGAGCCGCAGCTCAACTTTTGCGAGCCGCTTTGCGAGCTCGGGGAGGAACACAGGGGCAATATCTTTATTAACCAGACAGACCTCCATCGCATTGCAGACCGAGGGCCTGCTCGTCTTTGCATTTTCGATGATTGATAACGCTTTTTCAATGTCTGCATCACGGTCGACATAAATGTGACAGATGCCCGTTCCCGTCTGGATAACAGGGACCTTCGCATTTTCAAGGCAGCTGTTGATAAGGCCTGCTCCTCCCCGCGGGATTAACAAATCGACATATCCTGCAGCCTGCATAATCTCAAGCGAGCTTGCACGGGTGGAGTCAGCAAGCTGGACGAATTCTGCGGAAAGCCCCACAGAAGAAAGCCCTTCCTGCAGTGCGGAAACGATAGCTGCTGCACTTCCGTATGCCTCTTTTCCGCAGCGAAGAACACAGATGTTTCCGCTTTTAAGACAAAGCCCTGCGGCATCTGATGTCACATTCGGTCTGCTCTCGTAAATGATTGCCACGACCCCGAACGGGACAGAGACCTTTGAAAGGGATAAACCGTTGTATAGCGTACGTTTCTCAAGGACTCGTCCCGCCGGGTCTTCCAGTGCAATCAGATCCCGCAGACCTGAAGCCATGGCGGCGATGCGCTCTTTTGTAAGTGAGAGGCGGTCTATCATTGATGCGGATAAAACACCCGCAGATTTTTCGACATCCTGTTTGTTCGCCAGAAGAATTGCCTCAGTGTTTTTCAGCAGGGCATCCGCCATTGCGGAAAGTGCCGCATTCTTCTGTTCTGATGTGAGTGCAGAGGCCGTTGCTTTCAGCGCCTTTGCCTTTTCAAGAAGTTCCTGTGTTGTCATGTTTTCTTCCCCAGAAAGAGTGTTCCTGCACTTTTTCCGTCCATTAAGTCATAGAGCAGTTCAGGTTTTGTTCCGTTTATGATTACCATATCAATACCCGCTCTTGTTACAATCTGTGCGGCTTTCATCTTGGTGTTCATCCCGCCTGAGCCAAGGGATGAACCTGCCCCCTGTGCATCGACTGAGAGCGAATCGATGTCTGTTACACAGGAGATGAACTGTGCGTCCGGATGTGTGCGCGGGTCTGCGGTGTAGAGCCCGTCGATATCTGAAAGCATTATAAGCATATCTGCTTTGACCAGCTTCGCGGTGACGGCGGCAAGTGTATCATTTTCCCCGATGGTGGTCTCGATTCCGATTTCATCGGTTGCCACCGCATCATTTTCATTGATGACCGGGATGACCTGGAAACTTATCAGTTTTTCAAGGGTGTTTCTGATATTTTTAGAGTGCTTTTCGTCGCTGATATCTTCAGCAGTCAGAAGGAGCTGTCCTACCGTGTGGTTGTATGCGGCAAAGAACCGGTCATAAACATACATGAGTTCACACTGACCGACAGCAGCTGCCGCCTGTTTGGATACCATGTCTTTGGGACGCTCCATCAGACCGAGTTTTCCAACCCCCATACCGATAGCACCTGAGGAGACCAGAACAATTTCATGTCCGCTGTTTTTCAGATCGCTTAAAACGCGGCAGAACTCACTGGTCCTTCTGATATTGAGCCTTCCTCCCGCATGGGCGAGGGTGGATGTTCCGACTTTTATGACAATCCGCATAATACTGTATATTGGTTGTCAGACAATATAGCATTGTGCATTCGACAAAGGATAAAATCAGATGAATCAATAGAAAGAGGGATGAATTAAACAACACAGAGACGCGAATGAAGATGGAATGTAAATGAACAAACAGAATAAGAGAAAAGATGAAAATTTTTTCTATGAAAAAATGAAAGAGAGGTTTACTCTCTTTTCTTCATGAAGACGATTGCCGCTGCGGCACCTAATCCTGCAAGAATACCTGCAAGCGGAACAGGGGTTGCCGGACCGGAGGTTGCCTGCGGCTGTGTCTGAGACTGCTGCTGCGACGGGACCTGCTGCTGTTGCTGCTGACCCGGGGTTACCGGATTTCCGTTGTTATCGACATAATAGTCTGCGGTCTCTTCCCATTCCCAGTTGCCGTCTTCATAGTCCCACTTCCAGTAGCCGGAAGGAGACGGGGAAAAGGACGGCTCTTTGGAATGATCACGGGCTTCTGCGGTGTATTCATAGGTGTGGTCATCAACATCCCATTCCCAGAGACCAAGAGCAGCTTCCCAGTCCCAGTGGCCGTACTGGTTTAATGGTGCAGGCTGGGTTGTTGCCGGATTCGGATACGCGGGCTGCTGCTGTACCGGAGCCTGCTGCTGGCCGGGAGTTACCGGGTTTCCGTTGTTATCGACATAATAGTCTGCGGTCTCTTCCCATTCCCAGTTGCCGTCTTCATAGTCCCACTTCCAGTAGCCGGAAGGAGACGGGGAAAAGGACGGCTCTTTGGAATGATCACGGGCTTCTGCGGTGTATTCATAGGTGTGGTCATCAACATCCCACTCCCAGAGATTCAAGTCATCCTCCCAGTCCCAGTGACCATACTGATTTAATGGCGCAGGAGCTGCTGCGGCAGGGGATGCGGCAATCCCGATTACAAGAACTGCAGCTAAAACAACCAGTACTGTTTTAAACGCCGCAGATGCGGTAAATTTTGTTGTCATACTTCATCTCCAGTATCAGGGAAGGCCCTGATACTATGGTATTATATTGGATGCTCTGTTATTATAAGTTACCGTCTTGTTTTTGGCGGGAAAAAATGGAGGAAACAGCAAAAAATCCTGCCAGTAAACAGCTCAGGGTACAGAGAAGCCGGGAGGACGTTGGTCTAATCCAGCCCCGATGGCCCGGACAAACGCCAGATAATAGTCAGATACTTTATCTGTTTCAAAAACCAACATATACTAACATGGACGCATTTGAACTCGTCACACGGAATACGGCAGAAATTGTTGACGAAGAAGCGCTGAAAGCGCTTCTTGCAAAACCGGTAAAACGTGTCTATACAGGCTACGAGCCAAGCGGGGAAATCCACTTAGGGCATCTTGTCACCATCAATAAACTGCTTGATATGAAAAACGCGGGCTTTGATGTAGTGGTCCTCATCGCAAACCTGCATGCATATCTGAACAGAAAGGGAACCTTTGAACAGATAAAAGAACTCGCTGACTACAACAAAGCATGCATCGAAGCGGTCGGACTCAAAGGTGCAGAGTTTGTATTAGGTACCGATGTCCAGCTGACACCAGAATACATGACCCGGGTCTTAACCCTCTGTCAGGAGATTACCTTAAACAGGGCAACCAGAAGCATGGATGAAGTGGGCCGCGCCATGGACAACCCCATGGTCTCGCAGATGGTTTATCCCGTAATGCAGGTAGTAGACCTCCCCACTTTAAACGTGGATGCTGCGGTCGGCGGAATTGATCAGAGAAAGATTCACATGTTAGGACGCGAGCACCTGCCGCACATCGGCTGCAAGCCGCCGGTTTGCATCCACACCCCGATTATTAACGGCCTTGACGGGGAGAAGATGTCCTCATCAAAAGGAAACGTCATTTCGGTGGCAGACTCACCCGAAGACATCAAACGTAAGATGAAAAAGGCGTTCTGTCCGCCGGAGGTTGAAAACAACCCGATTCTGCAGATTATCAGATACTGTGTTCTTCCCAGAATGGATACCTTTACCATCCGCAGACCGGAGAAGTTCGGAGGAGACCTTGAGTTTGCAAACTATGCGGAGCTTGAGTCAACATATGCGGCAGGAAAACTGCATCCGATGGACTTAAAGAACGGGTGCGGGGATGCTCTTACAGAGATTCTGGCAGATGCATATGCATATGTCCAGTCATATAGGGGACGGCAGTAAGCCCTGTCCGGATTCAATCCAATATCTTTTTTATAACGTTTTTTTATAATGATTCAGTAACGCCCGGTATTTCCAGGGGAGGTGGTAACTGAAGCAGGCTCTTCTCCAAAAACCTGAACAATACCAAATGTTTATAATCTCTAGGGATTTATACATAGTTTATAATGAAACACACGCCAAAACAATATCACAGCCCTTCCCACCACGGAGCCGGCGTTCTGAACCGGGCAGGAAAACTCCTGTTTATCGCAGGTATCGTCCTGGTGCTCTGTGCAGTTCTTTGCACGGCAGGCTGTGTCGAAGCGCCGTCTGATCAGATTGCGGACGACCGGGCTGCAGAAACCACAGATATGAGTTCTCAGTCTACGACACCATACATCGTTTTAGATGTGGACCCGGGTTGTGATGATGCATTTGCCTGTTTTCTTGCGGCAAAGGTATTAACAGAACCTGATATGTACATCGCATCAGTTGGAAATGTACCAAGATACCTTACTGCAGCAAATCTGGCTGTTCTAGACAGATATCTGGATCTGAAAGGCAAAACAGCCCTTGGAGCAGAGAAAACATTACCGGGCTTTGATGTTGAATATGATGGATTCAACGGCATCGATGGTCTCGGAAACACAGCAGATATACTGGCAGAAGCCTGTGGATTTAATGAATCAGAGTATCAGTTTGATTATCAGAATCTTGATGAAATTGCGGATGAACTGATGTGTCATGATAATATCACCTATCTTCTGACAGGATCTGCCAGTACCCTCGCACAGCTTCTCATAAAAAAGCCGGAGCTGAAAAACCATATCGGAAAAATTCTTATGATGGGAGGAGGTCTGGAAATTGTTGACACACCATACAATACTGAATATAATTTTAAAGGAGATATGGCAGCTCTCTTTGTACTATTACAAAGCGGAATTCAGATTGTTGTATTCCCTCTGGATATTACCGTCCCGAATTATGTGAGTAAAGAAGATATAGCGGAACTCAAAGATACAGGGGCATATCCTGAACTGACAATGATTCTTGAGTATCTTGGAGCAGTCAGCGGAGACGGAAACTACCGTGTTATAGACCCTGATTATGCATGGGAATCAACACCGTATCCATTTCCCGAGGGAGCGGTAGCTTTGCATGATGCTTTTCCTGTTATATATGTCCAAAATCCGGAGATGTTTTCCATAACCGAAAAGAAGATTCGTATTGATGCATCCCTTATGTCCTATGGAAGAATCTCTGTAGGAGAATCTGGTTTTTCAGTCTATGTTGCAGAAGAGATGAAAGACCGTAATTATATTAATGATTTACTCCTCGAAGCATACACATCAGAAGAAGTTTCAGCATAAGTTCACCGGCTGTCTTCTTATTCCCCTCTTCGTTTTTTTGTATTGTAACTGTTCAGCCATGTTTTGTTTTGCGATGGTTTGTTCGGCTGATGGGCGGAATTTCTTCCGATTTCGCCGAAGGCGAGGG
>JAUNXT010000043.1 GCA_030539655.1 Methanocorpusculum sp.
GCAGAATCCGGAAGAGAACATCTCCTCCGGTTAATACTCAACAATAAGTCTTCTGCAGTCCTCGCAACAGCAGGTCCCCCGGCTTTACGTCGCATAAGGCGAGGAGTGAGAGCCGTAAGCCGTGAGCTAGTCCGAAGAACTGGCGATGAGACACGGTTAACCGGCTGCTTCCCCTAAAGCATCCACACCGTCAGTTACAGCACCGACTTCCCCCGCACACCCTAAACTCTTATCTCCTTACAAAACAAATATAATACACAAGAGTTACATGGCAAAAGACCAGATACGAAAAGGCAGACTCGATGACGAACGTCCTGCAGAGGTTGAGGCGTTCCTCTCATCCATGGATGCCGACCGCGAAATAGCGGAATGCGACATACGTGTCGACATGGCGCACATCCTCATGCTCCACGAACAAAACCTGATAGACACCGCATCCGCAAAAAAACTCCTGCAGAGCCTTCTCAGGTATATGAACGAAGGTCTCCCGAAGGATGCCTTCAACTCTGCACACGAGGATATCCACGCAGGAATCGAGGCACAGCTGATAAAAGACGCGGGAGCCGATGCCGGAGGCAGAATGCATCTGGGCCGCAGCAGAAACGACGAAGTCGCAACGTGCCTTAGGATGAAGACCCGTGAGTATATCCTGCAGATTTTATCAGACCTCTTTGATCTCAGGCGCGCCCTCATTGAACGGGCCGAAGAATCAACAGAGGTAATCATGCCCGGATTTACTCATCTTCAGCATGCACAGCCGACAACGCTTGCCCACTACCTGATGTCCTATGAAAACCTCTTCACGCGCGACGCAGACCGTCTCTTTGATGCATACGCACGGGTAAACCGCTCCCCGCTCGGCTCTGCCGCGTTTGCGGGAACCGGTTTTCCCCTCGACCGTGAACGGACAGCGCTCCTTCTCGGATTTTCAGGGCCCATGGACAACAGCATGGACGGCGTTGCAAACCGGGACTTTATCCTCGAAACAATATCCGCGTTTGCAATTCTTATGACAAACATCAGTCGGATGGCAGAGGAGCTGATCTTCTGGTCATCAGCCCTGGTCCGCTTTGTAACACTGGATGACGCCTTCTGCTCAACCTCAAGCATTATGCCGCAGAAGAAAAATCCGGACACCTTGGAGGTCATGCGTGCCAAAGCCGCGTATGTTTCAGGAGAGCTTGCTGCAGCCCTTACGCTCATCAAAGGTCTTCCGATGAGTTATAACCGTGACCTGCAGGACTTAAACCCGCACCTCTGGCGTGCGGCGCATGAGACTGCAGCCTCGGTGCCGCTTCTCGCACAGATTATCCGGACCACGGTCTTTGACGAGTCTCTGATGAAGAAAAGCGCAAAAGCCGGAAACACGGGGGCAACAGAGCTTGCGGACTCGTTTGTCCGGGAATTTAACCTTCCGTTCAGAACTGCGCACAACATCGTGGGCCGTGCGGTAAAGCTCGGTTCATTCGACCTTGCGGTTATCGATGAAATTGCCGAAGAGTTTGCCGGGTGTAAGCTTTCGGAAAAAGGACTCACACAGGAGTTCATCGACAAAGTGCAGAACCCCAAAGAGATTGTAAAAGCCAAAAAGACCACGGGCTCTCCAAACCCGCGCCTGATGAAGAAAGCCATTCAGGAAGCGGATGTACGGCTTGTGCAGGACGAAGTGACAGGAGATATCCTGCGCGACGAACTGGACAGTGCGGATGAAAAAATGAAGGAAGCAATAGGGATGTTATCATGACCTTTCAGAACAGTGACAAAGTAACCGTTTCGTTTGCCGGACTCGAAATGGACGGAATTTATATCAGTCAGTCCGGCACGAATGTGATTGTAAAACTCAAAAGCGGATACAATATCTGTATCCCTGAAACCTGCTGCAAAAAGAGAAGCGGCGGCGAAGAGGCAGCAGAGACCGCAGAGATAAAGCCGATCGGGCAGAACGAAAAGCTTCCGCTTTTATCAATCGTCTCCACAGGAGGTACTATTGCAAGTACCGTGGACTACCGGACAGGCGCAGTCTCCTCGAAGTTTACTGCTGAGGATATCATACGAAATATCCCCGAGCTTGCAGAGATTGCCCGCTACCACACGGTTCAGCCGTGCAACATCTTATCCGAGAACATGAATCCTGAAAAGTGGCAGATTCTTGCACGGACCATCGCCTTCGAGATTAAAAACGGGGCACAGGGAGTCATTGTAACCCATGGAACAGATACGATGCTCTACAGTGCGGCAGCAGTCTCCTTTATGCTCGACACGCCGGTCCCGGTCATCTTTGTCGGGGCACAGAGAAGTGCGGACAGACCTTCAAGCGATAATGCGATGAATGCAGTCTGCGCTGCAAAAGCCGCGGTCTCCGGCTTGGGAGAAGTGGGCGTCTGCATGCATGCGACATCAAATGATACGGTATGCGCAATCCACCGTGCGACCCGTGTCAGAAAGAACCACACCTCGCGGCGTGACGCGTTCCAGAGCATCGGACGTGAACCGGCGGCCACCGTTGCCTATCCGGATGGGGAGGTCATTCTTGCAGAAGATGCGGTAAAACGCGGGGAACAGGAGATCTCCCTCCGTGACAACCTCGAACCCAAATGCGGCCTTATCACCTATTATCCGGGAATGAGCCCTGCAATTCTGGATGCCTTTGAAGGATACAAAGGGCTTGTCATCGCTGGAACGGGACTCGGGCACGTCGGAACCGACTGTATCCCGCGGCTTAAGTTCCTAATCGATTCCGGAACAACGGTTGTTATGACCTCGCAGTGTATGAACGGCAGTGTCTGCGACCGTGTCTATGAAACAGGACGCTATCTCCTCGATGCAGGCATCATCGAAGGGGGAAGCATGCTCCCCGAAGTAGCACTTGTCAAACTCATGTGGGTGCTTGGAAATGCAAAAGACAGTGAAGAGGTCAGAAGACTTATGCAGACAAATCTCAAAGGGGAGCTGGACTGCGATATCAGAGGTGATTTCTAATGGACTATGAAGCACTCGGACTCAAGGCGGGTCTTGAAATTCATCAGCAGCTGAATACAAAAGAAAAACTCTTCTGCCATTCGCCTACTATCATCAGAAACTCGGATGAACACTTTGCTGTGGTTCAGCGATATCTGCGGACTGCCGTCTCCGAGATGGGGACTGTTGACCGTGCGGCAGCAGAAGAGGCGATGCAGCACCGGCTCTTTACCTACTACACGTACGATACCACAGGTCTTGTGGAGATTGACGAGGAGCCGCCGGCACCGATGAACCGCGAGGCACTCGATATCGTGCTTACCATCGCAAAGATGTTTTCGATGACGCCTTTACCTGAGCTTCATACGATGCGCAAGATGATTGTGGACGGCTCTGCCACAAGCGGATTCCAGCGGACGGCTCTTGCCGCATTAAACGGCAAAATCGGTACGGCCTGCAGAATCGAGACGGTGGCAATCGAGGAGGAGGCATGTCAGCGGGTTGAGGACACCATCTTCTCGGTGGACCGCCTCGGAATCCCGTTAATCGAGATTACCACCTCCCCCTGCATGAAAACCCCTCAGGAGGTGCACGATGTCGCACAGTACATCGGAATGATTCTCAGGTCAACCGGAAAGGTAAAGCGCGGTCTTGGAACTATCCGTCAGGATGTCAATGTTTCAATCGCAGACGGCGCCCGCGTGGAGATTAAAGGAGTTCAGGAGCTTGATTTAATCGCAGAGGTTGTGCAGCGCGAGGTTCAGCGGCAGTTATCTCTTCTTGCAATCCGTGACGAGCTTGCCGCACGGAAAGCATCTGTTCCGGGTGTGGTGCAGGATGTGACAAAAGTCTTTGAAGGAACCGCCTCAAACGTCTTAAAGAAGGCAAAATGTATTCTTGCAACGGTCCTTCGCGGCTTTGACGGGCTGGTCGGCATGGAGATTCAGCCCGGAAGACGGTTAGGTTCGGAGATGTCGGATTATGCCAAGAAGTGCGGTGTCGGAGGGCTGTTCCACACCGATGAGCTTCCGGCATACGGGGTTACCGCTGAAGAGGTGGAAAAACTCAGGAGAGAGACTGGTGCCGCCCCGCAGGATGCGGTTATTCTTGTCGCTGCAACCGAGCAGAAGTGCCGCTGTGCGATGCAGATGATTCTGCGCCGCGCACGGATGGCCTTTGAGGGAGTCCCTGAAGAGACCAGAAAGATGCTTGAAGGAGGTTCTACTGCCTACATGCGCCCTCTCCCCGGAGCGGCCCGTATGTATCCGGAGACCGATGTCCTCCCGGTGGCGGTCACCAAAGAGCACTTTGACTCGCTGGTACTTCCCGAGCTGTTATCCGATAAAGAGGCACGCTTTATGAAGGAGTACGGTATGGATGAAGGACTCGCACACCAGATGGTCTACTCTGAAAAGCTCCCGCTCTTTGAACGTGCGGTAGCAGAAGGCATCCGTCCGATGTTTGCAGCCCGTACGATTCTCGCTTCGTTAAAGGAGCTTTCCCGCGGCGGCGCAGACGCCTCGCAGCTTCCGGATGAGAAGATTCTTGCCGTTATGCATGCGGTTGAGATGGGTAATGCCGCAAAGGAAGCGGTCCTTGAGATTCTGACCGCCTGCGCGAAGGGGCTGAGTGTAAAGGATGCAGTCGCCAAAGTCGCCCCTTCATTCTCCCGCGAGGAGCTTACAAAACTCGTCAAATCCGTTGTATCCGAACGTGCGGAATTCATTAAAGAACGCGGAAAATCGGCATTAGGGCCTGTAATGGGCGTAGTTATGAAGGAAGTTCGCGGCAGAATCGACGGTAAAGTGGTGTCTGAAGTGCTCGATTCCGAGCTGGAGAAGTACCTCTGACGAGGGATAATCGAAGGATAATCTTTAAGTGAGAGTGAAACCAACAAATTAAGGAGATTCAATATGGGAAAAACTGGAAGTATTAACTGGCATCAGGTTAAAGGTGTCAACGGCCAGATTCGCCTTGTTCCCCAGAAAGAGGGAGAGGTCAAAAAGCCGGGACCGAACCAGAGATTCAAGAGATCAAGCATTGTATCGAAGATTGAAAGCCGCATGGCAAATGCCCAGCAGGGACGCGGACGCGGACCTAAGATTGCAGATCAGAGAGTACGCCGCAGAATGCGCCGCTCAAAGGCATCCATGATGGGCGCAAAAGCAAAATCAAAGCGCTAATCTTTTCCATTTTTCTGACGGGATTTCCCGTCAGCCAATTTTTCAATTCGGCTGTTTATTATTTTACAGTGCTGTTTTATTGTGAAAATGAATTTCCATTGGTAAAGTATCCGGAAATCTTTTCCTTTTTTTATTTTGTTTCTGTATTTATCCGGGGGGTCCGGAGGGGAGGCTAAAATGCAGTTTATAACGATAATTTCTGAAATCTGTCAATTCAATGAATTTCAGTGAACCTCAGAATCAGCAGATGGAAATTATAATAAATGTGTAAACCAAATAATCAAGATAATATATCCAAAATACAAAGAGTGATACTCTATGGATGATTTATTCCAGATTACTGTAACTGCATTAAAAACCGCCGCCGAGGGTACCTTTAAAAACCCAGGTGCATGGCTGATAATGACCCTGCTCTCTGCAGGAATATGCTATATTACAGGATTTTTTATCAGACAGCCTGATGCAGGAGTTACTGTATTGTCAGTACCGGGAATTCTCCTTATAGCAGTTGCCGTGCTTCTTGCAGTCATTGTTACGGGAGCATGTGTAAAGACGCTGAGATATGAAAGACCCGGGTTTAAAAATTTCGGAAAAACAGTCCGGGAAGGATTCCTCTATCTCATTATCATGGTAATCTACACCATCCTGCTGATTTTTCTCGCATCATTTATGATTTACGGAATCGGGGAATGGAGCAGTCTTCTCACCAACCCGGCGGATTTAATCATCTATACCCTTACTATGGTATCCTGCTGGCTCATATTTGCGGTATTATATCTTATCGTGTTTGTTCTGACAAATCCCGCCTCAGTAAACTTCGGACGCACCGGAAAATTCACTGACGCATTTAAACTGACCGAACTGATTGAAATGACACAAAAAGTTTCCTGGGCCAAGTGTATCCTTGGAACAATCCTGCAGACTGCAGTCCTTGCGCTGCTGACAGCAACAATCATTTCGATTGCCTGTCTATTCATTCAGATTCCGGTTGCAGGGGATTTTATCGGGGCGGTTTTTGCGGGACTGTTCCTTCCGTTTGCAATGATTTTTTCACTGAACTTCTGTGCACGTCTTTATGATGGGGTAAACAATGAGTGAGACAGCGTCAGCCGGGACACAAAAAGCGTCCGTGAATGCAGATAAGGGGGGGACAATTCTTAAATCCCTGCTGATTATAGCAGTCCCGATTATCCTCGGAAACCTGCTGGAATGTGTTACCGAAGTTGTTGACCTGCACTTCATCGGCGAACTCGGGGAAACAGTAATGGCCGGAGCATCTGCAGCCGGGTCGGTAACCTGGCTTCTTCTGACGTTTCTCCTGGGGGTCGGGGTTGCCGTAGCTGCATATGTCGCACGTGCTTACGGAATGAAGAACAAACGGCTGGTTTCACAGTCTCTTTCCCATTCTTTCATCTTCGGAATAATTATCAGTGTCATTCTTGTTATCGTGGGGGTCTTTTTCTCGGACCAGATTATGCTTCTGATGACACAGGGGAATGCCGAAATCGCAGCATGCGGTGCTGCATACCTTCGTCCGATGCTGATTGCGAGTTTCATTTTAGCCGTACTGTTCATTATGACCAGTGCATTTCAGGCAATCGGAAAATCTGTAATTCCCATGCTCGTTCTGATCGGCGTAAATGTCCTTAACGCAATCTTAAATCCGGTGTTAATTTCCGCTTTTGGTATTGCCGGTTCTGCATATGCAACAATTATAGCACGCGGTCTCGGAGGGGCTGCCATGATTGTTCTTATGTATACCCTGCCGTGTGCCAAAAACGCAGGACTCAGGTTTTCACATCCTTTCAGGTGGAGTACAAAACTCTTCAGCGGAATTGCTACGGTTGCAATTCCGTCATCAATTCAGGGTTGTATCAGAAACTTCGGTCTTATGATTATGACAGCCCTTATTGCATTCTTCGGGACTGCAACGGTTGCAGCATACGGAGTCTGCACCCGTACTGATATTATAGGTCTGATGATAGGTATGGGTATTGCCGAAGCGGTATGTATTCTGGTTGGTCAGTGTCTCGGCGAAGGGAAGGTTGACAGAGCTGTCCGGACAGTCAGATATGCAGCGGTCTTCAACGCTGTAATCATGGGCATTACTGCAATTATCTTCATGACTGCCGCTCCGGCAATTCTTTCCTTCTTCGGCGCAGAGGGTGAGGTAATGTCCATCGGATTAATCTGGATGTCAATGGTGCCTCTGGCCTCCATTTTGATGGGTATAGCATTCACATTCGGGTATGCAATGAACGGAGCCGGCATGACATGGCCGGGGATGATCGGGGCTGTTATCGGTCAGGTTGTTATTCCTATTGCAGTAACCGTTCTTGCAGTTGTCAACGGCTGGCCTGTTGCCGTTGTGTTTGCCGGTGTCTGTGCCGGGATTGCTGCGAACTTTATCTTCGATTTCGTCTTCTACAAGTCGGGTATCTGGAAAGAGCACAACCTCAGGGTTGCATAATTTCCGGAATGTCTTTTTTTTAATAACACTGTTCTCTTATATGAATGATACAGAATGCAGATGAAACAGAAACAAACCTTTTTTTGAAAAAGCA
>JAUNXT010000044.1 GCA_030539655.1 Methanocorpusculum sp.
TCACTAAAATCAAAGTATCCGGTTTCTCCGACATCCCATTTAAGACCGCTTGGTCCGAGACCGCCGATGAGTTTTACAGACCGGTGGTGCGTCGGGATAAAATCATGTGCATACAACGTTTCAATAACCGCCTTCGGGTCTCCCCCGTTGACATAAAGATATGCTCCGTATTTTTTGTTCTCAAGAGCGGCATCACCTGCATTTATCAGAGACACTTTACCTGCATAGGTAAGATGTCCCTCCGAGTAATGCGACACGTCTGTTATCTTTAAAATCTCCGGGACATGTTCATCGTCAAATGCCCCGCCGAAAAATCCCAGACAGAAAACCAGAATCGCGGCACAGAGAGCAACAGTTACCGCGATTAGTAATACAGTGGAAATAACCGGCGACTCGGCGGCATCAGTACTTTTGCCCCGCAGAACCGATGACCTGCGGAAAAACGCGGAAAATAATCTGGCGGAAATGAATCTGGTGCAGGGGGATTTGACAGAACAGGGTTTGTTCCCTGCCGTTAACCGATATCGTTCACCGGATGCTTTTGCATACCCTCGCGCATCTTTGACCGGGCAGGGAGCGCATGTTGCATGCATTGTTGTCCCGTCTCTCATTTCATGCGTCCGCATAGCGATCAAGCGGGGGCCTTTTGCATGCAGAATATCTGCACACTTACGTATTTGATTCGGAAAGGGATTAGGGTTTTGGTTGTTTTTCATCTGTGTGAGTTGTTGTTTCTTTTTCTTATACGAGCGGCTCCGGCTGCTTTCCCATATCACAGACAGGAAGCTTCATGTTCTTTACAAGAAACGGCTCGTTGGTTTCCGCAAGCCGCTCTAAGATAAGCATTTTCCCCCGCTTTCCCGCGGCAAAGACCGGAACGCCCACACCTCCCTGCACACAGGCAGACTCTGCTGCTGCCTCGCGGACGGACTTTGACGCGCAGGCAAAGACCAGGTCACAGACGGAAAAGAGACGCCTCGCCTCCTCCGTATTCTTTACCTGAGTTGTGTGCACCGCAATGAGGATGACATCCGGGTATGCCTTTCGTATCTCTTCTGCGGTTGTCACATCTGACCCTGCAACGGTGACTGCGACCTTTTCCATGCCGCGCCGTTTTGCTTCAGTCACACCGGCTTCGGGGTTGAGGGATGCGGATGCCTCATCAACTACGATGCCCCCGGAGGATTTGATTCGTTCAATCACCTCCGGATAGGGGACGGTTTCAACAAGTCCTGACATTCTTCCCCCGATGCCCTGCACCAGTTCCGGTGTCTGCACAATGACCGTTCCCGCTCCGTCGCAGCAGATAACCGCCGCGTCGATGCTTTTGTTCCGCAGAGCAGTTGTTAAAAGTTCCGATGCGCCGAAAAGTACCATAGATTCGTCGGCTGTTACCCGGCGTTCCCTCGTACACATGCCAAATGACCTGATACGGTGTTCGATATTCCTTTTGACCGCATCCTTTTCCACGGGATTAATCGGGGATGCAAACCGCTTTGCAAACGGGCAGTATGAGATGCAGGGGTCTGTTATCTCCGTGACACTCCCGTTTTCGATAACTGCACGGCATCCTGCTGCTTCAATGACATGACGGTCTTTCTTTCGTTCACCTGTCCTTTGTTCATTTCCGCATTTTTCATCCATGTATACATGTATGTCACAGAAAAGGATAAATGAATCCCATGCATATCTTTTATGCATGGTACGGTATTACGAAGTCGATACGGTCAGAGGAATTGCTCTTCTCTGCATGATTGCGTATCATACCGTGTTTTGTCTTTATTTTTTCACGGACACTGTTCCCTGGTTCAATCCTGCGGTTCATTCCGGGGCGCCGATTGCCTGTGCATTCATCGCGGTTGCAGGACTTTCCCTTGTTCTTGCAAAGGCGAAGCCGAAGCGTCATCTCATCCGCGGGGCTGAACTCATCGGATTCGGTCTTCTCATCACACTTGTAACGTGGATTTTTTATCCGTCAGGATTTGTTGTCTTTGGTGTTTTATCACTCATCGGTCTTGGAACAATTCTTGCCATCCCATTCATTTCTCCAAAGGTAAAATGGTTTATCCCTGCAGCTGTCGGGGCAGCATTCGTTCTTGCGGGCATTATTGTTTCAAAGATTTATCTGACAATTCCGTATCTGATTCCGCTCGGATTTAAGGTATACGGGTTTTCCACACTTGATTACGAGCCCCTTCTTCCATGGTTTGGTGTTCTTCTCCTGGGACTTGCTCTTGGAAAACTGCTCTACCCCTCAGGGGTCAGGAGGCCCCTTCTGGAGAAGTTAGGCAGGATGCCAAAGGTTTTATCCCCGCTTTGTTTTATAGGGAGGCACACGCTTATCATCTATCTGGTGCATGTCCCGGTTATCGTAGGAATTCTGATTCTGACAGGGGTTGCGGATATCGGGGTGTTTTTCTAAACAGGATTCAGACACTATTTTCGCACGGATCGAAAGAGATGGTGACAAAGATACGCGGAATCTTTTCATGTATCTCCGATTCAATGAGAGATGATATGCGGAAAGTCTCGTTTAAAGGCAGATCTCTCGTTGAAACGAGCCGGATTTCTGCATATTTGTCAGGGCCTGCTTTCCGCGTTTTTACCGCCCGGCATGAGATGTCTTCCCCGCCGTGATGTGCTACAATCTCTTCTATTGCTGCAACATCGGCTTTACCCAGACTTGCATCCATTAAATCCATGAATGCCTTTTTAATGAGAAGGAACGCTTCCGGAAGGATGCAGACGCCGATTATGATTGCAAGAACAGAGTCAATCCATGCCTGATGTGTAAGCTGGATGAGTATCAGCCCTGCAAAAACCCCCGCAGACGACAGACAGTCAAGCCGCAGATGCCACGCATCGCTTTCAAGAGCAATGGAATCGGTCCGTTTTGCAACCCTCATCATATACAGGGATACACTGAATTTTATCAGCGCAGAAGCTCCTGCTGCAATTATCGCAATAAACAGCAGGTCATAGGATAGGGTCTCAGTCCCGTTTATCAGGTTTGAGATTGCCTCACGGATAAGAAGCGCCGCAACAATAACAATCAGCAGAGCTTCTGCAAAACCTGACGCATCCTCAAACTTTCCGTGACCGAACGGGTGACTTTTGTCCGGGGGCTGTGATGACTTACGGACCGCAAAATACGCAATGCACGAGGACACCACATCAATTCCTGTGTGCAGTCCCTCAAAAAGCACTCCGATTGAACCGGTAAATATGCCGACAAGGATCATCCCTGCCATAATAAATGCATTCGAGATGAGGGAGAGGGAGGCAGCCAGTCTTTTTGCTTTGCCTTCTTTTGTTCTGTTATAGTTATTTGCAGTCTGTTCAGGCATTATCGTATTCTCTATTTATGGGGCAGTATTTGACTTTATCAGTATATCTTTTTTGTTTTTTTGTTCATATCTGAGTTTTGCTCCTGCGGTGAGGTCTTCTGCCACGTAGCTGATGTTTTGTACAATCTCATCCGCGTCCCAGCAAATCTCTCCGCAAAGCCATTTCTCGACAATGGAGATTAAGGCCCCGCTGGTAACTGTTGTCAGGAACTCTATGTTTTTATCATCAATAGGAGTTTCAGCGGCCTGTTTCCGGATGACTGCGGAGACAGCGAAATTCAGGTTTTCCCCGAAGAAATCTATAATCGTCTCCCTTCCAAGCGAGCGGTATGCTGCAAGGCAGAAGGTTTTGTTTTTGGCGAGGAAAAGAAATATCATCTTCAGCGCATCCTGCCACGAGCCGTCTATTGGATTTTTTCTGACGAATTCCTTCACATCTGTTTCAAACGTCCAGCGCAGAAGGTCTTTTATTGTGGTGAAATGATAGTAAAACGTCTGCCGGTGAAAACCACAGGCGTCTGTAACCTCCGATACGGTAATCTCACGAAGCGGTTTTTTCACCATGAGTTTTTTAAGCGCAGCACTCATGGCCTTTCTGGTAATCAGGCTTTTCGCTTCAAACTTGTCCATAAGATTCCTTAGTCTATATTGGCAGGATTTGTTTAAATATATGATGTATAGACACGTGTATTGTTTTGTAAAAAAATATTGGTATTTATTTTAACGTGGAACTAATATACTTACTAATCTTATAATCTATGACTCATTTCCCGGAATTTATAGTAAAGCATCGAAAAAAGGTAATTGCAGTCGTTCTTGCGATAGCAGCTATCTCTATTCTTCTTTATACCCAGGTCGGGATTAACTATGATATCATAGACTATCTTCCTGAAGACTCACCCTCGACAGTGGCACTGAACGTGCTCGATACCGAGTATCCCGGAGGAGTTCCAAACGCCCGTGTGATGGTGTCCGGGATTAGTATCCCTGAAGCACTCGCGCTAAAAGATGTTTTCCTGTCGGTAGACGGGGTAAATGAAGTCCAGTGGCTCGACGATGCGGTTTCTCTTGAAACCCCTGTTGAGTATCTCGACCCGGACATCGTGGATGATTATTACCGCGACGGAACAGCACTATTCACTCTGACCCTCGATGATGCAAAATCAACTGCCGCAGTCCATGAGATACGTAATCTGGTAGGAGACGAGGCAAAGATGTCCGGGATGAAGGTGAGCATGGCTTTTGCAAGTGACACCATTGAAAGTGACCTGATAAAGGTTCTGGCAGTCGCGGTCCCGCTCGTTCTTCTGATTCTGGTTCTTACCACCTCCTCATGGATTGAGCCGCTTCTTTTTGTGTTTACCATCGGGATTGCAGTCCTCATTAATATGGGGACAAATATCGTCTATGGTCAGATATCCTTTATCACGCAGGGAATTGCAGCTCTTCTGCAGCTTGCAATTGCGATAGATTATGCAATTTTCCTCCTGCACAGGTACGGAGAACATATACGGGAAGGGATGGAGGAAAAACAGGCGATGGTTCTTGCAATGAAACGGGCGGCAACTTCCATCATTGCATCAGGAATTACTGCAGCTATCGGTTTTGTATCTCTTATGGTGATGAGATTCGGCATCGGTCCCGATATCGGATGGGTCATGGTCAAGGGTATCCTTATCAGTGTTATCTGCGTATTCACCCTGCTTCCCGCCCTTACCATCTGCTGCAGTAAACTGGTTAAAAAAACCACCCACCGCTCGTTTATTCCGGATTTGCATAAACCGGTGAAGAAACTGAAAAAATTCTGCATCCCGGCACTTATTGTGATGCTTATTGTAATTGCCCCCTGTGTTGCTGCAGTTCAGAACACCGATTATGTCTATTTTGATGTCCTTGACGGTCCAAATACCAAAGTTGGTCAGGATACACAGGCGATAAAGGATACTTTTGGTGATTTCTCCTCGCTCGTCCTGATGGTGCCGAACGGAGATTTTGCGTCAGAACGTGAACTGCTTTCAGAGATAGAGAAAATTCCTATTGTTTCAGGGGTGATATCCTACAGTAAGACAGTGGGGACTGAAATTCCGCAGGAGTATCCGGATTCCAAAACCCTGTCCAAACTGGTATCTGATGACTATACGCGGTATGTTATTACTGTAAATACCACCATCGAGTCTGACGAGGCATTTTCTGCGGTGGAAACCCTGCGGGGTTTTGGTGAGAAGTACTATCCCGGGAAATGGGCTCTTGCAGGAGAGATTGCAAATGCCTATGATCTGCGGGACTGTGTAAAAAGTGATGATATATGGGTAAACCTTGTGGGCATCGGGGGTATTTTCCTTGTACTGATGCTGATATTCCGCTCACTTATCACTCCCGCCATCCTTGTATTCGTTATTGAGTCCTCTATCTGGATTAACTGCAGTATTCCCTATTTTATGGGGGACAGTCTGTTCTATTTCGCACGAATGATTATCTTTGCCCTGCAGCTTGCGGCAACGGTGGACTATGGAATTCTGCTTGTTGACAGATATTTTGCATTCCGGAAGACACTTCCGAAGAAGGAGGCCATGCGGGAGACTATGTGTGCCGCATCAGTTTCAATCATCACATCTGCTGCGATTCTTCTCGTCAGCGGTTTTTCGCTTGCATTCCTCTCTTCCAATATCCTCCTAAGTGCAGTGGGAATTCTTATTGCGCGGGGTGCACTGCTTTCTGTTATTGCAGTGCTCTTTGTTCTTCCGGCACTTCTGCTGCTGTTTGACAAGGTCATCCAGAAACTTACTATCGGGGCAAAGTTTGTAAAAGATGATGCGGGAAAACCGGCGGTAAACGGGTAACACTATTGCCGCAGATTGTGCTCCTATCCCAAATCCTTTTACCCGATGGAAACTAAATGAATAGTATAGGTATTAGAAATGCTTGAGGTACTCTTATCACAGTCAGTGCTTCCCTGGATTCTGATAGCTGCAGGTGTGATATTTCTTATCATCGAAGCAGCATCGCCTGGATTTTTCCTGGGGGTCCCGGGGACCGCACTGGTTGTTCTTGGCGTCTTTTCCTTCTTTGCCTATGACCTGCTGTTTACCACCCCTATAGGCATCATAGTTGCAGTTGTTGCAGCAGTCATTGCGGTGGGGATTACCATTCTTGTCTATCGGAAGATATCACCTGACAGGAAACCGTCTACTATATCCAAAGATACCATAAAAGGTAAGAAAGGACTTGTTACAGCTGAAATCTCTCCGGACAGCATCTCGGGAAAGGTGGAAATCGACGGGGCAGTCTGGAGTGCAAAAAGCACCGGGGGTGTCATTCCCGCAGGTGTGTATGTTACCGTTGTGGAATCACGCGGTGTTCATGTCATTGTTGAAGAGGTGAAATAAACATGGATGTTACTGTATTAACGATTCTTGGAATTGTTCTTGTTATTCTGATTCTCCTCCTCTTTGCAAAAGGAGTTGTTATTATTCAGCCCTATCAGAAAGGGCTTGCAATCCGTCTCGGAACCTACACCGGTCAGTTAAATCCTGGTTTTAAGTGGGTGGTCCCGTTCATCACAAGAGTTGTCAAACTCGATTTACGTACGCAGGTGATTGACGTTCCGTCGCAGGAAGTTATTACAAAAGATAACTCTCCGACAGATGTGGATGCAATTATTTACGTCCGTGTGATGGACCCTGAACGCGCATACTTTGAGGTCTCAAACTATCGTCAGGCAACTGTTGCCCTCGCACAGACCAGTCTTCGTGGTATCATCGGTGATATGGAGCTCGATGAGATTTTATATAACCGTGACCTGATTAACACACGCCTCCGTGATATTCTGGATAAGGAAACGGACCAGTGGGGTGTCAAGATTGAGCGTGTCGAGATTAAGGAGGTTAATCCGATTGGGGCCGTCAAACAGGCTATGACCGAGCAGACCGCAGCAGAGCGTGAGAGAAGAGCCGCAATTCTGAAAGCGGACGGAGAAAAGCGCGCTGCGATTCTGAAGGCGGAAGGTCTTCGTCAGAGTATGATTTTAGAGTCGGAAGGAGAACGTCAGAGT
>JAUNXT010000069.1 GCA_030539655.1 Methanocorpusculum sp.
ATGCCTAACATGCGGTTTTGCACAATTAATTCCCGAATAAACCGCTGCAGCCGCCCGGGGGCGCGGAAATCTTCCCTGTACCATCCGAAACTCTGAATAGATGATACATCCCATAATTAGTCAGATGAATATCCCTGAACTTCTGGCGCCTGCAGGTTCCCCTGATGCGCTCAAAGCAGCAGTCTATGCGGGAGCGGATGCGGTCTATCTCGGCGGAAAACTTTTTGGGGCACGCGCGTATGCCGCAAACTTTGACCGGAAACAGATAGAGGACGCTATCTCCTTCGCCCACAGCCGCGGGGTCCGGGTCTACGTAACGGTAAATACCCTCATGCGCGATGCGGACCTTGCATCTGCTGCTGACTATCTCAGATTTTTATCGGATGCGGGAGCGGATGCAGCCTTGATTCAGGATGCAGGACTTTTATCCCTCGCACGCGAGGTGGCACCTGACTTGCCTTTGCATGCAAGCACACAGATGACCATTACCAATGAGGCAGGGGTTGAGTTTGCCGCAGCGCACGGTATCTCCCGTATTGTCCTTGCCCGCGAAGCAGCTCTTCTTGATGTAACAGATCTTTGTGCAGCGGCAAAAGAGCACAATATAGGCATCGAAATCTTCGTTCACGGTGCGCTTTGCTACTGCTACTCGGGGCAGTGTCTTTTCTCGTCTGCAGTAGGCGGCAGAAGCGGAAATAACGGTATGTGTGCACAGCCCTGCAGAAAAGCATACACGCTTATGGCAGACGGGGCGCCTGTCCCCACCAAAGGAAACTATATCTTAAGTACCAAAGATATCTGCCTCTATCCGTGTCTTAAGGAGGTATGCGAAAGCGGTGTTTCCGCACTGAAGATTGAAGGGCGGATGAAGACTCCGGAATATGTGGCAGTAGTCACATCCATCTACCGCAAAGCTCTTGATGCAGTCGCGGCAGGGACATTTGAACCGCAGGCAGAGGATATGGAGCATCTTGCCTTTGCCTTCAACCGCGGATTTACCAGAGGATATCTGATGGGGGACAAATCCTCCATTATGAACTATGAAAAACCAAACAACCGCGGCGTGTATGCCGGGTATGTCTCCGCACTTGATAAAAAGCGCGGCAAGGTCGTGGTAAAAATTGAAGGGCCGGTGCCTGATACCGGAGACGGACTGGTCTTTAAGTTTGCAGGACGTGAGACCGGATTTGCCTTAAACAAAGAGCCGTTCCTCTTTCCCGAAGGAGATGCATACAAAATCCCTGCGCCGGATGATGTTCTCGAGGGAAGTGAACTCTGGATAACAAACCGCTTAAAGACCTCGCACCTCGCATCAGTTATTCTTTCGAAAATTCCTGCAGGCAGAATCCCTCTTGACATTGTGGCGGCGGTTGATGGAGAGGGTCACCTGGTCATTATCGGAAACGGGAAAAAAGCGGTCTCCCCGATTCCATTCATGGAGGCGAAGGAAAAACCGGTGACGGCAGAAGCAGTTGAGATGCAGCTTCGAAAGACCGGCGGGACCCCGTTTTTCATCCGCTCGGTTCAGATGGAGTACGATGGAACAGCTTTTCTTCCGATGGGAGTTATTGCAGATACGAGACGCGCCTTCCTTGCCGAATGTGCGAAAGGTCTTCTGGAACAGGGAACGAGAAAAACCCGTGAAACACCGGTCAAAGAAACCGGAAAATTTGCCCCTGCCGATCCGGAGATTTTTGTCTATACAGACTCGGTGACCTGTGCAAAAGCGGCACACTCTGCAGGAGCGTCTGTCTATTACGAAGGGTTTGAAGAGA
>JAUNXT010000070.1 GCA_030539655.1 Methanocorpusculum sp.
CAGACTGAGGAAAGAAAATCTGCCCCCTTCGGGAGACGCTAACCGCACGGCAGAGCCGTGCTCCAGCTTCGAGCCTTCGGCTCTCGCAAACCGCTCGGAATTTCTTCCTCCTTTCTATTTACGGTTAGTATTCCGGATATCCAAAGTTTCTGTTCCTGGAGTATCTCAGTGTTTACTCCTGTGAAAGGGAAAGAAATTCCGAGGGGCGGAATTTCTTTCCCCAGTCTGCGGGGTCTGCGATCTTGTTGCACATACCCATGTTAGTTATAACCTCGTGGGAACGTCTGCGTCACAAGGTCTGCGCTTTTGCTGCACAAACGAAGCGTCAGTTACAGGATGATAAAGAATACGGACTGAACAGTTACAATACGGGCTGAATCGTTACAAAAAGAAATTAAAAAAACAAATGATTCAGGATTAAAAATCCTTCTTCTTCAGCATCTGCCGCTTCCGCAGACTGCGGTATCTCACAATCGCAATTATCAGAATCAGTACCCATACCCCCGCAAACACATAAAGCACCATCTCCCGCGACTTATCATAGAAGGGGACGGTCGTCTTTTCAATTCCTGTATAGGTTACAACCGTACCGGAACCGGTGTGTGATACAACACCTCCCTCATTGATTTTTCCGAGAACAAGATGCCCTGTTGTATACGGCTCCGGGATATACACCGTCACATCAAACTTCGCCGGATACGTCAGATACAGGGAGTTCCCGCCGAAAAGCCCTCCCTCAATCGGCGCCGTAAAGGTCAGGTGATAGTTTCCTTTCGGAAACGTCAGAACACCGTTTACTGCCTTCGGGGTCACAACCTCTCCTGTATCGGTGTCTGTTAAGACCATGTCGGTGACGCCTTTCAGTTCGGCATCACCTCCAAGACCCCAGAAGAGACCTTCTGCTACGATGGGGAAGGTGTCAAGGTCTGTCAGATAAATGTCCGCGGTAAATGATTTCCCGTCCTCTGCTACCGTGTACACTGCGGTATTTCCCGCGGGAGTTCCCGCAGCAGCGTCATCAGCTGCCGCGGGTGCTGCGAGGAGGAAGAGAACTGCAAGTCCGATAAGCCAGATGCTTATAAGACGGAGAGCAGTGCCTCGATGGTCGGGTCGATCTCGATTGGTGGTGCGCATTGTTTAATAACGGTTTCAGGGTCTTTTAAGAGGTGACCGGTTACAACACAGACAATCTTTTCATCTTTGTCAAGGAGTCCCTGCTCTGCCATCTTCTTAATACCTGCAACAGAGGCTGCAGATGCCGGCTCAACGCCGATACCTTCCTTACGGGCAAGGTCACGCTGCATTTCAAGGATTTCCTCATCGGTGACAGACTCTGCGGTTCCTCCGGTCTCGCGGATTGCACGAAGGGCCTTTTCAGCATTGACCGGTGCTCCGATACGGATTGCCGATGCAACGGTTTCGGGGTTCTGCTCGACCTCGACCACCGGGAGGTTGTTTTTGACCGCATTTACAATCGGCATGGATCCTGCGGCCTGGATACCGGTCATCTTCGGAAGCGAGTCGATGTATCCGATGTCTTTCCACTCGCACAGTCCTTTGTAGACGGCAGAGATGTTTCCTGCGTTTCCGACAGGCAGCACGAATCTGTCCGGGACACATCCTAACTGGTCGACCGCTTCAAATCCGATGGTCTTCTGACCTTCAAGGCGGTAGGGGTTGATGGAGTTTAAGAGGTAGATACCGTGGGAGACACAAAGCTCATGGACCATCTCAAGGGCGCGGTCGAAGTTTCCGCGGATTGAAATGACCTT
>JAUNXT010000071.1 GCA_030539655.1 Methanocorpusculum sp.
GTTACCTGTTAACGGATGCTGACTGGAGTAAGTCCGACGTGTTTCAAAAAACACTGCCCGCTTCGAGCGAGGCTTTGGGATTACGATGAGTCAGCTGGATTCAGACACGGCAGACACTATGCCGCAGCACTGAAACACAACTGTTTCTCTTTTCGTGACTTACCCGTATCAGTGAATATACGCGAACGCACTGATGCGTCAGCTAATGTACGGCAAAGCTCTGGTCTCAGGTTCGCAAAGGTGAAAACATGGCACGAATGCACGCAAGAAGAAGAGGAATTGCAGCCTCAGTCCGTCCATTCAGAACAGAAGCTCCTGAATGGTCCAACAAAAATGCAAAGGAAATCGAGGCAAAAATCATCGAGCTCCGCAAAACCGGATTATCCAGTGCTGCAATCGGTCTCGTCCTCCGTGACAAACACGGAGTTCCGGACGTAAAACTCGCAACCGGAAAGAAGATCAACAAAATCATTACCGAAAACAACATGGCAGATGACATCCCCGAAGATCTCAGAAACCTCATGCACAAAGCACTCGGAATGAGAAAGCACTTAGTTGACAACAACCACGACGTCCACAACAAACGTCAGTTCCAGTTAACCGAGGCAAAGATCAGAAGACTCGTGAAATACTACACCGGCAGTGGAAAACTTCCGGCAGACTGGGCATACTCCCCGGAGACTGCAGAGATTCTCCTCTCCAGATAAATTCAGTAAAACGCTTCAATGTCAGTCACCGAATCAGCCGCAAAAATTGCAGACCGCCTGCGGACCATGGACTTTGTCCATGTCTATGCACATCATGACGCAGACGGCATCGCATCCGCGGCAATTCTCTGTATTGCACTGCGCCGTGCAGACATCGGATTCCGTCTGCGGTTTTTACCGCAGCTCGCGGCATCAGATGTCGAATGCCCGGAGATATCAGTGCTCTGCGACCTTGGAGCATCCGTTTCGGAGTTACCCGAATCGGTTATAATAATAGATCATCACGTGCCTTACGCAAAGACACCATATCACATAAACCCGCGCCTCGAAGGACTCGACGGCGAACGCGAACTATCCGCTGCCGGATGTGCATACCTTGTGGCAGCAGCACTCAGCTCTGACAACAGAGACCTTGCAGGTCTTGTCATGGCAGGTATCATAGGCGATAAACAGGAAGTCTGCGGCATGAACGGGACAATCATAGGAGAAGCCATCGGCAACAACCTGATAACACCCGGAAAAGGAATTCTCCTTCCCGGACGTACCACACGGGAACAGATTGAATACGCATTTTCCCCCTACCTCCCGGGACTTTCCGGAGATGCGGGAAAAGCAGAGGAGATCGAACGGAAATGTCAGGAGAAGACCTCGGATGAGGCCTATGCATCAAAGTATCTGACATCGATTGTCATGCAGACCTCAGCATCCGATGCCTCGCTTATGGGCCTCTACGGCCCCTCCTGGAAACTGCACCGCGAAATCATCCCCGATGCATACTCTCTTTCCGCGGTCATCGACGCCTGCGGAAAAGCAGGAAGGGCAGACCTCGGATTTGCAGCAGCATCAGGCGATGCGGCAAAAGAGGATGAGGCATGGAATGTCGCACTCGGCTTTAGAAAACATCTCATTGAAAACGCTGCCTCCGCAAAGGAGATTCAGCCGCACGTCTATGAAGTGAAAGACGCGGATGCGGCATCCGATGTCGCAGACATGCTTTCCGCGGATAAAAAGAGCCCGGTGATTGTGATAGGGCGTGCCCCCTCATATCTGAAGGTGTC
>JAUNXT010000072.1 GCA_030539655.1 Methanocorpusculum sp.
CCGGGTCTTCCATCGGAAGAATCGACCTGTACGGAAACTACTCGTTTGTCGAGGTCCCTCTCGAGTACGCGGATAAGGTCCGCGAGACGATGAGCAAGGCAACCATCCGCAACAAGGAGCTGCAGATTACCGTTGCAACGCCAAGACCCGAGCGTGACGCAGACGATTTCCGCGAGAGAAGAGGCGGATACGGAGGCGAGCGCCGGTATGACGGAGGGCGCGACGGTGGCTATAGAAGAGACGGGGATAGAGGATACAGAGGAGACAGAGGAGGATACGGCGGGGAGCGCAGATCCGGAAGAGACAGCGGAAGACGCGACGGAGGTTATAGAAGAGACGGCGGATACGGAGGCGACAGAAGACAGAGCAGCGGATACAAGCGGGACTTCCATGGGGGCCGCGGAGAACGTGAACACACGTTCTACGACTAATCTTTATTCATTTTTTCTTATCTCTGCATTTTTCCGGCAGAATTATTCCCTTTAATACCTACAGCCTTCCCGCGATACATTCATATCGTTGAAGCGCCAATATAGTAATGTTTCATCTCCATGAAACCGGACACTTGTGTCCACCTGCGGGACGAACAATTAATACTGTTCATGGGAGACACCTTCCCTGAGTATTGTTCAGAGTGCAGGATTCAGGCAGACTTAAGGGCTGTCAAAACCTCAAAAACGGTGAAATAATTATGGATTTCAACTTATCCTTACGCAGAGCAATTAAGACCGGAAACGTTGTTCTCGGAAACAACTCGGTTGAAAAGATTGTCGCAGAAAACAAAGCAAAACTCGTTATCGTTGCAGCAAACGCACCTGAGAAGGTCCGCGCGATGCTTGCAAAAGCAGAAAACCTCAAAGTCTATGAATTTGGGGGAAGTTCCCGTCAGCTCGGAAAAGAGTGCGGTCGTGACCACATGATCAGCGTTCTTGCAGTTGTTGATGCGGGAGAGTCAGACATCTTAACCCTTGCAGAGTGAAACCAGCATGTCTGAGATTACGATTTCCGAAGAAAATATGCGGATGATTGCCCAGTTTGGTAATCTGACTGGTGCAGGCGCACGCGACTGTGTTGTTGACGAGATGTTCGGGAGAATTCTTTTTGTCATCAACCCGGGAGATATGGGGCTTGCAATCGGGAGAAAAGGAGCAAGTATCAAAAAGGCATCGGATGCTTTCGGAAAGAAAGTCGAGGTTGTGGAGTATAATCCTGACAAGGTTCAGTTCATCAGAAACTGTTTCCTTCCGGTTATTATCCAGACTGTTACCTTTGAACCAGGGGAAGATGAAGGCACAGAGATTGCCACAATCGATGTTCAGCCGCAGGACCGCGGTCTTGCAATCGGAAAAGAGGGTAAGAACATCATTAAGGCAAAGATTCTCTCACGCCGCCATTTCAACATTGTAAATGTTGAGCTCACGCCGCAGGAAGAAGAAACTCCCGCTGCGGAGTGATTTTTTTCTTTTTTTTCTATCTCAGTTACTTTTCATTAGTTCAGGTGCGGGAGACGTTAGCCTCGAAGCAGCTGCAGTGCTTCGCCCGTAACGCTGCGTGAATTCGTCACTGCAGCTGGAGCACGACCGCAGGGCTGCGGGCGGCTGCAGGTAGTGATGTTATGCGACGTAAAGCCGGCAGTGCAGCGGGGATAAAGAGCTGCACAAAACCAGACAGCACAACAACATCCGGTAATAAACTGTAGAATAA
>JAUNXT010000045.1 GCA_030539655.1 Methanocorpusculum sp.
GCTTCCTTTGTGCTGCTTTCAGTCATCGGCGTTCTCTTAATCCCCCTGATTCCGATTACCATTGCATCAGTCATCGGGGCGTTTGTATATGCGGTATCAGCCAGGATGAAGCAGAGAAAAGCGGTCGCGGCAATTCTCGGAATGGTGCTTCTGGTTGGAGCCTTCATCCTTTATTTCAGATTCATGTTCTCCAGTGGAACGGTCCCTGATAAACTCGCGGCACTTCTCTCGCAGAATTATGATCTTATCACCGGATGGTATCCTCCAGCGGAGCTGTTTTCCACAGGACTTCTGGAAAACACCCTCTCGTTTGCCGCATTTGCAGCAATATCAATCTGCCTGTTTGCAGCAGCAGCTGCCTTAATCTCCTGGAAGTATGTCTCTATCTGTCAGGCGATGCAGTCGCACGATGCAAAACACAATTATGTAATGCAGGAGCAGAGAGCAGCAAATCCCGCCAAAGCCCTGTTTAAGCGGGATTTAAAACGCTATCTCTCATCCACACCGTACATCTTCAACACCATGTTCGGTTACATTCTGATGGTGGTTTTCGCAGTTGCGATGCTGCTTATCGGTGTGGAGACCGTGAATGCAAACTTTGGCGGACTGCCGTTTATTGAAACTGCATCTCCGTTTGTACTTGCAATCCTTACCGCAATGTCGTCTACCACCTGTGCTTCCATCTCGGTTGAGGGAAAACACTGGTGGATTACCCAGACACTCCCCATCCCCGAAAAGAAGATATTTTCCTCAAAACTGAAGGTGAATTTTGCGGCAGCACTGCCGTTTTATCTCATCTCTGTTATCATCCTGACAATTGCGACAAATCCGTCGCCTGCAGAGTTTGTGATTCTCGCCCTGCTCCCTCTGGTCTACATTTATTTCATGTCGGTTCTGGGGCTTTACTGCGGCATAAAGCGTCCGTTCCTCGACTGGGAGTCCGAGACGGATGCGGTAAAGCGCGGTTCAGCCCTCGCTATCTCAATTCTTATAGGCACCATATCAGTGGTTCTCCTGTTTATTCTGACGATGGCAGCATGGGTTGCCTTTGAAGCGAAATTCGTAGTCCCTGCAGCGGCATGTGTGGTGATTTTTGTTGTCGCCCTTATGATTCACCGGAAGATAAACCGCTGCAGACTCTCTGATATTGCGTGAAAATCATAGTATCCCATAGATCTCTTTTTTCCTATTCTGCGTGTAATCCGCAACAGTCACAGCATTGAAAAACAATCCAGCAGGGCATCTCCCACAAAAAATAAATTCGTTCCATCTGATATAATAGATACAAATGAGTGACGCACATCAGCACGGGATAATACAGCGTTCACACATACTCCTCCTCATCGCGGTCTTTATCGCCTGTATAATGGACGGACTCGATGGTTCAATCGTAAATGTCGCACTTCCGGTCATCGCTGAAGCGTTTGGAACAGACACAGGAACCGTTTCATGGGTCACCGTTTCCTATATGCTGATGGTTGCAGGAACTGTTCTCATCTTTGGAAGAATCGCATCACTCGGGCACATCAAAAAAATATTCATCACCGGATTTGCATTATTTACCGCAGCATCCGTCCTTTGTGGATTTGCTCCATCCCTTGGTGTCATGATAACAGCACGCATTCTGCAGGGCATTGGTGCCTCAATGCTTGCTGCCTGCACGCCGATAATATGTGTAAAATACCTCCCAAAGGAGGTAATAGGGCTGTCATTTGGTGTCATCACCGCAGCGTCTGCCATCGGATTTACCTTCGGCCCCGCACTCGGAGGAGTCATCACCAACTATCTATCCTGGAACTGGATATTCTGGATAAACATCCCGATTGGAATCATCGCCATAATCTACGCGCTGCGGGTTATTCCGCGCGGAAAACCAGAGCCCGCAAAACACCGCTTTGACATAACAGGTGCCATTCTTATTTTTGCGGCAATGGCCTCCCTTACCTGCGTTCTGGAACTTCTGCCGCACCTCGGGCTTTTCAATCCGCAGATAATTACAGGGGGGATTTTCTGCATCGCGGTATCTGTTCTGTTTGTGGTCCTCTCCTTAAGAAAAGAACACCCGCTCTTTAACCTCCGGATCTTTACGGTAAAGGGAGTCGCTGCAATGTTTATTGCATTTCTGATAATTGAAGCAATCATTTCCGGGATACTCTATCTTCTGCCGTTTTACTTCACAAATCAGTTCGGAATGGATGCACTCATCTGCGGTCTTCTGATGCTCATTTCTCCGCTTATTACCGCAATCCTGAGTGTGCCGTTCGGGAGGTGGTCGGACACATACGGGAGGGGGTTTTTCTGCACGGTATCCTGTATCATTCTCACCGCGGTATCTGCCGTTTTAGCGTTCCTGCGCCCCGAATTCGGTGTTCTGCCGTTCATCCTGACACTCATCGGCTCCGGAACAGCGGTCGCCATGTCGAGCAGTCCGTTCTCCGGAAAAATTGTTGACCTGCTTCCAAAAGCAGACAAGGAAACGGGGTCTACATTTATCATGACCTGCCTTTACATCGGGGCAGTTATCGGAACCGCACTGTTTGCCTCAATATTTACGTTCATTACAGCAGACGGAGGTGTGGTCCTTTCCTTCGAGGAGTTGTCACATGGCCTCTTTGCGACAGGATTTACAGGCGTCATGCTCGTATCAGCCGGCCTTTCGGCAGTGGCGGCGATACTCTGTGCCGTTGTAAAGGATAAAAAGAGACTGGATTAGGTGAAGAAGTCTTTAAAGTGAGGATATAGACAGCAGACAGGGGAGGGAATTTTTGCGTGATGCCACGGCAGGTGCTGCACTCAAACAATTATCCATTAATCCTATAAGAACAAATATATTACACAGTTATGAAACCAGCAGAGCGTTTAAATAACCTGCCTCCGTACCTTTTCGCACGGATTGACAAAATAAAAGCAGACCTGCGTGCAAAAGGAGTCGACTTAATCGACCTCGGCGTGGGGGACCCCGACCTGCCGACGCCGCAGCACATCGTAGATGCATTATGTGCCGCGGCAAAAAATCCTGACAACCACCACTACCCTGACTACCTTGGTATGCGTGAGTACCGCAAGGCGGTTGCAGACTGGTATAAGACACGGTTTAATGTCACCCTTGACCCCGACAAAGAGGTCATCGCCTTAATCGGCTCGAAGGAAGGTATTGCACATATCCCTGAAGCGTTCGTAAATCCGGGAGACTATGTCTTAGCCTCTGACCCGGGATACCCGGTCTACAAAACATCAACCCTCTTTGCCGAGGGAAAAACCCATATCATGCCCCTTCTGGAAGAGAATAACTTCCTCCCGGACTATGATGCAGTGCCAAAGGATGTTCTCAAGCGTGCAAAACTCCTCTTCATCGGATACCCGAACAATCCGACAGGGGCAGTCGCTCCCATGTCGTTTTTCAACGAGACCGTGGAGTTTGCACGTGAACATGACATAATCGTTGTACACGACAACGCCTACTCTGAAATTTCCTACGACGGCTACAAAGCCCCGTCATTCCTCGAAGCAGACGGTGCAATGGATGTTGCAATCGAGACACATTCCCTTTCAAAGACCTACAATATGACCGGATGGAGAGTGGGAATGGCCTGCGGAAACAAAGACCTTATCGAGGCGTTCGGAAGAGTCAAGACCAACATCGATTCCGGTGTCTTCAACGCTGTCCAGCACGCGGCAATCACTGCCTTAACCGGACCGCAGGACTGCGTAAAGGAAGCCTGCAAAATCTATCAGGAACGCCGCGATGCACTCGCTGCAGGTCTTCGCTCGCTCGGATTTTCCGTTACAAGCCCCAAGGCAACATTCTACCTCTGGCTCAAGGTCAAGAACGCCGAGGCATTCACCGAGCAGATGCTCAATGCAGGAATTGTGGTAACACCTGGCAACGGATTTGGTGTAAGCGGCGAAGGGTTTGTCAGATTTGCCATCACAAGACCTGTTGACCGGATTCACGAAGCAATTGAGCGCATGAGAAAAGCAGGAATCAGGGGAGATGCATGAATCTTCCCTCCTCGCTTGAAGTAAAAAACGGGCATTTATTCTGCGGAGGAGCGGACTGTGCGGCGCTCGCTGAAAAGTTCGGCACCCCCCTCTATGTAACAGACGAAGTGCACATAAAGGAAAACTTCCGCCGCTATGAGGCAGCACTCAGGAAATATACCCAAAACGTCCAGCTGCTCTATGCTGCAAAAGCGAATGAAAACCCGGTGATTTTACAGACACTCGCAGAAGAGGGGGCGGGAGCTGACATCTTTTCCGCGGGCGAACTGCGTGAGGCCCTCGAGGCAGGAATTTCCCCTGAAAAACTGCTCTTTAACGGAAGCTCAAAGACCGAAGAGGACCTGCGTACCGCAGTAAACCTCGGCATAAAAATCTCGGTTGATTCAGTCGATGAACTGCGTCAGCTCGATGTAATTACAAAAGAGCTGAAAAAGACGGCAAAAATCGGATTCCGTGTCAATCCGGAAATCGATGTCCCGACTCACCCGAAGATTGCAACCGGAATTAAAAACAGCAAGTTCGGAATTCCCGCAGAGATGATTCTTGACGCCTACAAAGAGGCTCTTGCAATGGAGTACATCAACCCTGTCGGAATGCACTGCCACATCGGCTCTCAGATTCTGGAGACCGAGCCGTTTAAGATTGCCTGCAAAGTTCTCATGGACACCGCAGCTGCGGTAACCGCACTCGGCGTAAAACTCGAGTTTGTGGACTTCGGCGGAGGGCTTGGAATTCCCTATCACAGAAAGGAAAATCCGGACAAGGCACCGACACCCGAAGAGTATGCAGCAGCAGTTATGCCGGTCTTTGTCGAGGCCTGCAAAAACACCGGAATCTCTCCTGCGTTCTGGGTTGAGCCCGGACGCTGGATGGTTGGAGAATCAACCGTTCTTCTGACAAAAGTAAACTCGGTAAAGCGTGTTCACAAGACCTTTGTCAATGTGGATGCCGGGTTTAATCTTCTGATACGCCCTGCGATGTATGACTCATGGCACGAGGTCATGGCAGCAAACAAGGCAGACCTTCCCGACAAGGAACTGTACACCATTACAGGTCCGATTTGTGAGACAGGAGATATTATCGCCGCAGACCGCATGCTTCCTGAAATCTGTGCAAAAGACATCATTGCAGTTCTTGACGCGGGGGCATACGGCTATGCAATGTCTTCGCAGTACAACGCCCGTCCGCGCTGTGCGGAGGTGCTCGTAAATAACGGCAAAGCAGAACTCATGCGGAGAGCGGAAACCTATGAGGATATGACCGCTGCCGTTCAGATTCCCTCCTGGCATAGAAAAGCATGATGCACTATCTCCTCGTCTCCGACCTTGTTTCCGAAGCAGAGTTTGAAGAGCTGATGGAAAAAAAGTCCCGCGAGTATGCAGGAATTCTCGATGAGGTTACCATCGCCATGATGGTGGTTGATGATCTGGGAAGGTCCCACATCAAAATCGGAGAGATTCCGAAAGCAGGGACAGCGATTGTATCATTCTACGGAAAGGTGCTCTCCATCGACGGTCCCAAGGAGATTCCGATGAAGGAAGGAGATGAAGAGCCCGGGGCGGTAGGCACCCTTGTTCTGGGGGATGCTACGGGGACGACCTCGATGACCCTCTGGGATGAGAAGGCGCGGGCTCTTCTGGAGCTGCACGAAGGAGACGTGGTCGAGGTAATCGCAAAACCCAGATTCGGAAGGCGCGATGTGGGGTTTGTTGCGATGCGGGAGAGCAGTGTCGAGATTGTGGAGACCAAAAAACCGCCGAAATCAGAGACTCTGGAAGACCCGCTCGAGGTAAAGGTTATTTCGGTCTACCCGGTAAAAACCGTGGAAAAACGCGACGGAAGCGAGGCCTCTCTTCAGGCATTTGTCGTAGGAGATGCAAGCGGGACAGCACGGCTTATTTCCTGGTCACCTGAAATATTCGCAGATGTGGACGAGGGAGCTTCGATTTCAATCCGCGGCGTTGTGCGAAAGGAGGATGACGGAGTTATCGAGTATCAGGCATCAGATTCCGCGGAAGTCTCCTTTTGCGGCCATGATATCAGTGTTTTAACCATTGATGCTGAGGATGCGGATGTCGGGGACAGGGCAGTTATCTCCGGGACGGTCGTTTCGGTATCTCCTGTGCGGCAGTTTGTAAACCGGAGAAACAAAGAATCAAAGGTGAAAAATATCCGTATCCGCGGGAAAGGAGGAAGAGTTATTTCCGCAGCGCTCTGGGCGGAGATGTCTGATATGATGGTCATTGAAGGTGACCGGATTGAGATTTCCAATGCAGAAATCCGCCCGGGGAAGTTTACCGAGCTTGAGCTTTCGGTCGGGTACGGCACTGCGGTAAATATTGTCTCCTCCGCGGAAGAGGAAGTCTGTATTGATGGGATGATTCATCTCCGTCAGTCCGGTCTGACGCTGGAAAACAGCAGCGGGGTCTGGATTGTAACATCGAAAAGGCGGCTTCCGGAACCGGGAACGGTCGTATCTGTCATCGGGCGCGCATCAAACGGGAGGCTTATGATTGAGGAGTGGAGAACAGTCCTTTCGGAGACTTCACCCCTTGCAGCAGGAATACAGGAAACTATTAAAAACCTTGAAAATAAAATATAATAGTATGGTGTTAATTACTCCTGACCTGAAAGAGAAGATGACAAAAGCAGGCATCTTCCATCTCGCAACCGCATCAAAGAGCGGTGTCCCGAATGTTGCTCCGATGGGGGCTGTTATGGTTGAGGATGATAAAATCCTTATTGCCAACAACTTCATGAACAAGACGATGAAAAACATCCTCGAGAATCCGCAGGTTTCCGTCCTCGTCTGGACCCGTGAAATCGGCGACTGCATTCAGTTCAAAGGAACTGCAGAGATTATGAAGGACACTCCGGAACACAAGAAGATGCACGACATGCTTGAGGCAAAGAAACCCGGAGCATACCCGTGCAAGGACCTGGTTGTTATCACGGTAAAAGAAATCTTTACCTGCATGCCCGGCGCAAACGCAGGCGGAAAGATTGCATAACCCCCTTTTTTTGTAACGTTT
>JAUNXT010000046.1 GCA_030539655.1 Methanocorpusculum sp.
CGGTCAAGGAGAGGGGCAATATGCTCTGCCGCGTATGCGCTCGTGAAAAAGACGGCATCGAACTCACAGCCGTTTGCATCGATTACGAACTGCTGCATGATATTGGGTTTCAGTTCTGCGACAAGCGGGGACACGGTTTTTACCGTGTGACCGAATGAGGCAAAAAGCTCTTCATCATCCTTTTCTTTTCCGGCAAGACGGGTTACGGCAATCTTCATTGAAGAGTATTGGTGCGGGAAGGAGTTAAACTGATTGATTAGTCGCCCTTTCAAAAAACAGGGAAGAACCGGAAACGGACGGCAGTTTCCGGAGTATTATGCCGACCACACATTCGTGAATTGACGAACAGGCTTTTATTTATGGAATGATAAATATGTATTCATGAAACCTGGTCTCAGGCATCAGCTCGCCGAAAAGATGGCGGGTGAAATAACCTTATCCGAATCTCCCGGAAAGGCGCTGAGAAAATGGCGTGAGAGTTTCCAGATTCCTCCGGGCATTCTTTCCGAGGAACTTGGCGTCTCACCGTCTGTTATCAGCGACTATGAGAGCGGAAGACGAAAAAGCCCGGGAACTGCGGTTGTAGGAAAGATTGTCGGATCCATCCTTGATATCGATGAAAAAAACGGTGCGCCGAATATCAGAAAGTTCGGAAAACTTTTATTCTCGGACTATGACGACAACACGATTCTGGATATCAACGACTTCCCGACCTCTGTTCCGATAGAAAATCTCTCCGGAGTTCTTGAATGCCGGCACATCTGCGGCAGCATGGATGCGCAGATATTCGGATACACCGTGGTAAACAGCGCAAATGCGATTCTAAACCTCTCACCAAGCGAGTTTAACCGCATCTACGGCTGGAGTACCGAACGTGCAATCATATTTACGGATGTATCGACGGGAAAGTCCCCCATGATTGCAATACGTGTCACCCCGTTTAAACCGCGGTATGTCATATTTCAGGGAATTGAAGCGGAAAATATCCACCCCCTGGCAAAACTGCTGGCGCAAAGAGATCACATCACAGCTCTTTCAACAACGCTTGACGTCGAAGAAATTATTGTACGGCTGAGGAAAGTAAAATGGTAGGAATAATTACATACGGAGCATATATCCCCCGTTTCCGCATCACTGTTGAAGAGATTGCGCGTGTCTGGGGAGCAAATGCAGCAGAAATCTCCGGCGGTCTTGGAGTTCTTGAAAAGGCCGTTCCGGACTATGATGAAAACACCGCAACGTTTGCGGTCGAAGCAGCACGGGCAGCACTTCGGAGAAGAGAGGTTAACCGTGAGGAGATAAAAGCAGTCTATGTCGGATCAGAGTCACACCCGTACGCGGTAAAACCGACTGCGGTGACTGTAGGGGAAGCAATTTGTGCGACACCTTCCATGACCGCAGCGGATTATGAGTTTGCCTGCAAGGCGGGAACTGCCGCGATTCAGACATCAATGGGACTTGTAGCCTCCGGCATGATGAAGTATGCGGTGGCAATCGGCGCAGATACCGCCCAGGGTGCACCGGGCGATGCGCTTGAGTACACGGCGGCAGCAGGTGGTGCTGCATACGTCATCGGATGCGATGACCCGATTGCAGAGATTAATGACACCTGCTCATTTACGACCGACACCCCCGACTTCTGGCGGCGCGAAGGAGAGGATTATCCAAAACACGGCGGCAGGTTTTCGGGAGAGCCGGGATACTTTAAGCATGTGGAAACCGCCGCACGGATGATGCTTGAAAAACGCGGCACAAGACCATCCGACTACACCTACGCGGTCTTCCACCAGCCGAACGCAAAGTTCCCGCAAAAAGCTGCAAAGGCACTCGGATTTACACAGGAACAGATAAAGACAGGCCTTCTCGTGCCGCGTCTTGGAAACACCTACAGCGGTGCGGTCCCCTTAGGTCTTGCAGCAGTTCTTGATGTCGCAAAACCGGGTGACAGAATCTTTGTTACAAGTTACGGAAGCGGTGCCGGGTCTGACTCGTTTGATATAACGGTCACTGATGCAATTCTGGATAAGATTGACCGGAGCAGAGCACCGTCTGTCGAGCAGATGCTTGCAAAGAAGAAATATCTTGACTATGCTGTGTATGCACGGCATAAAGGGAAAATAAAGGTGTGATACAAATGAAAGAAGTAGCAGTAATAGGAGCAGGGATTACAAAGTTTGGAGAACGGTGGCACTCGTCCCTTCGTGAACTCTGTACCGAGGCGGGAACAGCCGCTCTTGATGATGCAAATATTTCAGGCAGTGAGATTGATGCCCTCTTTGTCGGTTCCATGTCTGCAGGGCGTTTTATCGGACAGGAGCATGTCGGTGCCTTAGTCGCAGACTACGTGGGACTTGGAGGAGACCTTCACACACCTGCAACCAGAATTGAAGCCGCATGCGCATCAGGGGGCCTTGCGTTCCGCCAGGCAGTGGCCACCGTGGCTTCCGGGATGTCTGATGTGGTAATCGCGGCAGGGGTTGAAAAGATGACCGATGTCGGTGATGCAACAGATGTTCTGGCAGGCGCTGCCGACCGGGAATGGGAGAGCTTTGCAGGAGCTACCTTCCCGGGTCTTTATGCGATGATTGCATGCGACTATATGCACAAGTATGGATTAACCCGCGAAGAACTGGCACAGGTCGCGGTAAAGAACCACTACCATGGTGCACGAAACCCGTACGCACATTTCCAGAACGAAATCACCCTCTCGACTGTGATGAACTCGACACTGGTCGCATCCCCGCTTCGTCTCTTTGACTGCTCACCGGTATCTGACGGTGCGGCAGCAGTTGTAGTCTGTTCCATGGAGCGGGCAAAAGAGTTTACCGATACGCCGATAAAAGTACTTGCATCAGCACAGGCAGGTGATACAATTGCGCTCCACGACCGCCCGGACTTTTCAACGATGGGGGCCACGGTTGCTGCCGGAAACAAGGCCTTTTTGCAGGCAAAACTTGAGCGGAAGGACATTGATTTCGTCGAGGTGCACGACTGCTTTACGATTGCCGAACTCTGTGCGATTGAAGACCTCGGATTTGTCAAAAAGGGAACTGCAGGAAAGTTCACCGCAGACGGGGAAACCATGATTGGCGGAAAGCTTCCGGTTAACACCTCGGGCGGTCTGAAAGCCTGCGGGCATCCGGTGGGAGCTACCGGCATCAAGCAGGTCTGGGAGGTTGTCCAGCAGCTCAGAGGAGAGGCAGGCAGGCGTCAGGTTGACGGAGCAGAAACAGGTATGACACAAAATGTCGGAGGTACCGGGGCTACCGTTGTTACGCATATTTTCGGGAGGGCATAACAATGACTGTTGCAAGATTCTGGAGAAAGATTCCGCAGAGGTATAATCTGATTGGAACAAAATGTGAGGTGTGCGGACGCACGTTCTTCCCCGGAAGGGCAATCTGCCCGCACTGCCGCCGGGATGGAAAGATGACAGAGATTCAGTTTTCCGGCAAAGGAAAAGTCCTGACATATTCGGTGATTTATTCATCCGCTGACCAGTATGCGGCGATGAAGCCGTATGTGCTCGCGATTGTGGAGCTTGAAGAAGGAGCACGTCTTACCACCCACCTCGTCTGTGAACCGGATGAGGTGTATATCGGAATGCCGGTTCATTCCGTTTTCCGCATTCTGGATAAGGAAGGGGATGACGGGGTCATTCATTATGGTACAAAGTTTGTGCCGGATGGGTAATTTTTTATTGTAACTATTCAGGTACCCTCGTGTGTTATACACGTTGTTGTAACTGACGGTGTGTATGTCTGAGAGGTCTGCGCTCTCCTTCAGAACCCCTGCACCTCAGTTACAACAACCACAAAAACACACATGGTGAATAGTTACACCTTTTTTTATATTTTAATCTGTGAATAAAAAGAAGGATAAAAATCAGATAAAAATAGATAATCAATTTTCACTCTTTTATCTGCGTTTTCCTGCGAAGACTGCCCCTGCAGCCAAAAGCCCTGCAAAAACAGCAAACAGCGGAGCGGGACTTGCTGCAGGTGCCTGTGTTTCTGCAGATTCCTTACCGTTTCCTATGATATGGATGCGCCCTGCGGGTTTGGCATAGCGTTCATCAACAACACCGTTAAGCCCTTCAGAAATGAATTCGTCAAATGCTGTAATATCCTTTATGCCTGTATTTATGGATTCACATCCGATGAAATCTGTATATTTATCTCCTCCCAATGCTATAAAATCAGTAGTAGCAACAGTATAAACCGTATCCGGATTAAACGGTTTTCCGTTAACTGAATTGATGGTGACCCGATGAATTTCACCCTCCACATACGGTTTTGAAGTATCAATCGTGTACTCTATCCCTGAAACCTGCGGGAATCCTGCTTCTGCAGACGGAGTTAGTGCAGTGTTCTTTTCAAAAGCCTGCAGCAGGACAGAACCGGGAATAGACACCACATACACATCATCATCAAACGGGAAAACATTATGGACTAACAGCTCTGTAATCTCACCAATCGGGATGCTGTCTCTGATTGCCCCTCCGTTTAACAACGCACAATCAGGGTTATATCCATGCTGCTGAAGTGTATACAGCAATGCATCTGTAATAAGATCACCAAATGGACCCTCTCCTGTTCTGCATCCGGGTTCTCTTGCCGAATCAAGATACACCTTTGTCTCTCCGACAACAATAGAACCCAGGACTTCGGGAAGACTCTTTATGTATGACTCACACAATGCGGTTATATTCTCATCCTTCTTATCATAATCCGAAACGAGTTCAGCTGTTACCTTTCCATCTTTTAGTGTCACAACACCGATATTTTTCAGATAACAGCCGGCACTCACAATCATGGTATCCCCCACGGTGAATCCTCCGGAAAGTTCCGTATGACTGTGACCATCGATGAGAAGATCAATACCTTCAACATGTTCTGCAACATCTTTCGAAGAGTACGGGACATATGCATCCCCCAGACCAAGATGCCCTAAACAGATGATAAAATCACATCCATCTTCTTTCAGAGCATCAACCTGCTCCTGTGCAATTTCATATAACTCTTCGCCTCCGACGAATACTAAATTATCAGTATTCCCCTCTCTGGTTGTGACTTTCGTATAGGGAGTGGAAAGCCCGAAGACACCAATTTTATAATCAGATGTCGGGATAATGACGGAGTCGGAAAAAGCCTGCTCTCCTGTGTCTTCATAGAATACATTTGCAGCAAGCAGCGGGAAATCTGCATTGTCACGCAGTTCAAACAGTCTCTCTGCTTTAAATTCGAAGTCGTGATTTCCGACAGCCATTGCATTATATCCAAGGGTGTTCATGATGTCAAGAACGGATGCACCTTCAAAAGCATTTACTTCAATCTTACCATGAAAAGCATCTCCTGCATCGAGCAGAATAATTTCATCTCCTGCTGCGGTACGTTCCTCGATATAGGCCGCAAGCCCGTCATATCCGATGTTATCAGTCAGTTGTCCGTGAACATCATTTGTATGAATAATCAACGTGTCTGCCCCTGCAGGGACAGTTAACAGAATCATCACAAGAAACACTGAAAGTATCACTGTGAGGATAGTTGTTTTTCGCGGGTTCATAGTATCGTTATTAGATAAGGTGATACTATGATTTATTATTTGCCAATAGCATCAACTATGCAAAGAACAAACCGTATTCAGCACTATCCCTCACACTATCTCCTCATCTCAATTCAGATGCGGCGCCCGTTTTTCCAGAATCCGGTCAACTCCTTTTGACACAAAGTAGAACAGCACCTCAGCTGCGACAATAACTATGGCAGCCTCCGCAAGCACCTCTAAGGGTAGCAGAGCAAGACCAAAGAGCATTGGGAGGAACAACGCTGCCGCAACAAACCCGGCAATGCTAAAGAGATAGACAAACACACGGTACTTTGAAAACGGTGTACTGATACGGCGAAGAACCATAAATCCGACTGCAGCAAGGATAATCGTTGAAGCGGTCGATGTTATCTCGTACGGAATCTCAAAGATTCCTCCGATAACTGCCATCGCTCCGATGGAAAGAGAACTGGTAATTCCTGCAGGAAGTGCCCTAAGTAAGACATTTTTCAGGAAGTGACCGCGAATCCGTGAATTATTCCATTCAAAGGCAAGAAGAAGGCCGGGAATTCCTATGGTAAACACACTGATGAGTGTAATCTGTGAGGACTGAAGCGGGAAGGAGAAACTCAGGATAAGTGCAAAGAGCGAGAGGATGAGCGAGAAGGTATTCTTTGAAAGGAACAGAATCGCCGACCGCTGAAGGTTGTTGATGGCGCGACGCCCTTCAAGCACCACCTCGGGCATGCGGGAGAACTCGGACTCGAGCAGAACCACCTGGGATGCCTGGCACGCGGCATCGCTTCCGGAAGCCATGGCAATGCTGCAGTCCGCATCCTTCATGGCAAGAATATCATTTACCCCGTCTCCGGTCATCGCGACCGTGTGTCCTGCGGCCTTTAATGCAAGAATGAGTTTTCGTTTCTGTTCAGGTGTGACCCGTCCGAAGACTGTATATTTGGCAGCGGCATCAGCTATCGCCTCATCTGATGTGAGCGTTGTCGCATCGACATACATTTCCGCTCCGGGAATTCCTGCTCTTCCTGCAACCTCTGACACCGTTAACGGGTTGTCGCCTGAGATGACTTTGACGGTCACTCCTTCCTCATGGAAGTACCGGAACGTTTCAACTGCATTCTCACGCAGGGCATTGTGCAGGGTAACTGCCGCAAGAGGGACACGTGTTTTCGGGGACGAGCAGGATTCGGATGCCAGCACCAGAACACGCTCTCCTTTTTCCATGTACCCGCGGGCAGCAGAATTAAACCTGTCCTGCTCACCGGATTCGAGGATAAATTCAGGTGCTCCCAGATAGAGTGTCACATCAGAATATCTGATTGCCCCGTACTTTACCGACGAGGAGAAGGGGATGACCTCAAGGGGCTTTGGGGCGGACGTTTGCGCCGCCGCCTCTTTGAAATGCTCCTTTAAGGCC
>JAUNXT010000015.1:0-23119 GCA_030539655.1 Methanocorpusculum sp.
CTCCGCATCCGCTCATCATACTCTCTAAACGGACAAAAAACAGACACGGGGATTTCAGCTGATATTATCGATGTTGTATCCCCTGTTGGTTAACAGTTCCTTTACTCTGTCCCGGTGATTCCCCTGGAGTTCAATCGAGTTTTCCTTGATTGTCCCTCCGCAGGCAAGTCTTCCTTTGAGATACTTTGAGAGGTCTTCAAGGTCAATCTCATACGGATCAAGGCCGTCGACAACGGTCACTTCTTTTCCGTATCTTCTTTTGCTTACTTTCACACAAATACGCTGCTGCTCTTTTGCGACTTCCTCGCAAATGCAGAGCTCTAAGGGTAAACCACATTTAGGGCAGATGCCACTGTTCATTGCAATAATATCGTTGAACCTCCATAGTTAAAAAACTGTGCTTCCATTCCTGAAACAGAGAGGGTTATTTTGCACTGTATCCGATAAAACGCGGTAGATGCGCCGTAAAGCCCCCGCGCATCCCTATCCTTTAAAGTTGTAAAAATAATTGGTAATCTTTTCCTTCTTCCCTGCCGCTTCCCGCTCCGACTTTGAAAGAACCATATCCTGTTCGCGGCTCTGGACTGCGGGACAGAAACGGCAGAGTGCAGACTCATCATCATCCCATGCGCTCTTTACCGGACAATAATACACCCCCTCGTACAGCTCAACTGCGTGTCCGCCCGGAAACGGCATGCCTTCCGGATGCGGGGGTTTTTCCTCAATAAAAATCATAAAGGCTGCTATCAGATATTTGAGGCTTCGAAGTCTCCCGTTTGGTTCGGCAGCCCCGCCGCCTGCAAACGCCGCATACTCCTTCCAGAGTTTCGGGAGTTTCTCCTTCCCGCGGACAGGGTCCAAAACAGCTGTTGCGAGAAGATTATATCCGTCTGTTATCTGGATTCGTGCGTATTTTTCCAGACTCCTGCGGTACTCTTCGGGGACTGCGCGGATTTTTGCATCATAATGGACCATCATAATATCAAGGTCGTCTGCAGTGTATCCTGCAGCCTCCCGCTGAAGCGCGGACAAAAGTGCACCCTTTGTCTTCTGCCGCATGAGATACCCCCAGTCCGCACTGTGTACTGCCTCCTCCGTCCGGTTCCAGAAACGCATATTAATAGATATTTGGTCTGTTATCATAAGAGTCTTTTGACAACCGGAGAAAATGATGAAGAAAAATGATGATATATACATACAGCAAATAATGTACAGCGAATGATTACAGAACTCTGTGTTACCATCGGAATGTGTTTTTTATGGGCATTCTGGCTTATGCTTCCCGCATACATCCCAAACCCCGCAGCTGCCCTCTTAGGCGGAGGTAAACCGATTGATTTCGGAAAATGTGCAAAAGACGGGAGACGCATCTTTGGCGACGGAAAAACCTGGCGCGGGCTGTTCGGCGGGATTGCAGCAGGAGTTCTCGCGGGTGCCGTCCTGATGTGGATTCGCTTTGCGTTTAACCTCACCTTCCTTCCGGAACACACATGGATTACGGTAATCGCCCTCTCGACTGGCGCGCTCTTAGGTGATCTGGTAAAAAGTTACTTCAAACGCCGGCTTGGAAAAGAGCGCGGGGCAAAGTGGCCGGTAGCAGACATGTACGATATGGTGGCAGGCTCTCTCGGCCTTATGACCCTCGTACTCCTGGTGACCGGAAACATCGGCTGGTTTACCGCCGTTTTCGGCGCATTTTCAGGCGGCCTGGTCCTTGATATCGGAACTGCGGGAGCAATTCTTGCAGTCCTTGCAGCAATTCTTATCATATCTCCCTTAATGCACAGAAGTGCGAACATCATCGGATATATGTTCGGCTTAAAGGACGTTCCCTGGTAACATCAGGAGACACTTTTTTTTGAGGTTAAAACCACTCTTTCCGACAAACATTTTATCTTCTAATAAAACACAAATGTTAAGACATGCATAAAGAAGAACTCCTGGAACTTCATCAGATGTTTTACGACATCAAAACATACTACCAGACACTCAACCCCGCACTCAAATTTACAGAGTACACGGCATTAAATATCCTGCCGAATGACCTGAACAGAAGCAAACTTGAGCACAAGTATGCCATCTTTATTCTCGGGGCAGAGATAGGCGCTGCCATGAAAGAGATAGAGACCATCTCCTCGCGCGGCATTCCCGAACGCATGCACATGCTCGCAGATCACACCTTAAAAGAGATCGAAGCCGAGCGCTCGCACTCATAAACAATACTCTTTTTTAAAACAGAAACAGATTAAAAAAAGAAACGGGATTTTCCCCGGCACCGGATGCGGCTCGTCTGCCGCACAGGTTTTTTCAGGAAAGTTCGTCCTGATACTTCTTCAGTTCTCTCTCGCGCAGTTCCCCGCGCTTAATCTTACCGGAGAAGGACTTTGGAAGTTCTGCAACGAACTCGATTGCACGCGGGTACTTGTACGGGGCTGTCGTGCGTTTTACAAAGTCCTGAATATCTTTTACCAGACGGTCGGACGGGGTGTAGCCGTCATGAAGCACGATAAACGCTTTGATGATGACACCTCTGATGTCATCCGGGCTTCCGACCACAGCGGACTCTTTTACTGCCGGGTGTTCCAGAAGCGTAGATTCCACCTCGAAGGGAGAGATACGGTATCCGGAAGACTTTATCACATCATCGTTTCTTCCGACGAACCAGAAGTACCCGTCCTTATCGATGCGCGCCTTGTCTCCTGTGTAGTACCAGCCGCCCGAAAACATCTCGGCATTTTCTTCGGGGTTGTCCAGGTACTCGCGGATAAGCCCCGCAGGCCGCGGGTCAAGAGAGATTGCAATGCGTCCGATTTCTCCTTTCGGGACTTCATGCCCTTCATCATCATGAAGCTGAATGTGCCATCCCGGCATCGGCTTACCCATAGACCCCTGCTTAATCTCCATTCCGGGGAACGTTGCGATACAGCAGCAGGTCTCGGTCTGCCCGTAGCCCTCGCGGATGGTAATGCCTGTCCCTTCACGCCAGATTTTAATGACCTCGGGATTTAACGGCTCTCCTGCACTGGTACATGTCCTCAGCTCAGAGAAGGAGAACTTCTTTAAATCGGCAATGATTAACATACGGTAGATGGTAGGAGGACAGCAGAACGAGGTAATCCCGTACTTTTCAATCAGCGGAAGAAGCTCGGTTGCGAGGAACTTGCTGCGGTAGTCATAGACGAAGATACAGGCTCCGCATATCCACTGACCGAAGATTTTACCCCAGCCGCACTTTGCCCATCCGGTATCAGAAACAGTGAAATGAACATCCTTTTCGGTTAGGTCATGCCAGAACTTGGCAGTTACTGTCTGACCTAAGGGATGCGCATAGTCATGGAGCACCATCTTCGGGTCCTTGGTTGTGCCTGATGTGAAATAGATAAGCATCGGGTCCGTTGCAAGCATCTTGTGTCCGGCGCTTGCGATTAAACGGGTGGAGACCGGTGCCGGGTATTTGAGTTCATGCTGGTATCCTATCCATGGGGACGGGAGCCGCTCTCCCGGGTCATCGTCGGTTACCATGCGGAACTGAAGGGACGGACACTCTTCTGCAACCTTGTCCACCTTTTCCATGTTCTCGCGGTCGGTGATGACCATCTTGAAGTTCCCGACCCTGATACGGTATGCGATATCCTTTACCGTGAGCATGTGGGGGCTCGGGCAGTAGACCGCGCCGAGCTTCAGGATACCGAGCACAAGGAACCACCATTCGGGGACTCTTGGAAGCATCAGCATGACACGGTCTCCTTTTTTGATGCCGAACTTCATTAAGATGTTTGCAGCCTCGTTGCTGTGAATCATGAGGTCCCAGAAGGTGAACTTCTTTTCCACACCTGCCTGATTCACCCAGATCATTGCCAGATGATTCCGGTCCTTCTTCGCCCAGTTGTCGATGACATCAAAGGCGAAGTTGTAGTGTTTCGGGATGTCTATGTGAAACGACCGGAAGGTTTCCTCATAGTTTCCGATATTGCCTGTATATTCTTCCATAAATTATATGTATTATATTGACGTCTGAGAATATAATATCTTGGAAAAATACGTCAGATTAAACTATGTTCTGAAAGGACGTCATACACTTTCTGAACCGCAGTTTCTGCATCCTCCTGAGACCTGGAACCGGTTACGATAAACTTCCCCGAACCGAACATAAGAACAACCGCCTTCGGGCTTTCAATACGGTACACAAGTCCCGGAAACTGTTCGGGTTCATACTCGATTTTATCGAAACTGAGGATCATGGCAGTTTTGTTTAAGTTAATGTGTTTTCCGACATCCGCAGAGGTTACGATGTTCTGAATGCTGTATTCGGGGTTTTCCGATACACTGACCCCAATCTCTTTCATAAGCCGGATGAGGTGCTGTACCCCGTCTGCGATGATATCAGGATTTTTTGCACCGGTCAGCACGACCTTTCCCGAACTGAAGAGAAGTGCTGCAATCTTCGGGTTGTCAAACCTGAGAACGATGCCCGGAAACCGTCGTTTGTTATAGTCTGCCCCCGGAATTTTTGCAGAGACTGCTGCAAGGTCTATCGTGTCACAGAGTTGTACCGACGCCACAATATTTTCGACTTTCAGGGTGTCGAGGATATTATATGCCATTTGTAACAAATCCCCCTTTAATATAACATAATATAAATACGTCCTTTATATAAATACATTTGCCTCACCGGCGGTTCTGGAAGAATCTGAAAAAATCTCCAAATATCTCTAAATAATTATTGAAAAAAATGGATTTACTCTATTTCTATACTGTTATAATACCTGCAACAGTCTGTATAATCATAAAACAGAGAATTGCTGCAAGACAGACCGGAGCAACAAACTTAATCATGATGACATAAAATTTCTTTGTTTTAAAAGGAGAACTGCGCTCAACCTCCTCTGACACAACGCTGCATCTTCCCTTAATGACCCATCCGATAAAAATACAGGTAAGAAGCGCCAGAAGCGGCATAAGAATGCTGTTGCTCAGTGTATCCAGAAACTCCAGGATATGATAGTTTCCGACGCTAAAATCAGACCAGATGCTGAAGCCGAAGTTGACAATAAGAGCGAGCACGGAAGTGCCTGCAAATACAACAGCAACAGCTTTTGCGCGCGACAGATTGAACTTGTCAATTAATGCAGAGACCGGGACCTCAAAGAGACTGATAGCAGAGGTCAGTGCGGCAAAGAATACGCAGATGAAGAATATAGCACCAAACAGTGTCCCGTTGCCCATTGTTTCGAAGACCTGCGGCATCTGGGTAAATAAGAGAGCTGACCCTGACTGGATAGCCGACATATCACCTCCGGTAAAGATAAAAACCACGGGTACGATTAAAAGCCCCGCGAGAATCGCAGCACCGGCAGTCCAGCATTCCATCTGCAAAACGGACTTTTCAACACTCTCTTTTTTACTGAGATACGAGCCGTAGGTTACCATGATTCCCATCGCAAGACTTAACGAAAAGAAGGTTTGTCCCAGGGCCTGAAGTACCATCTCAAGTGAAAACTTTGAAATATCCGGGATAATATAATACAGAAGACCGTCAAGGCCTCCGGGAAGGGTGATGCAGTAGACGGAAAGTACTGCCATCAGAACAATCAGAAGCGGGAGTATGACGAGTGATACACGCTGGATTCCTTTTGTGATGCCAAAAAGCAGCACGACTGCGGTGACTGCAGAAAAGATTACGGTCCAGATGACAGGAAGGAACGGGTCGGCGATAAATCCCTGAAAAAACCCGGGGGATAGAGCAACTGCTGCATTATTGGTGATATACAGTGTTCCGTACTCCATAACCCATCCGCCGATAACCATGTAGTAGGATACAAGAATACATGCAATTATAATTGCCAGAACTCCAAGGAAATTCCATTTTTTACTTAATGCACCATAGGCCAGCAGTGCACTTTTTCCGGTTTTTCTTCCGATGGCTATTTCAGTAATCAGCAAAACAAAACCAAGCGTAAATACCAGAATCAGATAGGTCAGAAGAAAGCTTCCGCCGCCGTATTCTGCAGCAAGAGGCGGAAAGCGCCACAAGGTTCCGAGGCCAATGGCTGATGCTGCCGCTGCGAGGACGAAACCGAGATTGCTTGAGAATGCTTTCCGTTCTGCCATTGTTCCTTATGTTTTTAACCGGAATACTATAAAAAAGGTTTTAATGGACCTGACTGACAGATTACACCAGACTGTCAAAAAAAGAAAATGATATAAAAAAATAAAAAGCGGGAGACTTCAGCTTTCAGCTTTTTCTTCCGCTTTCACTGCAGGGGCATCTGCTTCGTTCTTCCCCTTCTTCAGGTCCTTTGGAATCAGATAAAGACCGGTGTAGGTCTTATCAAGTGCCGAATCCGAGTTCCGCTTCGTACAGAGACTTCCTACAATCATCGCAATGACAGCAGCAATTAATGCGTAAATTGAGAAGTGCATCGGAAGCTGACCGTTGAAGAAGTTCACATAGATTCCAAGACCGAATGCCACGGCAAGACCGGTGATCATGGAGGCTATAGCTCCTTTTGCGGTCGCACGACGCCAGTAGAGCCCTGCAATCAGCGGGACTGCAAACGCACAAAGCATCAGTGCAATCCCCATCCAGATAAGGAATGCAAGCATCTCCGGCGGATTGATTGCGAGAATCAGTGAAATGATTGCTGCTGCAAACACGCAGATCTGACTGATACGGATGACATGTTTTTCCTTTGCATCCGGTTTCAGGAGAGTCTTAAAGATGTTCCAGGAGAACTCTGTACCAACGGTAAGCATCAGACGGTCTGTAGTGGACATAACAGCCGAAAGCACGATGACCGCAAAGAGCGCTGTTATCAGAATCGAAGGACTTGCAGCTTCAATTCCGTAGAGCAGCGAGAACTTTGGATTTTCCATCACCAGAGCGGTCGTTGCAGGGTCAAAGACACCGGTTTCGGCCATACTTCTGACACCGAATCCGCTGATTTTAACGAGGAACATGACAACCACGTAGATGAGGAACGCAACAAGAGGAGCCCATCTCAGGTAGGAGATCTTCTTTGCGGCAAACACATTGGAGATGACGTGCGGAGCACAGGCAAGACCAATGACCAGGAGAATACCAAACGAGAACAGGTACTCCGGCGTACAGTATGCATATGCCGCGTAATTCGTCGAGAAAGCGGGAAGCACCAGTTCCGGGTCAATGGATGCGAGAACCGAGTTTATCGTCTCAAGTCCCCCTGCCTTGATGATGATGAACGGAGCTACGAGGAACACACCGAGGATTAGAATCAGTCCCTGCACAAGGCCAGTCCAGGAAACCGCGTAAAGGCCGCCCAGGACAGTGTATGCAGTAATAATTACACCGGCTATCAGAAGAGACACCCAGTGTTCAAGACCGAATGCCCACATCAGAACGATACTGATAGCTGTGTACTGCCCGACAAGGTAAATCATTGAGACCGAAATACTTGCGAATGCAGACATGACGCGAAGTCCTTTATTGTCCTCGTAGCGTGCTGCAAAGTAGTCCGCAATGGTCATACAGCCGATTTTCTTTCCGATTCTGTTCAGTTTTGAACCGAAGAAGATAATACAGAATGATGCTGCAAGAGGCACAAAAATCTGCTCCCAGATGCCCGGCCACCCGCTCTTAAATCCAAACTCACTGGTCCCGATTAAGGTCATTCCGCTGCATATCGAGCAGACGATAAGAAGCGTGAACAGCCAGAAGCCGAGCCCGCGCCCCGCAAGCATGTAGTCTTCCGAGTTTTTAATCTTCTTCGATGCCCATGCTCCGATTGCAAGCAGTGCAATAAAGTACACTGCAATCAGAACAATCGTAATTACAATACTTCCTTCTCCCAGTGCCATTACTCACTCACCTTCGGGAAAAAGATGCCCCATAGTATGAGCAGAATGATTACAAGTATCACTGCTCCTCCGACGGTGAACACTGTCACATCCGGCAATCCAAATATCATACCTCATATATGTGCCGTGCTAACATATAACACAATCGGTTTTGTCCATCTGTTTTTTCAGGAATGCACACCGCATACTACTTAAATGAAGATATCATATAATGTTATGAATTATGCTCGGAATCGTTGGAGGAACCGCCATACTGAAGGCAGATTTGCCGAAAATGGCCTTAAAACAGACATCAACGCCATTTGGAACGGCGGAAGTGCTTCTCGGAGAAAATCTTGCGGTTCTGAAAAGGCATCAGTTCAACACCCCGCCCGCGCAGATTAACCACCGCGCAAACCTCGCGGCACTGAAACTCGCAGGCGTCGACCGTCTGATTCTTATCTGTTCAGTCGGTGGAATGAAAGAAGAGTATATGCCTGGAACGTTTGCCCTCATATCTGATTTCTTCAGTCCATGGGAGATTCCGACATTTCATGAACATGATATTTATCATATCTCCCCTTCAATTGACGAAGTGCTTACAAACGGATTGAAGGAACTAATCCCCGATGCAAAAGAGGGAGTGTATCTTCAGACGCGGGGGCCGCGCTTTGAAACAAAGGCAGAGATTGCACACTTTAAAGCGACCTGTGATATGGTCGGAATGACCGCTGCATCTGAAATCACTCTTGCAAATGAACTCGGAATTCCGGTTGCCGGTGTCTGTTCGGTGGATAACTTTGCAAACGGTGTGCACGGTGCAGAGAATCTGACCTATGAAGAACTCACCGCTGCAGCGGAAAAGAACAGCAGAAGAATGACCGGACTCATCGGTAAAATCATCGATAAATTCGCGTGAAAAGTATGACTGATACTGAAATTTACAACAAACAGGTTCCTATCTTAATCAGGAACGCATGGATTAACGGGAAACGCCAGGAAATGTATCTGGAAAACGGACTGATTTCCGCAGTTGCAGAAAAGATTACAGACCATGATGCGGAGTTTGTAATTGATGCAAACGGGGCAACAGCCCTTCCCGGAATGGTAAATATGCATACCCATGCCGCGATGGAGCTTCTTCGCGGATATGCGGATGACATGCAGCTCTTTGAATGGCTGTCTACCAAAATCTGGCCGACAGAGGCGCACTTAACCGACTATGACTTCTACATCGGGGTAAAACTCGCCTGTCTTGAGATGATTCGTACCGGAACCACCACATTCAATGATATGTATTTCGGGATGGAACATGCCGCACGTGCCGTTGACGAATCAGGAATCCGTGCCTGCCTCTCCTACTGTATGATTGACGGCGGAGACCATGAGAAGTTTGAGTCCGAGGTGCGGGCAATGACTGCCTCGGTCAAAAACCTCAAAGCCATGAACAATCCGAGAATTATGCCCGGGGTCTCCCCCCATGCGGTCTACACGGTATCTGAAGAGGGCCTGCGCTGGTGTGCGGAATACGCGGAAAAAGAGGATGTGCCGCTGCATGTTCATGTATCAGAGACTGAGCAGGAGGTAAAAGACTGCGTTGCAGCCCATGGAATGCGCCCTCCAAAGTGGCTTGAGCACTGCGGTGTCTTATCCGGGCGCTGTATTGCAGCCCACTCCTGCTGGTTAGATGCGGATGATATTGCGCTCTATGCAAAACACGGGGTAACTGCTGTGCACAATCCGGTAAGCAACATGAAGCTTGCAAGCGGCAGGGCAATTCCCTATACCGAGATGAAGGCAGCAGGTGTCAATGTAGCTCTTGGAACCGACGGGGCATCATCAAACAATGACCTTGATATGTTTTCCGAGATGAAAACAGCAGCAATTCTGCAGAAGTTCGCCTCGAACAATCCGACAGCGATGCCGGCATCAGATGCCCTTGCCATCGCCTCCGCAAACGGTGCAAAGGCGCTTGGTCTGAAAGCAGGGGTTTTAGCTCCAGGATACCTGGCAGATGTCATTTTAGTCGGCAGAAACCCATCGACCGTTCCGCGTTTCAATGCAGATTCGAATGCGGTGTATGCGACATCCGGTCTTGCGGTTGATACAACTATCTGTGACGGAAAGGTACTGATGTTTGAAGGAATCGTTCCGGGTGCAGAAAAGGTCATGGCTGAAGCAGAAGAAGCAGCGTTTGCCCTTGCCCGGCGCGCAGAGAATGCGTAAAACACTTTTTCATTTTTTTAAGAAAGACAGACTGTTTTTATCGTCCTCCATTTTTGACAGAACAGACAGGTCATAACCTGCGCTCCCTTTGCCCTTTACCGGATTTGATAATCATTTACACTTAACAATTCTCCAAAACTCCCGCAGAGTTAATATTATTCAATAACATACGTAACTCACACAACTGATACCGGCATGCCGCAGACAACCCCGCACCTTATCCGCTCGAACAGAAAAGCACCGAACTACAAACTCAGATTTATTATCCTCATAGCACTCGCTGCAGCATGCTTTCTTCTCTCCATCAGCGCAGGACGTTATGGAATCACCCCCTATGAAGTCATACGGATTCTGTTTTCAGGTATCATTCCCTTCGACCAGATGACCTATGTTGACTGGAGTGCGGTCTTCAACGTCCGCCTTCCGCGTATCTGCGCCGCGTTCCTTGTAGGTGCAGCACTTGCAACAGCCGGTGCTGCCTATCAGGGAATGTTCCAGAACCCCCTTGTATCTCCGGACATCTTAGGGGCGTCCGCAGGTGCCGGATTTGGTGCGGCACTTGCCATTTTCACCCATCAGCCGCCGGTTCTTATAACAGTCTTCGCCTTTGCAGGAGCTATCATAGCGGTCTTTGCAGCATACTTTGTAAGCCGGCTCGCCAAAGGAAATGCAACCCTTTCACTGGTGCTTGGAGGAATTCTGGTGGGAGGACTTTTTGCAGCAGGCACCTCGTATATAAAACTGGTCGCAGACACGGCAAACCAGCTGCCTGAAATCACCTACTGGCTGATGGGGGGACTTTCCGGCATTCAGATGCCGGATGTCATCTTCGCCCTTATCGGCATTGCGATTGGTATCATCCCGCTGATAATTCTCAGGTGGCGGTTAAACGTTTTAACCTTAGGAGATGACGAGGCACGCAGTCTCGGCGTGAACACACGGCATCTGAGGCTGATAACAATCATCTGTGCAACGCTCATCACCGCAGTTGCGGTCTCCATCTCAGGTATCATCGGATGGATCGGGCTTGTTATCCCGCACTTCTGCCGGATGATCTTCGGCTACGACTACCGGCGGCTTATTCCTGCAGCAATCATCTTCGGCGGAGCGTTTCTGATTCTGGTTGATGATGTGGCACGGACCGCTGCATCGACTGAGATTCCGATAGGAATTCTTACTGCATTTATCGGGGCTCCTATCTTTGCATGGCTCCTGATTTCGGGAGGGAAACGGTCATGAACAGATATGATGAATCTGTTTCGGACTTCCATACTGCAGATGCCCGGGCCGTCCAGGCAGATGAAGTTATGTCTCTTTCCGGAGTCCGCTACCGCTATGGAAAGCATCAGGATGAAGTGCTTCGAGGCGTCTCGTTTGCGGCAAAACGGGGGGATTTCATCGCGGTTCTCGGGCCGAACGGTGTCGGGAAAAGTACGATGTTTAAGTGTCTTCTCGGATTTTTCAAAACCTACGGTGGAGATATCCGGCTTTGGGATAAGGATATCAGAACGCTTTCACACAAAGAGATTGCAAAGCAGATTGCCTATATTCCGCAGTCTACGTATCCGACGTTTAATTATGAGGTACTTGATGTGGTTCTCATGGGGTTAACAGCGCAGCTTTCAGCTCTCTCGTCACCAAAGAAGGAGCATATCAGACGTGCAGAGGAGGCACTGAAAAGCTTAGGCATAGGGAATCTTGCGCATGCGGGTTTTGGCGAAATCAGCGGGGGAGAGCGGCAGCTTGTCCTCATTGCCCGTGCTCTTGTGCAGGATGCAAAGATTCTCATAATGGATGAGCCGACGGCAAATCTTGATTACGGAAACCAGTTCCGGGTGATGTGCCGCGTGGAAGCGCTGGCTCACGAGGGATATGTTGTTATCCTTTCGACGCATAATCCCGAGCATGCGTTTTTGTATGCGAACCGTGTGCTGATTTTAAACGGGGGAGAGGTGATTGCTGATGGTGCTCCGGATGCTGTTCTGGATGAGGAGATGATGCATCGGGTGTATGGAATTGATGTGTCGATTAAGGAGATTTCCAATGAGGACGGGGCACACCGGGTGTGCGTTCCGAGAAAGGGCGTAAGTCTCTGACCGTGGCCTGTGCGGGAGCCTGAGGGGGCCACGGTAAAGCAGGTTGCGACGCAGATGCCGCAGGAAAAAGACGCAGGCAGCTGCTGCATCCAGCCCGCAGGTCTCTCCAATCCACGATGACATGCAGCCGGCGTTTATCAGGAGGGGACCGGATACCAGTGTTGCTGCAGCAATGATTAAAATCGAACGGATAAGCTGTTTCGCGCTGGTTTTGTGTACTGTTTCATTGTTTATAGGGGGTGTTAGGTCTCATATCTGTTTGTCCCTTTCCTTTATACTATGAATGTTTCTTTTTATCGGCAGCTGTATCTTATAACACGGTTGTGTCATACTACAGCATATACTCTACAGAGATAATCTTATCATTCTTGAAATGAAAATAATAAGTACAATGGGTTCACATACGATTCAGTCAAAAGGAGCAATCGCTTTAATCGTCGTCGCAGCAGCCCTTGCCATGTTTATGTCAGCGCTCGACGGAACGATTGTAAACATTGCCCTCCCGACCATCTCCTCGGACTTTGGTCTTACCACATCAACGGTCTCATGGGTGTCTACCATCTATCTCCTGGTGTCCGCTGGTTCACTCTTCCTGATGGGGAAACTCATCAATGTTGCAGGATACAAAAAAATCTTCATCCTAGGATTCCTTCTCTTCACCATAGGCTCCTTTGCCTGCGGATTTTTGCCGGTTATCCTCGGGTCATTCCCTCTTCTGCTGGTTTCCCGTGTATTCCAGGCCCTAGGAGGCAGTATCATGATTGTCATCGCCCCGGCGATTATCTCGAACTATCTCCCCGACGAAAAACAGGCAAAAGGACTTGCCATTGTGATGATGCTGGCAAGTCTTGCGACAGCACTCGGCCCCACAATCGGAGGACTGGTTACCGAGTACCTCAACTGGAGCTGGATTTTCTTCATCAACGTCCCGGTGGGCATCTTTGCAATTATCCTCGGCTTCATCGTGTTCCCCAAAAAGACTGATGAAAAGAAGACCACAATGAAAGGATTTGACGGCGTCGGTGCAGGCTTAATCTTCGTAGGACTCGCAGCACTTCTCTTCCTGTTCTCAGAAGGTTCCTCGCTCGGCTGGACATCTCTTCCAATCATCCTCTCAATTGTCCTTACCATTGCGGGAATTGGAGGATTCATCATTCGCGAGCACAGGGCACGTGACCCGGTCCTCGACCTTAGATTTTTCAGAAACCCGTCATTTGTGATTATAGTAGTCATAAACGCCCTGCTCTTCGGCATATTCGCCGGAGCAAACTATCTCCTCCCGTTCTATCTGCAGCTGATTCAGGGTCTTTCCACATTCAACGCGGGACTGATCTTAACCGCCTTATCCATCGGACTCATGATAGCAGGATTTATCGCAGGGCAGGTGTACATGAAGCTTATTGGAAAACTGAAATATCTCCTGATGGGCGGCACTCTGCTTGTTGCAGCGGGCTTTTTCCTGCTCTCACGCCTTCATCCCTGGTCGGGACTCGGAATTGTTGCAGCAGGTCTTGTCTTAATCGGGCTTGGACTCGGGTTTACCACAGTCCCCATCACTACGATGATTTTAAAGAGTGCCCCTCCGGAGAAGGCGGGGATGGCCTCGTCGATTTCAGGCCTCATGCGGTTTGCGCCGATGACCATCGGTATTGCCGTATTCAATGTTATCCTGATAGCTGGTGTTAAGTATCTGGCAGGAGTAAACGGAATCGTTTCAAAACCGCCGGCAGATATCGCGGCAAACATCCTGACCTCCGGGTTTGACCTTTGTTTCTTCATCGGGCTGATACTCGCCGCTGTTGTCTTTATCCTCTGTTTCTTTGTCAGCGAAAAGCGGCTTGCAATGGTAAAAGAGACGGTAAGCGAATAAACAGACTCTGCGGACGCCCGGGTAGTTTATCCGGGACCAGACCGCTTCTTTTTTTCCGGAAGTTTTTTTGGCAGTCTTTCCGGCACACCTTATTTTTGATGCATCCCGGTTTTGGTACATACCGGGCAGATTACCTGTAAAGAGTTACAGCCGTTCAAAAGAAAAAACAGAGTTATTCTGCTTTCTTCGCGAATGAAACCGGGAAAGCGGCACGTCCTGCCGGCTCATCACCTGCAGGAAGCACGTCGTATGCGGCAGACTGCGGGTCTCCAATAATGCCCTGTGACAGCAGGATATATCCTCACACAAAAAAAGGGAATATCCCTTAAAAAAGTTCTCCCTTTAGAAAAAGTCCAGTGTTGCCTGATTTGCCGCTGGCTTTTTTTCCTGCGGTATCTCCTCTTCCAAAACAGCCTCTTTCGGCACAGAGGCAGGCTCGTCCGGAACGGACACAGGAACAGAGGCAGGGGCCGCCGCTTTTGTCTCCGCCGGTTTTACTTCCTTCTTTTTCTTTGCAGCCGATGCCTTTTTCACCTTCATCTCCCGTTCCTTTGCGGCCTTTTGTACTGCTTTAACTGCCGCTGCCGCACGTGCCTTATCCTTTAACACTACCTCAAGTTCATCTGCATCCAGATTATACTTTTCAGCAAATCCTTCCGGGTCACGGTCTGCGATGCGGAACAAAAGTGATACATACTCTTCACGGACTGCTGCATCGGGAATCTGTGAAATCTCTCCGACAGCTGCCGCAAGTGAGCGCCTCACCGTCTTCTGTTTTTTCGCAGATGCCATCCGTTTCCATCTGGCAGGGGGCATCACACGCGGACGAAACGACGAATGCGGGACCTCGGATGCGGCCCCTGTAGTCATCAGGGACGAAGCATAACGCCAGAGGCCGTAGTACTGACGACGCATCGTCCGCCCGAGATACATATCAGCCCGTGAAACTCTTCTGTATGCGCGAAGCATTGCAGGGGGATGCAGCTGGGATACCGCCTCTTCAACCCACTGAATCACATAATCCGGCTTTTCCTCGCACTCAAAGGAAAGCTTCTGAAGTTTTGCATCGGACTCACCTGCAGCAACACTTCCTACCAGGTCAAAGATTGTAGCCCGCTCATCCTTCTGTGCGGTTGACACATCCTCTTCTCCTACCGCCTCCTGCCCGAGTGCTGCCGCTGAAAGCATATTCACCGCACTTCGCATATCTCCTTTCGCACTCGCGGCAATTGACACGGCAGCCTCGGGTGAACAGGCGATATGCTCAAGCGCACAGATTTCCCGTACACGTTTTTCAAGAGTCGACGATGATATTGCACGGAATGTCACAGGTTCGCAGAGCCTTCGTATTGAGTCTGATATCCCGTACGGATCGTTTGCGATTAAAATGACCGGCTGTTTTGCTTCCTTTAGGAGGTCTGCAATTGCACGCGCTCCTCCGCGGTCTGCATTCCCCTCCAGATTATCCGCTTCATCAATGATAATGAGCTTCCGAAGACTTCCAAAGAGACTCGATGTCGCAGCAGAGTTTCCTGCGACGCGCTCAATCACCGCTTTCGTCCGCGCGTCAGAGGCATTCAGCTCCAGCACCTCCCAGTCCATATCACGTGCGAGAGCAAGCGCTGCCGAGGTCTTTCCGATTCCCGGTTTTCCCGTAAGAAGGATGGGAGCAGAGTCAGGTGTCCAGTTTTCCGCCCAGGAGACCATCTGCCGCACAGCAGCACTGTTTCCAAGAATATCTGTAAGATGCTGCGGGCGGTACTTTTCAGCCCAGTCCATGTGTACATATCTATTGGTTTTCAGGGGTAATAAATGCCGTGAAACGCCGGTGCATCCTCCGCGTCCAAACCACAGCTATTATCTCATTTGAAAGGCAACAGATACTATCAAATATGCGGAAGGCATCCGCAGGTCGCACATCAATGCAGTCAGACACATATACAACGGCATCCGTCGCTGAAGCGGTCAGAAAATATGACGGTGTCAGAAGGAAAAAAGCCATCGGCTCGCTGGTAAAAACACTCCATATCGAAAATCCGGATATAGTCGCCGATTATGGAGAGGATGCCGCGGTTATCCGGCAGGGAAACACCGCGCTTCTGCTCGCAGCAGACGGCATCTGGAGCCAGCTGATGGAAAAAGACCCGCACTGGGCTGGCTACTGTGCGATTCTCGTCAATGTCCATGACATTGCGGCAATGGGCGGAAGACCGCTCGCGCTTGTTGATGTGCTCTCTGCTGCCGGAAATGAAATAATAGAACAGGTTTCAGCAGGAATGCATGAGGCGGCTGCAGCATTCAATGTCCCGGTAGTCGGCGGGCACCTGCACCCGGACGCCCCGTACAATGTCATTGATGTGTCGGTTTTAGGAACGGCGGAACTTGATAATGTCATCTACAGCAGTAAGGCAAAGGAAGGGGATGCAATCATTATGGCCGTTGACTTAAACGGCAGAGTTCACCCCTCGGTTCCCCTAAACTGGGATTCGGTCACTATGAAGGATGCTCCAGTCCTGCAAAAACAGCTTGCGGTGATGAAAGAACTCGGGGAACGCCGTCTGCTGACCGCAGGAAAGGACATCTCAAACCCGGGAGTGCTCGGAACGCTTGGCATGCTTCTTGAAGCATCATCCATGGGTGGAGCGGTTGACCTCACGTCCATCCCCCATCCGGACTTTGATGCGCACAGCATAACCTTTGAACAGTGGGTCAGAATGTATCCGGGGATGGGCTTTATCATGACTGCGGACCAGGAGAATGTCGATGATGTCTGCAGAGCATTCCGCATGGCGGGAATGGCGGCACAGGTCATCGGGACTGTAACAGGCGACCGCCGCCTCGTAATCACCAAAGGTGAGGACTCAACGGTTCTTTTCGACTTCAATACAGGCGGAATCACCAATATCTGAGGGGTCTCCAAAGGACTGCCGCGGAAAACAGCACAAATAAAACAGCGCAAACGAATACCGGAACAGGGTTAAGATGAGAATCGGAATCGGCTGCAGAGGAGATGCGGAAAAGGTCATATCAAGTGCCGCGCGTTTTTCTGCTGAAAGCGGCTGCACGGTAGTCTGCTACGCGGACAAATCAACCTGCAGCGGAGCAAAAGCATCCGGATGTGAGTTTATCCTTTCGGAGCATCCGGCAGAGGAGATGATTGATGATTTATTCTGCGGAAAAATCGATGCAGCAGTCCGGGGAAGCCTTCCTGCCGGCAGTACCCTTGCATATCTGAAAAAGAAATACAGTGTCCTGCACCTTCGCCGCATCGCACTCCTCGAGTCCCCTGCAGGACAAAAATTCTTCTTTGCACCTGTCGGTGTTGACGAGGGATGGACCGTCGAAGACAAAGAGGCATTCGTATACGAAGGAAGACGCTACGCAAAAGCCTGCGGCCTTCCGGAAAAAACCGTGGTCCTTGCAGGCGGGAGAGAAGGAGATATCGGACGCCACCCCGCGGTTGATAAAAGCATTGAGGATGCATGCGAGGTCTGCAGAAGAACGGGTGCGGTCTTTGGCGAAATCCTGATTGAGGATGCTGTATCAGATGCGGGAGTTGTCATTGCCCCTGACGGAATCTCGGGAAATCTGGTCTTCAGGACTCTGGCGCTTCTTGGAAACGGTGCGGGGCACGGTGCTCCTGTCGTAAACATCCCGGATGTCTATGTGGACAGCTCCCGCGCTTCCGAAACGTATGATGCAGTCCTGTCATTTACCGCGCGGCTTGTATCAATGAAATAATGAGTATTCAGGAGATATTAGCAAATATCCCGCGAAAAACAGACTAAATCGTTGTTTCATCCGGAAAATGAAGCAGAATGCCTGTTTCCCGACTCATCCCCGAGCGTTTTGCAATCCGGCTGTTTTTTCTCTGATTTTCAGATAGATATAAATATTCTGCCGTCTAAAATTTAAGTTGGTAACTTACTATGGCAGACTTACCAAAAGCAGCAATTGTCAGAATTGCAAAGAAAGCAGGTGCAGACCGCGTTGGTGAGGATGCAGCCGATGCTATCGTAGCAAAGGCAGAAGCCTACATTGCAAAGATTGCAAAAGATGCATTCGAACTTGCAAAACACGCCGGCCGCAAAACAATTAAAGCGGAAGACGTTGATCTCGCTGTAAAAGAGTAAACCCTTCCATTGTTGTACCGTTTGGATTAATGAGAAACCTGCCGGGGTCCCCTCCGGCAGTTGTTTCACAGAAACTGTTTTGATATCTTTTATCCTCTTATCCCTTAAAATGAACCTGTATTCCTGACTTTTTGCATACCAGCGGCTCAACGTCTCCAAACAGGTAGTATTAATGGAAGGACAGCAAATATATACACATGAATGTAAATACCGGCGCAGATGAAGGTGTTGCAGCTGAGTCTCCGGTCAGCGGTGCCGACTATCTTCGTCAGGAGAATACCATGCTTCAGAAGGTTGTGGAAGCACAGCAGCAGGAGTTAAACTCTGTCAGAAGTGAAATCACCCGCATGCGGATGGATAACCTCCAGCTGAAAAAGGAAAACGCCGCGTTAAAGCGCATGCCGCTTTTTGTGGCATCCGTGCTGGAAAAGCTTCCGGAAAACGAAGTGTACCTGCGGCAGATGGGAAACAATCAGGAGTATGTAACCCAGACCTCTCCGGAAATCTATGCACAGATTAATTCCGGATGTAAGGTTGCAGTAAACAATACATTATCCATTGTTAAAATATTAGGTGATACTGTAGACGCCCGCGTAAAGGTCATGGAACTCGAAGAAAAACCGGAGGTAACCTTCGAGGATGTCGGCGGACTTGCAGATGAAATCATTGAGGTGCGGGAAGCGGTTGAATACCCGTTAACACGCCCTGAGGCATTCGAACGGTTCGGTGTTATCCCGCCGAAAGGTGTTCTCCTCTACGGACCTCCCGGAACCGGAAAAACATTAATTGCAAAAGCCGTGGCAAATAATGCGGGAGTTCCTTTCCTGCGGCTTGCCGGAAGCGAACTGGTCCACAAATATATCGGAGAAGGAGCGCAGCTTGTCCGTGACCTGTTCTCGCTCGCACGTGATCTTGCCGAACGCAGCAGCGGTGTTGTGGTTTTCATCGATGAAATCGATGCCGTGGGAAGCATGCGGACAAATGACGGAACATCCGGCTCTGCAGAGGTGCAGCGCACATTAATGCAGCTTCTGGCGGAAATGGACGGATTTAACACCCGCGGCAACATCAGAATAATGGCTGCAACAAACCGCCCGGATATGCTCGATGCAGCCCTCCTGCGCCCGGGACGGTTTGACCGTCTGGTCAAAGTGCCGCTTCCTGACTCTGCGGCAAGGTCCCAGATATTTGCCATTCACATGAGAAAGATGCGCGCTGCAAAAGCGGTTGCCAAAGATGTGAACGTGGACGAACTGGTTGCCCTGACCGAAGGATTCAACGGTTCACAGATTGAAGCCGTCTGCCGTGAGGCGGGAATGATTGCAATCCGCGAAGAGGAGAAAAAGATTTCTGAAAAGCAGTTCCTCGACGCGGTCCGCAAGATTAAGAATGAAGAAGCAAACGGCATTGCCGATATCATGTATACATAAATCATAAGAGTCATCTGATCCATGGAACTTATTTTTATCGCAAAACCGGGGGTACGTTTATCCGATACACTGCAGGCCTCCGAGACAAGCCGCCATATTCTGCGCTTTTACCGCCCGAAGGACGCAGGATGGGGGGTCAGGATTCCGGTCTCTACCGTCTCAAACGCACTTGCCCTGATTAGTGAGCTGCGCTGGTATATTATGCGCTACACATCAGAGGTGTTAATTGAGGATACGGAGTACTCGGTATATCTGACGCGGCTTCTCGCATCAGCCGCATATGAAGACCGGTCCGTCTCCCTCTCGAATGACTGGAAAAATATGTATCGCGCAGCAGTCACCGAAGACGGTTCTCTGATACGCTGTCCGGCAGGAGTCAACACACCTGCAGGAACGCTCGTATCTTTTCTCGTCTGGTGTCTGGAAGTTGAAGAGCCGTAAAAATCCCGGGTGTGCGGAGGAGAAAATGTCCCGCACACACCGTATCTTTAATTTTTATCTCCTTATTTTCTCAGCTTTTTTGCGTCCTTCATCAGAAGTTTGTATTCTTTTGCGATGTCATTTAGTTCATTGCATCCGTCAAGATAAACATCCTTTATCGTCATGTTTCCGCCGAGCTTTTCAATCAGCGCATCCTGTTCCGCGGGGCTTCGAAGAGCGGTCGTTACAATGGTACTGAACTGCCGGATGGATTTTTTCTGCAGAAGGTACATGGTTTTGAAGTAGGACTCAATGTAGGTGACATCCTCAGGGCCGGAGATGCTTTTTGGAGGTTCCGGGGGATTTTCCCGGTCTATTACATCCAGTCCGTATTTTTTATCAACTTCACATTTCCAGTCCAGTGTTATCTGTGCTCTTTCAAGCAGGGCGTTTGCGGCTTCGGGATTTTGCAGAGTCATTACTGACATATTGGACGTATTAGTATGTATTCTTTTCAGATTACAGGTCCTGTCTCTAACGTCAACTTCCATGCATGTTTTAACCCGGCTCCCGGTTCCCGCTTCGCGGCATCCAATCAGCACCTCATTCAAAAACTAATTTAACTCACAAATGAAACCAATTTGTAATATGAAAACAACCCTTTACTACTTCACCGGAACCGGTAACTCACTCAGCGCTGCAGGAACTCTGCAGAAACATCTCGATAACTGTGAATTAAAACCAATGGCAGGATTGTGTCTCGCTGGTAAAAAAATCTCTGCAGAAAAAGATGAAACCATAGGTTTCGTTTACCCTATGTACTGTGCCGGAGCTCCAAACATTGTTGTGAGGTTCTTTAACCTGATTAATCTTAAAAGTGCAGGATATGTATTTTCAGTCATCACCTGCGGCAGCTCTGTTCAGGGAAGTCCGGTAAAACCCATACGTAACTTATGCGAAAAAGCAGGCCATACTCTTAACAGCTCATGGTTTGTTCAGATGCCGGACAACTATATTCCACTGGGTGACTGCCCGTCCGAAGACGAACAAAAGAAAATCTTTGATGCTGCCGGGAATAAACTTTTATCCATTGCAGACAGCATATCAGCCCGCGAAAATGTACTCGATAAACACACATTTGCAGGAAAACTCATGTATCTTGCAGCATACAAACCCTTCATGAAAAAGATCCCGTCCTTTGACAAAAATTTTACCATAAACCCGCACTGTGTCTCCTGTATGACGTGTGTAAAAATCTGTCCCGTAAATAACATCACAGCAGACGAAGGTAAAAATCTGCAGTGGCATCACCACTGTGAAGCCTGTCTTGCCTGCCTTCAGTTCTGTCCGCAGGAAGCAATCTCTTACAAAGGAAAAAGTGACTCAAGGAAACACTACCACAACCCCTCAATTAGTGTCAATGACATGATAGAACAAAAGAAAACAGAGTAACCCGGGGTTGACTCCCCTCATATTTTACCCTTATATTCTGAAATTTGCAGACTCCCGCTTTCACAACCATTTATGTAACAGATTCATTGACGGGTACATACTCTGCTATTCTCATTTAACCGGTGCTGATGTTAAAGTCACTATGAAAAGTAATGACAGCACGGCTTATGGACTCACTTTTTTCTCACTCCTGCCGGTGTAAAACTCTGCCGGCGTAAAACCGTCGTGTCATGGAAAGAGGAATGGTCAGATACGTAACCGCAGAAAGGAGTACGGAAGTGCGGGGATAATCCACAAGGAAAAGAAGATTGTCGTCAGAAGATATTACGGGAAAACAGGCTCTAAGGTAAAATGTAAGTTGGGGTGTCCCCAATTTACATAATCTTGCCGAGGAGGCGGATAGAGTTGGTCATGTCCGGTCCGAGCGGGGAGCCGAAGATGATCTGAGTAACGCCTGCTGCGGTTAAGTCTTCGCACTTCTGTCTGATAGTGTCCGGGGTTCCGCAGATGGTGAATGCGTTCAGTTCTGCGTCTCCGACGAGTTCATTGACAGTCTTGAAGTCAAAGCGTGCAAGTGCGTCTTTGATCTTTGCGACGTTTCCGAGGTCAAGGCCGTGGCGCTGTAAGAGTGCTTCCGGAGATCCTGCTGCAATGAATGCAGCGACAATCTTTGCTGCCTTCTTTGCTTTCTTCTCATCTTTGTCGATGGAAAGTGCAGTGTATGCTCCGACATCGAAGCCCTTCTTGCCGACTTTCTCGCATGCTCCCTTAATGATCGGGATTGCAATTTCGAAGTCCTTCGGGTTGGATGCGTTGATAAGTGCTCCGTCTCCCTTAAGTCCTGCGAGCTCAAGGACCTTCGGGCCCTGTGCGCCGACATAGATTGGGATACCCTTCTTTCCCGGAAGAGTGACACCGGTGAGTTTTGCACCGTCGTAGTCAAAGTATGCCTTTCCGGATTTCTTTAACTCTGCTCCGGAGCAAAGCTCGCGGATGGTGTCGATTGCTTCTCCGAGTCTTGCGACCGGCTTTTCTGCCTGGATGCAGAGCTTCGGAAGAGTGGAGAGGTCACCGGGGCCGATACCGAGGGTTGCACGTCCGTCGGAAATTTCGTTCAGAGTGCAGGCAAAGGATGCCATTGCTGCCGGGGTGTCAGTGAAGGAGTTCATGATACCCGGACCCATCTTAAGGGTAGTGGTTGCCTGTGCAACTGCAGTTAAAACTGCATAGCAGTGTCTGTTGTTGTAGTGGTTAGTAATCCATGCATAGTCAATGTCTTTGCTTTCTGCAAGTTTACAGAAGTTAACAACCTGCTTTACGTTTACGTTGCCAGGAACGAATTCAATACCGTAAGTCATAGTTCTTTACACCTCAGATAAAAAGGTTTTACTCCTCAACATAAATATATTATGATTTTCAGCCGTGAAATCTCCTCAAATCTGGCTTCTTTCTGGTGCCAATAAAAATACGCCAGATTCAGGCGGTTTTTTACGCGCTCATGCGCACAACCGGTTGCGCGATGCTGAACCGGCGCAGCAGCAGCACATTTGCAGGGATTTCCTACCGATAATCGTAAAAAGAGAGAAGACAAATGAATAAGAAGTGGACTTGTGGGGTAGTGGATATCCTTTCGGGCTTCGAACCCGAAGAACCGGGTTCGATCCCCGGCAGGTCCGT
>JAUNXT010000015.1:23219-26724 GCA_030539655.1 Methanocorpusculum sp.
AAGGCATGCGGCTTGCGAGAGGTCTGTCTTCCGTACCGTATCTTTTTTATCTCATCCAAAACAACATCTAAGCATGGTATTATCATCGTCTATTATACGCTCGCGGATAGCAGATAAAACACTTGGGATTGAACCGTTTGCAGAAGAATCGCTGCAGCCTTCCTCGTATGACCTGAGAGCCGCAGAAGACATCATCATCCGCAAAGGAGAACTGACGCTTGTTCCCACAATGGAGTTTGTCTCCTTACCCGACGACCTCTGTGCAACGCTCTGGGGACGCTCCTCATTCGGGAGAAAAGGCGTTGTTTTAGGTGCAGGATACATTGACCCCGGTTTTCGCGGGAACCTGACGCTTTGTATGGTAAACCACGGTCCTGAAGACATCCCCGTGACTAAAGGGATGCGCGTTGTCCAGATGCTTCTCCATCCGGTTGAAGGAACCGTGGAGTCCGCATACAACGGACAGTATCAGGACAGTCACGGTGCAGTCCGGTCAAAACTCTGAGCGAACCCGCCTAAAACGACAGAATACCGAGCGTAAAAAGCATCACAGGAATCATAATAACCCCCATCCCGTACAGCCGTGAGATGCCGAGGAGAGCAGGGACCATCCCCGCAGCAGATGCCAGAACAAGAATGAACAATCCGAACGGACCGCAGAACAAAGCCGTCAGGACAACAAGAAAGATAAGAACCGCAATGGATAAACCCTTCTGGTTAATCCGCGCAAACATTTTTCCGCTCCGTGAAAGGGCAACCGTTGCAAAATAACCGAAAAGAGCCGCGACACCGGCTGCTGCAAGCATCAGAAAGATGTTTGGAAGTTCAAACGAGGCAAGAGCTGCCATCGAACCCGAGCGCATCCTGCCTACTGCATAAAGCGCGGCGATTCCAAGAACTGCATTCGCGGTGTTTGCAGCAGAGGTTGAGAGAAGATATCCGTGCGGTCTTCCCGCCTCAAAATCAATTCCTTTTTTCCTGATAGAAAGAACAGCGTTCGCAATTCCGCTTGAAAATCCCGGAAGCCATCCCACAATCGCTCCTGCTGCCGTTCCTTTCGCGGCTGATGCCGCAATCTCACGCCAGTCTGTCCCAAGCCCCTCGTATTTCTGCGGAACAACCGTCCCTGTCCTGGTTATTGCAAAAAGAAGCACGGGAATTCCAAACAGACCCGAGAGGAGCGGAAGAAGCACCTCACCGCTTCCGAACACCCCGAATGAAAGATACGAAAAATACATCGAAAAGACGCCAAGTGCCCCGCAGACCAGGAAGATAAGAAGCGACCAGAGCGGGGTTTTTGAAAAAACAATGAAAATTACAGATGCGAGCAGAATTATAAGACCGATGACCCAGTCGATGCTTCCCTGGAACTGGGGGAGCACATAATAAAACAGTGCAAAGATTGGAAGACAGAAAACAAAGCCGAAAAGACTGCCGAGTGCTGATATTCTGACCGCCGCCTCCCCGTGTCCTTTCAGGTACATCCGGTGCGCGGGAAGAACAGATAGTACAGTATCCGGGTCCGGGACGCCGATGAATGTTGACGGGATACAATCCAGAAAGGTATGCACAACCATCGTACTTACAATCATGCAGCAGACTCCCTCCACACCGAAAACGAACCCGAGAGGTACCGCAAACGCCGCTGCAAGACCTGCTATGGTATTAGAATGAATCCCCGGAATGATTCCTGAGATGCAGCCTAAGATGCAGCCGGCAAGTGTTCCGAGGATGAGACTTAGCATATTGGATATGTATTTATCCCGCAGGAATAATTTATTTTCGGATGTGCGGAAACACACCATTATTTACTTTGGAATACAATAATTAATTATATGCTCATCGCGATTACAAGACATACCGGAGATGCGGATGACAATCTCATCTGCGAAAAGTACAATCACAAGGCGCGGATTGTCTCCCCGGTCCGCCCGGAAAAAAATCAGCGGGATATTGATGAATTTGTGCGGGATGTTAACGACTGCAAGCTTGATGCGGTTTTTTTCCACAGTGCATTCTCTGCGGAAAAGGTAGGCCCGCTGGTAAACCCGCGGCTTGCAACCAAAGTACGAATGATTGCAAACGGTCCGCAGACTGCCCGGGTACTGCACAACATCGGTCTTTCTGCCGAGATGCTTCCGTTCTTCTACTCACATGATCTGATTCCGTATCTCGGGAAATGGATTCGCGGGAAAAGAATCGGCATCCCGCGCGCGGGAATCACCTATCAGAAACTCGCAGAAGAGATCCGTGACGCAGGAGGAATCCCCTGTGAGTACCTCTGCTACAATATTGTCCCGACAAATGAGGTGCTGGACCTTGCAGGCTGCAAAGCCATTCTCTTTACGAGTCCTGCGGCATTTACGATGGCAAAACTTCCCCCGCTGGATAATGAGATAACTATGATGGCAATCGGTGATGTAACAGCTGATGCTATGATGTATGGCGGTATGCGCCCGAGCGTTGTAGGCGACGGCTCTGTTGAAGGTACCATTCAGGCGTTAAATGCCTCCCTTTTGCAGGAGATTTACTAAATGGTAAAATCGGGAATCATCCTTGTCGACAAACCCCGCGGTCCATCGAGTCATCAGACCGCGGCATGGGCGGGGGAGATTCTCAAAACATCCGTCGGACACTCCGGAACACTTGATCCGATGGTCTCCGGTGTTCTGGTTGTTATGACCGGAAAAGCGGTAAAGCTCGCACCGCTTCTTCTCCAGCACGAGAAAGAGTACATTGCCTGTATGCGGCTGCACGCAGATGTCCCGCGCGAAACCGTTGAAGAGGCGGTAAGAGGGTTTCTCGGGAGAATTTATCAGCGTCCTCCGAGAAGGTCTGCTGTAAAGCGCGCGCTCCGCATCCGTGTTATCCATAAGATTGAGGTTCTGGATATGGCAGGGCGTCTTGTCATGCTGCGCGTCCGCTGTGAGTCCGGCACCTATATCAGGTCGCTTTGTGTTCAGATAGGGTATGTGCTCGGGTGCGGTGCGCAGATGATTGAGCTGCGCCGGACTATGTCCGGGGGTTTTTCCGCGGATGATGCACACACCCTTCAGGAGATTCGCGATGCAGCAGAGGCAGGATGTGCGGATTCGCTGATTCTTCCCCCTGAGGCGGCAATTTCGGACATTCCGAAGGCGGTTATCCGTGAATCAGCAAAGGATGCGGTGTTCCACGGCGCGGTCCTTACCGTACCCGGTATTATTTCGTGCGATTCTTTCCGTGCAAAACAGAAGATTGCCCTTGTTGATGAGAGCGGGCGCCTTGCAGCGCTGGCAGAGGCACTCATGGATTCGGATAAAATTACCCCGGGCGGTCACGGTCTTGCCGCACGTTCCATCCGGGTCTTCTCAGGGGAATCCTGAGGAAATCTAAACGCCATCTTAATAAGGTGGAATGACATATATTATATGCCGTTTGGGCTGAGGTAGTCTAGTGGTAGGGCGCGGGCCTGGAAAGCCCGTGAGGCGAAAGTCTCTCGTGAGTTCAAGTCTCACCCTCAGCG
>JAUNXT010000001.1:0-11206 GCA_030539655.1 Methanocorpusculum sp.
TGATTTCCTTTCCTCTGAGGGAGAGGACTTCAGCGGTCAGTCCGTGCTTTTCAATTTCTTCCTTACAGAGATATAATGCATACTCTGTGTTTCCGTCAGCCCTCGGGCTTCCTGAGACTAAGATTACGTCTGTCATACATATTCATTGTTTTTCCGGAGATAAATAGGATACGGAGGGGGATGGTAAAAGACAGGCTTTGATGATAGAGAAAAACAGGGATGAGAGAAGGCTTTAATTATTTTTGAAGTTATCACTTCCCTTATATCGTTTGAAAACCCATATAATAGAGTATGAAGGAGAATAAGGAGGTCAGAATTGTCGAGCGCGGCTCACCGGATGCACTGCTCATCTCAAAAGCCATGGCATCTCCAACCGCAGCAGAGCTTCTGGACTCCCTTGCAGCAGGTCCCAAAACTGCGACGGAACTCGAAGCCGAGACACAGTATCCGCTTCCTACCATACAATATCATATCAACAATCTTCTGAATGCAAATCTCATCGAGGTTGCAGGCACCCGCTACAGCGAGAAGGGACGGAAGATGAAGATTTATGCAGCATCTGATACACTGCTTGTCATCTCTCCGAAGCTGACGACTGCGGATCAGATAAAACCGGTGCTGCGCCGCTACGGGATTCCGATTGCCGGTGTTTCTGCAGTATCTATTGCAGGGCTTGTTGTGATTAACCGGCTGCTTTCCGGGATGACTCAGGCCGCTCCGGCACCGCTTCCGGTAACGGAGGCTGCGCTCTTTACAAACACTTCCGGGATAACAAAATCCTCAGCTCCTGTCACAACATCTTTTGCTCCTTCCACCGCCCCATCCGCAGTACCTCTGCCGGAAACTGCAGATACAATACATGATGCTGTTAAAGAGGTGAACCATTTTGATGCGCTTCCCCTGACAAAGACAGCGGATGCAGCAGGGGCCGGAAACGGAGCGTTTGAACCGGCTACGTATGCCGTAAACATTGCAGGAGATGCAGTAGCTGCAGGTGACGGGACAGCGTTTGTTCTATCAGGGGTACAGACAGGTCTTCTTATATTTTTCATCGCAGCAGTCGCAGCTCTTTTAGGGATGATGATTTTTGAAATTGTCCGCATTAAAAAATCCGGCGGCAGGAAGAAGAACTGACTGATTCCAAAGCGGAAGGAACGGATTCATCTCTTTCGGATTATTTCATTCCTGATAATATGTTTCGGTTTTTTGCAGTTATGAGGATATTTTTATATTTACCACTCCTATGAATATTCATGAATAAGTTGTTTACTGCCATTTTCGCCGCAGTTCTTCTCTGCGGCGTTATCATAAGTGCAGGCTGTATCTCTGATACAGCCGGGGATAACACCGGGTCATCCCTGACAGGAAGCTGGGCCGCTGCTGACAACCCTCTGGTAACTCTTGTCTTCAATACCGACGGGACGTATTCCGGTGAGGCGCAGGTCAACCTCTATAATGGCACATTTGCCGCAAAAGGCAGTTCGCTCGACATGGGTGAAGGAGTAAACCGGACAAAACGTGCAGGACCTTCTGATATGGTGGAGGCGGAGGATTCCTACATTCAGCGTCTGACTCTGGTTTCCTCGTACGCCGTCTCCGGCGATACACTGACGCTCTCCGACACGGACGGGAAAGTCCTGCTGATATTTGTCCGTACGTCATCCGCCGTAAATGGAGATGAGACTGCAGAGAGTCTGCCTTATGGAACCTGGCAACTTGAAGGGAGGGATAAAGTAACCCTAACCTTTAGTCCGGACGGGAAATACAGCGGTTCTGCTCCGATTAACAGCTACGGAGGTTCCTATTCCAAAGGTATCCCTGACAAAGAAACACAGCGTACTCCCCTCCTGCTAAGCAATACATTTTCGACGCTGATGGCGGGAAGTCCCGAGGATATGGACGCAGAGGATGCATATTATTCAGCACTTCATTCCGTTGCCTCCTGTTCGGTCACCCCGGCAGACAACGGTTCCCCCCAAAGACTTGAACTCTTTGATAAGGATGGGGTCCTCCTCCTTTCATTCACCCGTGCAGTGGAGACAGCACCATCCACTCCTGCGACCACTGCAAAACGCGCTCTTCCGTACGGCACCTGGCTTCTTGCAGAAGACCCTGCAGTATCCCTCTCCTTTAACCCCGACGGAACATATTCCGGACGGGCACAGGTAAACAGTTTCAGCGGAACGTATCTGGTGTACGGCCCTGCATCAAAACCATTCGGGGAGTCGCTTGAGATGAGTCCTGCTATCCGCACAAAAATGACGTCTGCTGATCCGACAGTGAATGTGGAGGAGAAGCAGTTCTTTGATACCCTTGAGTCCGCAAATGAGTATAATCTTTCAGCAGATGCTGCAGGTATTCTTGATTTACTCGAGCTACTCGACAAATACGGGTCAGTCCTTCTGACATTTGTAAAGGAAGAAGAAACGTAGGTTTCGAAAGACCACATACATCTGATAAGACTCATTTCCTTTTTTCAGCGCTGAAATCCGGCACCCTGCCGCAAAAACGAACGCATACTGTGCAATTATTTATTATCTGTAACGAACTAATATATTATACATGTCAGCTACATTCTCCGGAGAGGAAATCCTCTGCAAAGCCAACAGAAAAGGTTCATATTTTATACGCTATATTCCTTTCCTGATAATTTTCGCAGCCCTTGCCGCAGCACCCTGGGTTCTCCCGCGATTCATCCCGAAAGCAGCGGAGATTCTTGCACGCATCCAGACTTACATTCCAAACCCTACAGTCATAAAAGTCAGCATCTGCGCGGTCTTTGGTATCATCTTCATAATTGTCCTGATTGCCGCAATCAGAAATCTGAACATCCCGCGTCTTCTCATCACCGAAAAACGTGTGGCACTCTTCAAAGGAAACAAAAAATGCCGCGAGGCACGCATCGATAAAATCGACTCCTTCAAAGTCAGCGGAAACACACTGTCCGTCTACGCAGGGGGAAGACGTGTATTCTCTTTCGGACCGGTTGACTCCGTCTGGTCCATCCGCGACACCATTGTACTCCTCATCGAAGGAGAATACAAAGGTGAAGATGCATACCCCCATCAGGGAAAACCAACTGACACCGCCGAACCGGAATCGATCTCAAAATCAGGCGATGTCCTCGACGCGTACTGAGCGGACATAAATATACTTTTTTTCCACATCGACCATGTCAGATTCAGTTGTCAGAAAATGCCCGGCTGTGCGGTATGCAAACGGCAGAAAAGAGAGGATAGAAGACCCTGTTGCCGTCGAAACAGAGGTAACACTGTACCTGAACGGGAACAAACATATATGTGTATCTGCATCAGCTGATGCCCTCAAAGAACTCGGGGCGGGTTTTTTCACCGCGTCGGGGCTGATACAAAAGATTCACTCGACAGAAGTGCGCGGCTCTTCAGTGTACGTCGAAGCAGAACTCACGAAACATGCGGGGGAAAATGAGCCTTCCCCCCTGCCATATCCGGGAACAGACACGGTAACAGTCACTGCAGACGAGATCAGAGACATGTCTGCGGCACTCGATACAGACATCTGGCAGGAGACAGGGGGTCTCCACTCCGCGGCCCTTTATTACCGGCATAAGAAAGTTACCGTTTTTTCAGACATAGCAAGGAGAAACGCCGTGGAAAAAGCCGTAGGGTACATGGCGCTTCACGGTCTCCCTCCGAAAGAGTGCATCCTCGTTTCAACCGGGCGTCAGCCGCAGGATATGGTGGAGATTGCGGCACGTGCAGGAATCCCGGTTGTCATCTCGCGGGCAGCTGCCACAGCATCAGGAATTGCAGCCGCGGACAAATGGAGTATCACCCTTGTCTGCTTTGCCCGCGGGGGAAGATTTACTGTCTACACTCACTCTGAACGGGTGCTGGTTGACAAATAACCGCCTGATTTTCAAAACAATTATTTTTACCCAATATTTTTCAAATCAAAACAAGGATTAAGCTTATTTTACCAAGAAGACTCTCGCGCGCTTCACCCGAATCTTCCTCCGATTCGCAGGTCAGGCGGGAAATGCCCACCAGTATTTTACAATACTGCCCCATGTTTAAATATATTCAGATTGATACATAATAGTACATGCAGCTTAAGTACACTGCTACAACCTGTCCCTTCTGCGGAACAGGCTGTGGCCTGAACCTGATTGCAACAGATGCCGGAGTTTCCGGTGTTGCACCGTATCACCGCTCGACAGTGAACCGCGGAAAGCTCTGTACCAGAGGTCTCCACACTGCAAAAGCAATCGCTGACTTCCGCATTGAAAAGGCAAGCATCAAGGGAGCAGAAGCAACCCTCGACGCAGCAATTGCAGAAGCACAGAAGCTCTCCGGAGCAGAGGTCTATGTATCCTCCAGACTCACCAACGAGGCAATCTATGCAGTAAAACGCATGGCAACCGAAGTTCTTGGCGCAAAGGAGGTTAAGACCTTCACCGATGTCAATGCAAAGTCCGATGCAAAACTCGCAGACATTGCAGCAGCAGATGTTATTGTTGTTGTTGATGACTGCATGAAGAAGCTTCCGGTTGTCGGAGGTACCATCCTTCGTGCACAGGATAATGGCGCAAAAGTCCTCTACGCAGGACCTGCAGGATACTCCTCTGTCCAGGCAGACCAGACTGCAGATACTGCAGATGCATTCGCTGAAGCAGTAAAGGGTGCAAAGGCAGCAGTTGTTGTTGCAATGGCAGGAAGCCCGCTTGCAGCAGATGCAGAGAAGTTCGCAGCAGCAAACAAAGCAAAGTTCGCTCTTCTCTTCGAGACCAACAACGGCAAGGGTGCAGCACTCTTAGGATGTGTTCCGTCCTTATCCGCATTCAAAGCAGCAGCAGCACCGAAGGCAATGCTCATCTTTGCAGAGTCTCCGGAAGTTGACGCAGAACTTTACCTTGACCTCCTCCCGATTCTTGAGAAGGTTGAGAACCTCGTTGTCGTTGCATCGAATGCAAGCGTCTTAACCGACATTGCAACCGTAGTTATCCCGATGGCATCCTTCGCACAGTACAGTGGAACCTTCACCAACTGGGAAGGCCGTGTCCAGATTGTCCGTGCAGCAGCAGCACCGGCTGAGGGAATACCTACCCCGTACGAGATTGTAAAGCTCATCTCCGGCGGAAAGATTGCCTTTGAGAACGCAGAGGCAATCTATGCAGAAATCAAAGCAAAAGTTAAGGCATTTGCCGCAGCGGAACCGGCTGTTGACGGTCCGTATGTAAAGGAGGCCTAAAAATGTCAGCAAAAGGCGATATGTTCTACGCATGGACTAACTCTTCCGAAATCAAAGGAGAATGCGGAGGAGCCGTTGCAACATTACTTCAGTACGCATTATCCAGCAAGATGGTTGATGCAGTCCTCGCAGTTGCAAAGGGTGCAGATGTTTACGACGCAAAACTCGAACTCATTACCGATCCGGCAGAAGTTCCGAAGGTTGCAGGTTCACTCCACTGTGGTACTCTTCTCATTCCGAAGATGGTGAAGAAGTACTTAAACGGTGCAAAAGACATGAAGATTGCAGTCCCGGTAAAGGGCTGTGATGCAAAAGGTTTCTACGAACTTGCAAAACGCAACCAGATTAACCTTGACAATGTTATCATGATTGGTGTCAACTGCGGAGGTACTGTATCCCCGGTTGTTGCCCGTGAAATGATTGCAGAGAAGTATGGTGTAAACCCGGACAATGTCTTTAAGGAAGAGATTGACAAGGGTCAGTTCATCATCGAATACACCGATGAGAAAGGCGCACACCAGGAGAAGGGTATCAAAATCGATGAGCTTGAAGAAGTCGGCCTCGGCCGCAGATCCAACTGTCAGCGCTGTGAAACCAAGATTCCGCGCCAGGCAGACTTAGCCTGCGGTAACTGGGGTGTCTTCGGCGATAAGGCAGGAAAGGCAACCTTTGTTGAGGTCTGTTCCGAGAAGGGTGCAGCACTCTTTGATGCAGCAGTAAACGCAAAGGTCTTATCCACCTGTGCACCGGACCCGAAGGGTCTTGAGATCAGAGGCAAAGTTGAGAATGTCATGATCAAGATGGGTAAGAAAGGCCAGACAAAGCAGTTCGCAGCACTTGGTGAGGGAACCGAGAAGCTTCAGAAGATTATGAAGATTACCTCCCGCTGTATTGCATGCCGTGCATGTATCGAGAACTGTCCGGTCTGTTACTGTGTCGAGTGTTCCACTGCAAAGCCGCACTTAGTTGCTCCGGGTCAGCAGCCGCCGGACTTCATGTTCCACATGATCAGATTCGCACACATTGCAGACTCCTGTGTGAACTGCGGTCAGTGTCAGGAACTTTGTCCGATGGAGATTCCAAACGCTCTTCTTATGCACGCACAGCAGGTTGAGCTTGAAAAGATGTTCGGCCACAAGCCGGGTGTCGACATGGAGCTCCCGGTCCTTGGTTTCGCAGAAGAAGCCGCAGAGCGTGCAAGACTGAACGCAACCGGCTCGGACATGATTTACGAAAACGTGTTCGGCGAACAGCAGTAAAGCTGCATATTCCATCCTTTTTATTTTTTATCCGGCTTTTTCCACCGGGATTTGTTTTGATAAACATTCGCTTAAAAACAATATCTCTTCGGTAAGGACGTTTATTATTCTGATGCGATAACTGTTAAGCATCTTTTCAATGAGACAGTGTGTCTGACCATTGAGAAGGATTCGCTAAAATCCATTCAAATAACAACACATACGAACACTAATTAATCTGAAAAATAAATAGATTAGAGATGAAAGCTAAAATTCTTTTACCGGTTATTCTTCTGCTCGCCGCAGCTATCGCTGTAAGCGGTTGTGTAACCAATACCGGAGACAATTCAGAAAACGACCCAATCATCGGGACGTTTATCTTCTCAGAACCATTTTATGCTGATTTCCTGCCGGAACACACTGAAGGTGTTATAGCAACACCAACCTGTATCTTCTATCCAGGAGGTCTTGGTTTAGAGACGTGGAGAGGTGAAAACGGTGAGATTTTGCCGCCTATAATCTTCCTCTGGGAAAACCTCGGAAAGAACCAGTATCACATCAGTATGATGGAGGGAGACGGGACCATCTATACAGAAAATGCTGAACTATCCGAAGACGGAACCGAACTGGTGCCGCTGGTCTCCGGGGAAACTGGAAAATACAAACGTTCCAGCAACCTTCCGGTGACTGATCCGGTCATTGGAACATTTACCTATTCAGCCGTTATCAACGCAGATTATCTGAAAGATTACCCCGAAGGCATCATGGCACGTCCGAGTTACATCTTTTATGAAAACGGCCTTGGTCTCCAGAAATGGAAGGCAGAGAACGGCGAGGATCTTTCTCCACGGCAATTTGTCTGGAAGAACAAAGGAAACAATCTCTATCAGGTTTTGGTCCAGAACGGAAACGGCACCACATTTACAGAGGAATTAACCCTATCTCAAAACGGAGATGAACTGGTATCCACATATCTGGATGTAAACGGACAATATGTGAGAGTTAATCCTACAACACCGGATGACCCCGTCATTGGAATATTTACCTACTCTGAATTTACCATCCCTGCCTTCCTGAGTACGAGTGGGGAAGCGACATATGCTCAGCCAACTGACATCTTTTTCTCTGACGGCACCGGGATCCAGTCATGGGCCGGAGAAAATGGAGAGCTGCTGAAGATGTTGGTGTTCAGCTGGGAAAACAAAGGGAATAATGTATATCATCTCGATGTTCATAACTCCAATACTGATCTTTATAGATCTAATCTGACTCTTTCTGAGGACGGGATGCAGCTCATCTCTGCCAATCCAAATACCAAAGGATACTACCTGCGAACCTATTAAACAGGAATGGGTTGTCTACCCGTTCCTGCTGTTTTTTCTGGTTGGAAGAAAAGGAACAGCATAGCTATTCCTGTACAAACGATATTTTTTAAAACAGGAAAATATGCAAAACTACATTAAATGATACAACCAATACTATAGTATGTTTGAAGGAATTATTCCTGCATTAATTACTCCGTTCCATAATGATGCTTCCAAATCCCTCGACCTTGAGGGTTTTAGAAACTGTGTGGAACACGTTATAAAAGGAGGTGTTCACGGCCTTTGCGCCTGCGGTTCAACCGGAGAATCTGCAACCATGACGCACGCGGAACACATCCGCGTGATTGAAGAGACAGTATCTGCAGCAAACAACCGGATTCCGGTAATTGCCGGTACCGGTTCAAACAATACCGAAGAAGCACTGCTCATGACACGCGGTGCAAAACAGGCCGGAGCAGATGCAGTGCTTTTAATCAGCCCGTACTACAACAAACCAAACCGCTCGGGACTCTTAAAACACTACAAAAAGGTGGCAGACATCGGTCTTCCGACCATTGTCTACAACATCCCGGGAAGAACTGGGCAGAATCTCGCCCCTGACCTGATTCTGGAAATGGCGCGGACGATGCCAAACATTGTAGCCGTAAAAGAAGCGAGCGGCAACATTGACCAGATGATGACCATCATAAACGGCATCAAAGACCTTGACCGTGACGTACCGTTCACTCTCTTATCCGGAGATGATTCACTGACACTCCCTATCCTCTCCGTCGGCGGAAAAGGTGTTGTGTCAGTTACCGCAAACATCGAACCCGTGCGTATGGTTGAGATGTACAACAGATTTAAGAAAGGGGATATACAGGGCGCAATGGAGATGCACTACGAATTAATGGAACTTTCCAAAGCGATGTTTATGGATGTAAACCCTGTCCCGGTAAAACGCGCGGCAGAGCTTCGCGGACTGATTAAATGCGGGGATGTAAGACTCCCGCTCGACTCACTGAGTCCTGAAATGACTGAAAAATTAAAAGAGGTGCTCGCACACTATGACTAAAACAAAAGTATTTGTCTGCGGTATATACGGCAGAATGGGAACTGTAATCTCACAGATGGTAAAAGGAAATCCGAATCTTGAACTTGCAGGAGGAATCGACATCACTGCAGGAGAAGCACACGGAGTAAAAGTTGTAACAACCCAGGACCTCGCTGCATTCATTGACGAGGTACATCCGGATGTCATGATTGACTTTACCGTTGCCGCGGCAACAATGCAGAATGCAAAAATCGCCGCCGCAAAGGGAGTAAATCTTGTAATCGGCACGACCGGATTTACCGACGCACAGGAAGCGGAGTTACAGGAAGCGGTCAAAAATGTCGCAGTTGTCAAGACCGGAAACTTCAGCATGGGAGTGAATATCTTCTGGGAACTGGTCCGTGAAGCGGCAAAACGCCTCGGAGACTATGATATTGAAGTCATCGAAGCACATCACCGCGCCAAAAAGGATGCACCGTCAGGAACCGCAAAAACTATTCTGCGCATCTTAGAGGAGGAGACAGGAAAGACCGAGGAGATGTACGGCAGATGCGGTATGACCGAACGAAAGGATGAAATCGGGGTGCATGTCATCCGCGGAGGAGACGTTGTAGGAGACCACACGGTTCAGTTCCATCAGAACTTTGAGACGATTTCCTTAACTCACCGTGCATATGACAGATCTGTCTTCGCACGCGGAGCAGTAAAAGCAGCCGAGTGGACTGCGGATGCAAAACCCGGAATGTACACGATGAAAGAGGTTTTAGGTCTGTAAAAACAGAAACCTATATCCCGTTTTATGATAAATATATAAGAAACAAAAACAGGTGTAAAAAAATGCCAGCAAAAGTTGATGTTAACGCATGCACCGGATGCACATCCTGTGTTGATGCCTGCCCTGCAGAAGCAATTGAAATCGAAAACGACAAAGCAAAAATTAACGCAGCAGACTGTGTCGACTGCGAAACCTGTGTTGATGAGTGCCCCGCAGGCGCTATCTCCATGGAATAAATCTCTACTTTTTTGTGTATCGCTTATCACACAACTTTTAATATTCTCAGAATATCAAGAGGACTCTCGGCATACAGCCGCGGGCGCACCTCGTTTTCGTGCCGGTCTCCGTATTTTGCGTGAATTGCTGTCATTCCGACAGCAGATGCTGGTTCAATGTCGCGGCGCATTGAGTCTCCGACATAGACTGCTTCATACGGTTTACAGTCGAGAAGGTCCAGCACACATTCAAAAGGAGCATGATGCGGTTTCTTATATCCTGTGGTGTCATACCCGACGCACACTTCGAAGAACTCAGCAAGCCCTGTTTTTTTCAGACGCTCCTCCGCAGCATAGGTATAGGCGTCTGTTACTACTGCAAGCCTGTATCCGCATTTTTTCAGAAGAGAAAGCGTTGTGGGGATGCCTGTGTAAGGATTCAGGGCATTCAGTTTCGCTTCATTGTAAACCGCTGCGGCCTTAAAGTACGCCTCAATCGAAAAACACTCATGCATCTCCATGAACTCCTGCAGATTCATGTGGTCTTCGATTGAGTATCTGCCGCGGAAGTAGTACCCGTAAAGCTCCTCAGCAGTTCCTTTTCCAAGAAATGACACAGCGGCCTCACACCCTGCCTTCATGCAGGAGTAGAAATCAAAGAGGGTGTTATCCATGTCAAAAATAACGGCCTTGAAGGAAGATGACAAAATTGTCTGCATTATTCTGTCACCAGCCCTTCCGGAGGAAGACGGTATCCTCCGTTTATCCGTTCAAGGCAGATGCAGTTTCTGAATGCTTCGACGGGGATACTGGCTGCCGAGTCAAAATACTCTAAGACAAGCTTCCACGGCATCAGATATGCCTCATTTTTTTTGCCTCCGCGGAATTCTGCGGCAAGATAGCCGTCTCTTCCGGTGTACTGAATAAAACCTGAGATGTTATCAATCTGGTGCACCCCGTCTTTATCTTTATGAAAGTTGCTCGAAAATGAAAGGCGCGTTCCAAGAAGGGATTTGCATTCGATGGCGAGATAATACCCGGGTTCACGTGAATCCACGATAATATCCACGTACTGGGTGTTATAGGTTGACTGCTTTAAACGGTAGGCAAATCCGCGTTTCCGGTGTTCGGTGAAGTATCTGTTCATGCAGATGACCATGTCCCGCTCAAAGCTGTTCTTCATTGTATATGTATTGGTTTTCTGATAACATCAAATAAACGGTACGGCAGGGAGGCACACATACTTCAGTGCAACTCAGATGTATTTATAGATATAATGCATAATATGTATGGTGAATCATATGAAAAACACTACCAAAGCAGCTGTTATCGGATTAATCCTTCTCATCGCAGCTGTAACACTCACAGCAGGATGCGTGCAGACCGGAGAT
>JAUNXT010000001.1:11306-52809 GCA_030539655.1 Methanocorpusculum sp.
TCTTTTTTCCCTTCCAGTTCTGCTGCCCGCACAAAACAAAGAGCAGCTTTTTCAGCATCCCCGATACCCTGATACGCTTTTCCGAGCAGATTTACTGTCTCTGCATCATCAGGGGAGATGGCAAGTGCCCGCTCGAATGCATCAGCGGCATCCAAAAACCGCTCAAGGTTTAACAGGGATTTGCCGCGTCCTTCCCATGCTTTGGCATCTCCCGGGGTCATCCCGCAGAGCCTTAAGTAGGCCTCTGCCGCTTTTTCATACCGCCCGTCAGCAAAACACGCATCTGCCGTCTGCTGCCAGAAAAAAGGATTGTTGGTCGGATGGAACGTCATATCACTGCCGCTCCGGATTATTGCTGTTTTCTCTGGTTGTACTGATACCAGATTTTGCATGCTCCTTCGTGTGAGACCATGCAGGGACCTACAGGGATTCTGGGCGTACAGACCTTTCCAAAGAGTTTGCAGTCTGTCGGGTCTGCAATGCCGCGGAGCACTTTATCACAGATGCAGCCTGCTTTTTTCGTGACCTTTTCAAATGTCAGGTCAAACTTTTTCTGCGCATCGAACTGTTCAAATTCCGGTTTAAGCTTTAGACCGGAGTCCGGGATAACCGGAAATCCGCGCCATTCCACATCGGCAGGTTCAAAGACCTCTTTCATCAGACGCTGGGCTTTTACGTTTCCTTCGCGGGTTACGACGCGCGGGTAGGCATTTTCAACTTTTGCCTCGCCGTTTTCAATCTGTTCGGCAATCATTAAAAGACCGAGCAGAATATCCTCCGGTTCGAATCCTGCAACGACCTGGGGCACCTTAAACTGCTCATATTCATGATATCCCATGACCGCACAGACATGCCCCGGAAGGATGAAACCGTCAAGCGATGCTTCCCCCTGCGACATAAGCCATTTCATTGCAGGGGGCACCAGACGGTGGGAGACGAGAATACTCAGGTTTTCCGGAGGGTTTGAAAGGAGGGTTGCAGCAACCGTCGGCACTGTTGTTTCAAATCCGACCGAGATGAAGGAAACCTCTTTATCCGGATTCTGCCGCGCGATTTCTGCGGCCTTTGCTGCCCCCTGCACGATTCTTACGTCACCTTGCACATGCTCAAGAGATGTCTTTGTCCCCGGAACACGCAGAAGGTCACCGTAGGTGCAGACGATGTTGCCGCGTTCCGCAAGCTGGACTGCCGCATCGATTTCCCCCTGCGGGGTGATGCAGACCGGGCATCCGGGACCCATGACGATTTTAAACTGCTTTGGAATGACGGAGCGGATTCCGTATTTTGCAATGGCTGCTTCGTGTGTTCCGCAGACGTGCATGACGCGGATGTCGCGGTCAACCACACGTTCGATTGATTTTGATATATCTGTGCCGAGCGTCATATATGTTATTATATTTGTTTTTGAACCTTATAAAAGGGGGAGGATGTCAGTGTTCAGAAACACCCGGGTATTCGGCACGGCCGGGTATCATACACAGATGCCGTATAGAAACAAATATATCTGCTCTCCCCGTATTAATTCACATGAAATTGCACTACGCAGGCCACTCCTGTTTTATTATATCTGCTTCGAAAAAAATTGTCATCGATCCGATGCCGCTCGGGGATAAAATCGACGCGGACATCGTGCTCTTAACCCATGCCCACGGAGACCACATGGGAGAACATCCCGAAAAGTTCAGACGTGTGTATGCAATCCATGAACTTGCCTCATGGCTGTCAGCCAAGGGGGTTGATGCAAGAGGGATGAACATCGGAGGGACGGTGACCGAAGGAGACATCGAAATAACCATGGTCCGCGCGGAGCACTCCAGCTCTGTTATGGAAAACGGTGTCCCTGTCTATATGGGTGAGCCGTGCGGGTTTATTATCCGCACAGAAGGTCTTACCATCTATCATGCAGGAGACACCGGGCTGTTCCCGGATATGAAGTTCATCAGAACGCTCTATCACCCGGATGCGGCTCTCCTTCCTGCAGGCGGTCTCTACACTATGGGACCAACGGAAGCAATGATTGCTGCTGAGTTTGTGGGAGCCCCTCTGGTAATTCCGATGCATTATAATACTTTCCCTGCGATACAGCAGGACTTAACCGGGTTTAAGAAAGCAATCGAAGAGACAACCGCGATGAAGGTTGAGCTGCTGCATCCCGGAAATGAACTGATTCTGTAACCAGAGACGGATATATCAAAAATAAAAACCGGTTCCGAACAGATTACTTCAGCATCTGCTTCAGGAACTGACCGGTATAACTCTTTTTCACCCGCGCCACCTCCTCAGGCGTCCCCTTCGCAATAATCTGTCCGCCTGCACTTCCCCCTTCCGGTCCCAAATCAAGAATATAATCTGCGGACTTAATCACATCAAGATTATGCTCAATGACAATGACCGTGTTTCCTTTCTCAACCAGACTGTCAAGAACGCCGATTAACTTTTTCACATCATGGAAATGCAGACCGGTTGTCGGTTCATCAAGAATGTAGACGGTCTTTCCGCCGGAGCGTTTCGCAAGCTCACGGGTAAGCTTAATCCGCTGCGCCTCGCCCCCGGAAAGGGTGGTAGAACTCTGCCCGAGTTTGATGTAGCCGAGACCCACATCCGCTAATGTCTGCAGCTTCGCCGTCACATTCGGATGAGCTGAGAAAAGCTCAAGAGCCTCATCCACACTCATATTCAGAACATCCGAGATAGACTTTCCCTTAAACTTCACCTCAAGCGTCTCTGCATTGTAGCGCGTCCCTTTACACTCCTCACACTCCACATACACGTCCGGGAGGAAGTTCATCTCAATCTTCATCACACCGTCTCCGGAACAGGCCTCACACCTCCCTCCTTTCACATTGAATGAAAAGCGCCCGGGACCGTACCCGCGGATTTTTGCCTCTTTCGTTTCCGCAAATATCTTTCTGATGTCATCAAATACCTTGGTATATGTCGCAGGATTGGAACGCGGAGTTCTGCCGATAGGAGACTGGTCAATTACAATGACATTTTCAAGTTTGCCGTCAAAGGAAAGAGATTTAAAAGCTCCCGGTGTTTCCTTTGACTGATGAAGTTTTTGTCTGAGCGCCTGATAAAGTGTGTCATAAATCAGCGTGGACTTTCCCGAGCCGGAGACTCCTGTGATTACTGTCAGAGTCCCGAGCGGAATCTTTGCAGTCACATTCTTCAGATTGTTTTCCGTACATCCGGAAATAGTCAGATATGAACCGGATGTTCTGCGGGATGCAGGTACCGGAATTGCATACTCTCCGGAAATATACTTCCCGGTAAGCGAGTCTTTTGCTTTGGAAATCTCCATGGGTGTACCAGCAGCGGTTATTTTTCCCCCGTAAATTCCGGCACCAGGCCCTATATCAATGACATAATCCGCAGCGCGGATGGTCTCTTCGTCATGCTCGACCACAATTACCGTATTCCCGAGGTCACGCAGATGTTTCAAGGTTGCTATCAGTTTCTGGTTATCCCTCTGGTGCAGACCGATGGAAGGTTCATCAAGGATGTACAAAACCCCCATCAGATTGGAACCAATCTGCGTCGCAAGGCGTATACGCTGCGCCTCCCCTCCGGACAGCGACCCGGCACTGCGCGAAAGCGTAAGGTATCCGAGACCAACCTCCTGCAGAAAGGTAAGACGCGAATGAATCTCGCGAAGAATCAGGCGTGCAATCTCTCCCTCTTTTTCCGTCAGCTCAAGGCTGTCAAAGAAGGAGAGGGCATCATCAATCGACATATCTGTTACATCAGCGATGGATTTTCCGGCGATTTTTACCGCAAGCACCGACTCTTTCAGACGCTTCCCATGGCATGTCGGGCAGGGAAGAATCCGCATGAACTTTTCAAGCTCTGCCTTCCGGTAATCAGACTTTGACTCGGAGTGCAGACGGGCTACCTGCGGAAGGAGACCCTCCCATGTTCCATGATAGGCGAACTCGGCATTCCGGGAACTCTGTTTGAAATGAATCTTTGCATCTCCCGTTCCGTACATCAGCCCGTTGTACTGCTCTTCGGTAAGCTCTTCGATAGGTGTCATCAGAGTAAAACCGAGATAATCTCCTACTCCTTTCAGATACTGGACACGGAACCCGTCAAAATAATTTTTATAGGTGGCAACCGCCCCTTCGGAAATCGAGAGACTCTTATCCGGGATTATCAGATCGGGGTCAAAAATCATCTGGAACCCGAGACCATTACAGGTAGGGCACGCCCCGAACGGACTGTTAAAGGAGAACATACGCGGCTGAAGCTCCTCAAACGACATGCCGCAGACAGGGCACGCCATTTTTGCGGAGTAGACGGCATCTTTTGCATCTCCGCCGGATGATACATACACAAGACCGTCTTCAGCATGTTCCAGCGCCTTTTCCACCGCCTCATTGATACGCGAACGGTCCGATGCATCACACCGGTCGATTACGATATCGATGTTATGCATAATGTAGCGTCCGAGTTTTATCTCATCGTCAGTACGGTAAATCTCTCCATCGACACGCACCCGGGTAAAACCGTCCGCGTTTAAATCGCGAAACAGCTGCTCGTACGTTCCTTTCTTCTTTCTGACGACAGGAGCAAGCACAGTAACCATTCCTGAAAAATCCGTCATTACCGCATCAGCTATCTGTGCAGGGCTTCTTGCCTCAATTCTTACATGATGCTTCGGACAGTAGGGCACACCGATGCGGGAGAATAAAAGGCGGAGATAATCATATATTTCGGTAACGGTCCCCACTGTTGAACGCGGATTTTTCGAGGTGGTCTTTTGTTCAATCGCGATGGAAGGGGAAAGCCCGTCAATGGAGTCAACATCAGGCTTTCGCATCTGCCCTAAAAACTGCCGCGCATAGGCAGAAAGCGACTCGACATACCGCCTTTGCCCCTCTGCATAAATCGTATCGAACGCAAGAGTGGATTTACCCGAGCCGGAGACTCCGGTAATTACCGTTAGTTTGTCACGGGGGATTGTCACGGAAATATTCTGGAGATTGTGCTGCCGCGCCCCCTTTACCTCGAGATTCTTCATAACTGTGTATTAGGTATGACGGGATAGGATATTAGGGTTTAGAAACTGTCACTTCCTGACCTCTGTAAGATGAGCAAATAGAGCTGCATAAATTAAGGAAAACATCGTCTGTTTCCGGAAATAGATAACCGTCCCTGTTACCCCGCGCTCTGTCATATTTATGCTCAGCATCTCTGTCCGGTCCGAGAGGCAGATAATACGGTTTTCACTGTGAATCTTCTGAACAAAGTCATCCGCGGTCCCAATCTGTTTCAGGATATCCTGACTTAACAGATAGCAGGGGAGAGGAATCTGCTCCGCAAAAACGGGGTCTGCAACGAGGACTCTGAGGAAAAGACGCCGGGACAGCTGCTTCAGGGCTTTGTCGGAAAAATGATTCTTAAAATATTCCATATCATTTACGAATATCACCATCTCTTCCTTTGATTTTGAACAGAGGTTCTGCAGATGTGTCTCAACCACCCACCCGGAAGACAGCTCATAGGATTTAAGGGACATCCGGTCCGGGATATTATTGTGCCGCTCAAAGTTATTCAGGTACGTTTCGATTGTATTATAGACATTAATGGACTCGGCACGTAACCGGTCAAAAATCTTTTTTGTATCAACTGCAGCATATCTGACCGGTTTTCCCCCGCTGTTTTCCACAAACCCGCGCGTCTCAAGGGATGCTAAAACACTGTATATTTTATTCCTTGGAACACCGCTGAATGCATAAATATCTTTGACAGATGCTGATTTCAGGTGAAATATGATATAATACACCTTTCCCTCGTTTTCCGAGAGACCAAGCTGTCTCATTTTCGAGAGAAACTCCCCGTCGTCTTCAACCGGACTATTCATTAAATTGTGTTACCCTTAAAGGTACTTATATTTTCGTATTTTTGAGCAGGTATTCTTATGGGATGATGGTTTCAAAGCATTATTTTTTTGAAATAAAGGTAGAGTGCCTCGCCGGCATAAGTAGTTTTCCGTCAGAATAGAATAAGTTGTTACAGGTAACCGTTACATAACCTATTTATTAACTCCCCCACAAATAATAAAGACATGAAACTTAAATCAGCAGTCACCGCACTTGTTGCGGCGTTACTTCTTCTGGCATGCATTGCGGCACCGGTTTCTGCCGTACTTACAGACACACAGGTACAGGATAGTACTATAATGATACCATTTTCCGGAACAACACTTGCAATTACCGACTACTCTTTCGATCGTGAAATTCCGGTATATGAACCGAATGAAGAAGGTGTCCTTACTGTAAGTATAACAAACAACGGCGCAAAAGCGGTCAAACTCGAAAATATTTTTATAAAATATTATGAGGATGACAAAGGAATTACCGCTACAAAAGCAAACTGGAGAAATCTCCCGTTCACCGTTGCACCGGCTCAGACCCTGCAGGTTCCTATTCCGCTTAAAGTAGGGGATAAAACAGGAAATTTCTATGCAACCATCTGTGTTCAGACAAACAACGGTTCCCTCTACGATTTAAAGCAGCCGTTTGTACTTAAGGTAATGGATTTAGGTGCAGACCTTGAAATTACGAACATTAAAGTTGCTGAAAGCGACTACTATTACATTCTGACCGGAGATATCCATAATCTTGGTTTCTCCACAGCAAATTCCCTTCACGTAACATCAGTTGAAGGAGGGGATATCGGCCCCTACGTGACATACCCGATTGGAAATCTTGATGCAGACGATCTTGCCGGCTTTGAGATTACCTTTATTCCTCCTCAAAATGGCATTTTAACTCTTATTACCACATATAAGGACTCAAACCTTAACACAATAACAGAAGAACATCAGATAAATCTGGCAAACCATCTGATTATAGAGGAGGTTGACAATACTGCGAGTATTGTTGTAACAATTATAATTATCGTAGTCGCGGGTCTTATCATCTTTGCCATTGTGAGAAAAATCGTAAAATCAAAAGGAAAGAAACAGTAACCGGAGATAATAATGACTGATGTTCCAGTAGTGGAACTGCGTGACGTCACCAAGGTATACAGAATGCCTGCAGGAGACGTTTATGCCCTGAACCATGTTAATTTCTCCGTAAAGAAAGGAGAATTTGTCGCCATCATGGGGCCTTCCGGTTCAGGAAAATCCACACTTATGAATATTATAGGCTGTCTTGATGTCCCGACATCAGGGGTTGTAAAAATTAACGGAGTGGCGACCACAGATATGTCGGATGATGAACTGACAATTCATCGCCGGGATACCGTCGGGTTTATCTTCCAGAAATTCAACTTAATCTCCCTCCTTACTGCATATGAAAATGTGGAGTATCCGCTCCTTCTGCGGTACGGAAAAAAGGATCACTCGGAACGGGTTAAAAAACTGCTCAATATGGTAGGAATCCCGGAAGACCGCATGCAGCACACGCCGTTCGAGCTTTCAGGAGGGCAGCAGCAGAGGGTTTCAATTGCCCGGGCACTGGCAAACGACCCGACATTTCTGTTATGCGATGAACCGACGGGAAACCTTGATTCAAAGATGAGCCTGCAGATTATGGAGATATTAAGCGGCCTCCACAAAGAAGGAAGAACAGTACTTATGGTAACCCACAACCCTGAAACTGCAGAATACGCAGACAGGACTATCATTATTAAAGACGGTGAGATTGTATCATGAGCAGCATGGTTTTTTCCCTGGCACTGCGCAATTTAAAGCTGAACAAGTTCAGAACAATCCTCTCAATGGTAGGTATTATCATAGGTGTCTTTACAATCTGTGCTCTTGGAATGGTAGGGGCAGGTCTGCAGGAAAATATCAATGACACCATTGCTGACTCCGCAAACTCCCTGATGATTTCATCGATTGAGGAAAAACACATCGACGGAAACGTAGTGAGGGGACTCTCTGAAAAAGATATCAATGACATTGAATCCGCAGTTAAATCGGTTTCAACAGATTACACCATTGCAGTGGCTAACTCCGGATACAAAAATGTGAAGGCGGGGAGAGACGGAGCGTATGCTATGGTTCTCGGGATAAGTGAAGACGGTCTCGAAAAAGTCATAGGGGACAGACTCGAAGCGGGAACACTTCCGAAAAGTCCGGGATCTGTCGTTATTCTAAGCGAATATGCCGAGCGGCACAATCTCCATGTCAACAGCAGGTTATCTACAACAAACGCATCAGGAGAGCAAACCACACTGCGTGTAGTAGGTATTATGGAATCCTCTACGATGACCAAAATGATGGCAATGTCGCAGGATCTCTGCATGCTGTTCGGTACCATTGATTTGCACCGCAACCTGCTCGGAACCAATGATAATCTCTATGGTATGTGCATGGTAATTGTGGATGACCCCTACCTCCTGAAACCGATGGAGAATGCGATTGAACGGAAGATGAATGGAAAGGCATACAAAGACTCCGATGACAAGGTAACAATTACGAACAGTTTCGACACCATTGATTCCTTAAATGATGTTCTGGACATGATCAGCATCTTCCGTATTGCCTTAAGTTCCATCTCACTCGTTGTTGCAGCGGTCGCCATTGTAAATGTAATGCTGATGTCCGTAAAGGAGCGCACCCGTGAAATTGGTATTCTCCGGAGTATCGGAACGTTCAAAAGACAGATTCTCCAGATGTTCATCTACGAGGCGGGAATCATCGGATTTATCGGAGCGTTGATAGGAGTGGTAATTTCATGCATAGCAGGGCCTATTGTATTGTATCTGATGACAGACTCCCTGTCACTGATGCTTGCACCAACAGTATTCTGCTACATCCCGATAGGAATTCTCATAGGAGTTGCCGTCTGTGTGCTTGCCGGACTCTATCCGGCCCTTCATGCAGCAAATCTCAACCCGGTAGAAGCTATGGCCACCGAATAAACAGAAAGATTCTTTCTTTTTTAGGTTTGATTCTCTTTGTTCTCCTCGGCAGCCCGCCAGCACCCCGAGATTTGCGAGAGCCGAAGGCTCGAAGCTGCTGCTGTGCCTTCGGCACGCAGCGTTGCACGCCTCTGGCATTGCAGCTGGAGCACGACCGCAGGGCGTGCGTTCTCTGCGGGGATCTGCGTCTTGCCTCATCATACGCATGCCTTCGGCCTGCTCACGACTCACTGCGTTCGCCCCTTGTCATACACACCGTCAGTTACAGGACGACACATAAAAGACACCCCGAAAGAGCCGTGGTCTCCCGGCTTTATGTCACCATCAGCCTCGGAAAAAAAGAAAACCCTGCTCCTTACTCCTCATCCTCAGCACCCGGCACAACCTCCGCCGGATACTTCTCATCCCGAGCAATCCGCATCATCCGCTCTGCTCTTCGTAAAATCCCGTGCATCGTACTCGCCTCACGGACCGTAAGGCGTGTCCGCCCGAAAATCCGTTTTGCGAGAAGCAGCGTTGCCTCACGCTTTTCAACCGGATGCTCAATCTCTCCCAGAAACTCCCCGATATGCTGATAGAGCCCCTCCATCTCCCGGTAACTTGCAAGCGCATACTCACCCCGCGGAAGATGTGCGAGCTCATAACAGACAACACCAATCGCATGAGAAATATTCATAATCGGATACTCCTCCGCGGTTGGAATCGTACACACAATATCACAGCGGGCAATCTCCTCATTATTCAGCCCCCAGTTCTCCCGTCCGAAAAGAATCGACACCCTGCCGTCAACACCACGGACAATATCGCGAAGCTCCGCCGGCGAATAATAGGGCATCCGCATCGGATGAGACACCGACTTGGAAAGCCCTCCCGTTGTTGCAACAGAGATGTCGCTTCGCTCAAACACCTCGTCAAGGGTCAGACGTTCTGCATTGTGCAGAACATCCTTTGCATGTGACGCCCGCGCCTCCGCCTCAATTGTCATCTTCGGAGGATTTATGAGCACCATATTATGGAACCCGAAGTTCTTCATAACACGGGAGGCAAAGCCTATGTTACCCTCATAGAGCGGCTCGACGAGAACAATATCAATCTGCGGCATTCTTTACTGCTGATTCAGATATGCGGAAACAGCCTTTAAGTGCCGCATCACCGTCGGAACGGAAACACCGGTCTTTGCGGAGATCTTGTCTGCCGTATCTGCCGCAAGCTTTTCAGGCGTATCATACCCTGCCGCGATATACTTCTTCAAAGACACTGCAGCAACACCCGTCTCTTTCATTCTCCGGGAATTAACCTCTGCTGCCGCCGCTTCAAGCACTGTTTTTGCCTCCTCTTCGGTAACACCGTACTTCACCATATCAGCCGGCTTTACTTTGACAAGAGCATAGATATCCCTGATACCGTCATTCCGCATCGCGTTAACCACAGACCCGGCGGAACGCTTCCTCTTGAAAGGAATCAGAGGGGCGACAAACCGCTTCAGCTCTGCTGCCATCCGGAGCGCCTCAATAACATCCTCGGCATCCGCCTTCAGCCTGGCTGCGGCTTCCGGTGAAATCTGCAGACGCTCTGCAACCTTCTCTGAAGGGATGTTCTGGAAATCATAGGCAGTATAGATATGTGCAGCATTCAGCTTTGCAACATCTGCATCGGTGATACCGGGCATCATCTTCAAAACGCCTTTTCCCGTCTCAATATGGGAACATACCGGGCATCCGAGCTTCCATGGCGGATTTCCTTTTCTTAAAAGCTGGACATGATGCACATTGTGCACTTCACAGACATCATCAATCTTTACTGCATTACCCCAGTTCACCGGAGGAAGGCTGATGTTAAAGGTACACTCGGGATATCCGGAACACCCGATAAACTGCCGTCCCTTGACCCGCTTAATGGAAAGCACCTTGCCGCAGACCGGGCATGTACCGATGTTCTGCGTCTCACGTGTCTTCATCATAATCTCATCCCCGATTGCCACCGCATTTGCCTCAAGCTTCTCGAACGTTGCGGTAAGCATTCCCCGGGACTCGCTTAAAACCGACTCAAGCGTTTTGCTGCCGGTTGTAATGTCAGCCATGTGCTCTTCAAGCGTCTTTGTCATATCCGGCTGTGCAATCGTCGGAGCATACTTTTCAAGAGTCTCTGTCACGGCACGCCCGACAATTGTGGGCTTTAACGGGTTACCTTCGATATACTTTCTGCTAATCAGCTTCCCGATAACATCATGACGGGTTGATTTGGTACCAAGACCATTCTCTTCCATCTGCTGGATAAGCCTGCTCTGCGAGTAACGTGCCGGCGGAAGGGTTTCCTTTTCCTCCATCTTCCGGTCAATGAACTCGGGCGAATCGCCGACGGCCATCTTCGGAAGCACATTCTCCTCTGCCTTGCTGTACGGATAGATGTTTCTCCATCCGGGTTTTACAAGTCTTCCGCCGGTAATCGTGTACGGCTCCGATCCGGCAGACAGGTTTACCTTCATAGTCTCCCATTCCGCATCGTTACAAAGTGTTGCAAAGAACCGTCTTACCACAAACTCATAGAGCTTCCATGTTACAACATCCGGAATATCTGCAGGAGTCGCGGCTCCGGTCGGATAAATTGGCGGATGGTCGGTTGTCTGCTTTTTGCCGCGGGTTGGTACTGCACGCATATTCTCCCGCACATACTTTACATCAGCAGCAAACACACCCGCAGAAAGCATCGTAAGCTGCTCTGCCGTATTCAGACTCTTCGGGTACGTGGTGTTATCAGTTCTCGGATAGGAGATAAATCCGCGCATATAGAGCTCTTCCGCCCGTGTCATGGCAGACGATGCGGAAATTCCAAGCCTTCCGGCACCGACAATTAATGCAGTCGTATCAAGCGGAGCGGGAGCCCTGTCGGTCTTTGTTCCGGTAATGACTTCGCATACCTTCAGCGGGGCATTGGTTGCTGCAAATGCCTTTTCAGCCTCGCCTTTGTCGGTAAACTTCCCATGTGCATGCCGCGCCTCAAGCTGATGTCCGTCAGCTGATGCGGCAACGGTAAGCATCCAGTATTTTTCAGGCACAAATGCCTCGATTTCGCGTTCCTTATCCACAATCATCGCAAGCGTCGGGCTCTGCACACGTCCTGCGGAAAGCACATCTCCTACGGCACGGTGTGCGGCAATAGTAAGGAATCTGGTAAGAGAGGCACCCCAGACCAGATCAATAACCTGACGCGACTCGCCTGACTCTGCCAGATTCACATCGAGATCCCGGGCGTTTTCAATCGCAGACAGCACTTCTTCTTTGGTAATTGCCGAGAAACGTGCACGCTTAATAGTAACCGTCTTATTTACCGGACGGATGAGCTCTACCGCTTCCTTTCCGATAAGCTCTCCTTCCCGGTCATAGTCGGTCGCAATGGTGATTTTATCCGCGGTTTTTGCGGATTTTTTCAGAAGGGAAACAATTTTCCCCTCAGATACCCGCTTTACAATCTCTGCGTTAATCAGACTCTTCGGGGTGAACTCTGCTGATCTCCAGTTGGTGTACCCTTCAGTAAAGTCAAGTTCTACCACATGTCCTTTAAGACCCATGACAACCGTATCACCTACAATATGGTGCACGGTATTCCCGTCACGTACAGTCTGTACTTTTTTACCCGGTCCTGCAAGGAACTCGGCGATACGCTCAGCCACTAAGGCTTTTTCTGCAACAATTAAATGCATCTGTTTATTCTCCTAAAATTTCAGAAATCATGGCATGGATTTCCCGGGGATCTGATTTCCCTTTTGTCTCTTTCATGACCTGTCCGACGATAAAGTTTAATGCTCCTTTTTTACCTGCCTTGTGGTCTGCGACCGCCTGCGGATTCTTCTCAAGGATTGCTTCAACAATACCTCTGAAAGACTCTCCCGACTCGCGGGTAAGTCCGAGCCGCGTGACAATTTCTGCCGGCTTTTCGCATTTACCCTCTTTGTGGATGGCATCAAGCCAGACACGAAGCACCTCGATACCTGCCTTGTCCGTAATCTTTTTGTCACGGACAAGTGCTATCAGCTCTGCAAACTCTGCCGCGTGCCCGGAAACCTCCGATACCGCCATATCACGGTAGTTCAGCTCCCCGATTAACACATCGGCAGTCCATGAGGCGGCAATTGCTGCCCCCTCCTTTGCAATCGTCTCATAAAACTCGGCAAGTTTTAAGTCACCGGTAAGAGTTCTTGCGTGACTTGCCGCGATACCGTACTGCTGCATAAAGCGGTCGCGGCGTGCATCCGGAAGTTCCGGCAGGGTAATATCCTTTAGCCAGTCGGCAACGCGGATAACCGGAAGGTCCGGCTCCGGGAAGTAGCGGTAGTCGTTTGCCGTCTCCTTGGAACGTGCGGAGGTGGTAGTGCCCTTTCCTTCCTGGAAATGTCTTGTTTCGCGGACAATCTCTCCGCCTCTTCTGATAAGATTCTTCTGACGGGTAATTTCAAAGGTCAGTGCCTTTTCCACGCCCTTGTAGGAGGAGATGTTCTTGATTTCAACACGTTCATGTCCCTTGATGGAGATATTTGCATCAACACGAAGTGATCCTTCCTTTTCCGGGTCGAAGACATCAAGGTATTCAAGAGTTGCTCTCAGCTTGTTTAAGAGCCGCCGTGCCTCCTTCGGTGAGGAAAGCTCAGGCTCTGTTACCATTTCAATTAACGGAATTCCCGAACGGTTATAATCGACCAGTGTATAATAACCGCGTTCTTTGTTGCCCATATGTACGAGACGGCCCGGGTCTTCTTCCACATGGATTCTTGTAAGATTTACCACCTTGGGGTTTCCGGCATCGTCCTCGATTTCGATATATCCTCCGACAGCAAGCGGATCATCTCCCATGGTAATCTGGTAGGCTTTTACCAGGTCAGGATAGAAGTAGTTCTTTCTGCAGAACTCTCCCTCCTCAGGGATTGTACAGTTTAATGCCTTTGCGACCTTTAAGGCATACATAACGGCCTTTTTGTTTAAGACCGGAAGGGCTCCCGGGAGTCCCAGACAGACCGGACAGACATGGGTGTTTGGTGCATCGGCGCGGAAATCTGCCGAGCAGCTGCAGAAGAGCTTTGTCTTCGTATTGAGCTGGCAGTGCACCTCAAGGCCTATAATTACCTGAAAGTCATCCCCGGTCATTTGTTCGCCTCCTCAAACGCGAGAGCTGCGTTTAAAATCGTCTCCTCATCATACATTCTGCCCATCAGCTGAAGACCAACAGGAAGTCCGCGGACTGTACCGCAGGGAACAGAAATTGCCGGAATGCCCGCGATATTTGCCGGAACGGTCAGAATATCTGCCTGATACATCTCAAGCGGGTTTTTCATCAGTTCGCCGAGTTTTGGCGCGGTGTTTGGCATTGTAGGTCCTGCGAGCATGTCGCATCCGGTTAAGACCTCTGCAAACTCTTTGGCTATTTTCTGCCGTGCGTACCGTGCTTTCACATAGTATTTGCCGTAGTATCCGGCGGAAAGCGCAAATGTCCCGAGGAGAATCCTGCGTCTGACCTCAGGCCCGAATCCTGCGGTTCTGACCTTTGTGTAGGCATCATGCCAGGGAAGGTTCATCTCAGGGGCAATTTCACCGTATCTGACACCGTCAAATCTGTCCAGATTCGAGGATGCTTCACAGGTACAGGTCACATAATATGCGGCAAGCGCATACTTCATGGAAGGAATTGAAACCTCTTTGATGACAGCTCCAAGTGACTCCAGGCAGGATATGGCCGCTTTTACTGTTTCTTTTACTTCAGGGTCGACACCCTCTGCGAAGTATTCTTTCGGGACACCGATAACTTTACCCTTAATCCCGGGATTAAGTCCTGCAAAGTCATACGGCTTGTCCACAGAGGTAGAATCCTTTTTGTCTCCGCCTGTGATGACAGAGAAAAGCTTTGCACAGTCAGATACATTTGCTGCCATCGGACCAATCTGCTCAAATGAGTTGGCATAGGCAATCAGTCCGAACCGGCTTACTCTGCCATAGGATGGTTTTAAGCCGACAATACCGCACCATGCGGCAGGACAGCGGATAGAGCCCCCTGTATCGGACCCGAGAGCCATCGGAACAAGTCCTCCTGCGACTGCTGCTGCAGACCCGCCGGATGACCCGCCTGTTGCACGGGTAATATCCCTCGGGTTTAAGGCAGGGCCGAATGCCGAGTTTTCGGTCGTAGAACCCATACCAAACTCATCCATGTTGGTTTTTCCGGCGATAACAGCTCCTGCCGCCTTAAGCTTTGCGACAGCCGTCGCATCATACGGAGGGATGTACTGCTTCAGAATTTTTGAGGCGCAGGTTGTTTCAATCCCTTTTGTCGAGATATTATCCTTTACTGCCACGCGGATGCCTGAAAGGATTCCTCCTTCGGTTCCTGCCTCCTGCGGAAGTTCTGTCTGGGTCAGAAATGCATGATATGCGTCTTCCATTTCAAATCACCTTCGGGGCCCGGATGTATCCGTCTTCCGGTTCATGGCTGTTCTTCAGCGCATCTTCCTGTGACAGGGATTCTGTCGGTTCATCCTCGCGGAAAACATTGACAAGCCTGCGTTCAAGTTTTCCTTCAATCTCAAGTGTGTCTAGTATATCAAAGTACCCGAGAATGGCATTGAACGATTCGGTAAACGATTTGAGTTCGTTTTCCGGGACCGTAATGTCAGCGAGGGCTGATATATGTCTGACTTCTTCTTCGGTAATCATATCTGGTCGTTAATTCATCTATATGTCTTTCCTCACTCAGAGATAAACCTGACGGCTTGAACGTATATATTAGATGAAAAAAAGAATGTTTTGGTAGTATCTATAGGGAAGGCTCGCAGATAACAGTCAGGTGTCCGGCATCTGCCATAGATTTTGCAAGTGTTGTTGCCGGATACTTTGAAACGACAGCAGGAATTCCGGCAAAAAGGGCTTTTCTGACGATATCAGCGGATGTTTTGCCGGAGATTACCAGAACCGCGGAGGATAAGTCTGTTTTTTTCATCAGGGAAGAACCTATGGCTTTATCTGCGGCCTGGGAAAGTCCCGTATCATCTGCCAAAAATCGGGCGTTTCCGGCAAGGACTGCCGCTGAAAATCCTCCTTTGCTGATGACATCCCCGGAGAAGGAAAAACCATTTAACGGGATATCTGCCGGCTGCAATGACGAATCAAGCACCGGAAGTTTTGATGCATCCAGATAGGATGCAGTCCCCCCGCAGCCGGAGACGACGGTTTTTTTCGGAAGGAGGACCTGCCGGGTATCGCGGGTTAATACACTAATATCAGGGTCGTCAACCATAACGGATTCGATTTCTTCTGGCTGCAGAATCCCCTCCGTTTTCAGGTAGCCGTATGCATACGCGGTTTCTGCCCCTTTCAGCATAAGAACGGAGGTCAGAATCCGTCCGTTAACCGAGAGGGAGTAGAGGTGTTCATCAAGCATACTATCTGATATGTATGTGAAAGTATTAAAGTTTGTCCGCTCAATTAGTATACATGTTATTGTCCGGAAGAAGTATCTCAAAAGGAGAAGCGAAAGCCTCTCTTCTCTCTACTGATGTTCCAATCTCATTTCTGGGACAGATAGATGCAAAAACCGGGGTGATTATCGATACGAATCACCCGCTTTACGGGAAATCGGTCGCAGGAAAGGTCCTCTCGTTTCCCTGCGGGAAAGGGTCGACCGTCGGGTCATATGTCATTTATGCGCTGAAGGAAAACGGTGTCTCCCCTGCCGCATTCATTGTAAAACAGTGTGAAACCATCGTAGCTGTGGGCGCCATAATAGCCGGGATTCCTGCTGTGGATATGATAGATGGAGACCTCCCGGAAGACGGTGCCGAGGTCACGGTAAACGGTTTTGAAGGGACAGTTGAATTCACCCCCGGCCCGTAAGGAATCCATGAACATCGTCTGGCGCTACATCAGCTCGTCGCGAAACTCCTATGCGGCTCTTTATGCCGCCTGTGAAACAGCAGGATACTCTCTGGACCCGGCAGATGAAAAGGGAATACAAAGCGCTGATGTTGTCTGCTACAGTTTAAACAGTCTGAATTATGCTGTGTACGCGGAAGAGATGAGGTCTCTTGATGCTATAGTAATCGCCGGAGGTCCGCACCCGTCTGCCATGTATCAGGAGGTTTTAAAGGATGCAGACTATGTTGTGGTTGGCGAAGGGGAACGTGCTCTTCCGCTTCTTCTCGACGCTCTCGCAAAAGGTGCCGACACCTCAAAGATTCCCGGGGTTGCATCAGCTGCCGGGTATCATCAGCCGGACTACATGGTGCGGCTCGATGCATTTCCATCGTTTTCGCGGATGAAAGGATACATTGAACTCTCCCGCGGCTGTCCGCACAACTGCGGGTACTGTCAGACGCCGCGTCTTCACGGGCACTGTATGCGTCACAGAAGCAGGGAGTCCGTGGTATCCCTCGCAAAGCGGTATCATGATGCCCGGTTTGTTACGCCGAATGCGTTTGCATACGGTTCATCAGACGGGGTGCATCCGGACTGCGGCAAGCTTGAACGGCTTTTGCGCTCGATGCCTGATAATGCAATCTACCTTGGAACATTTCCATCAGAGGTCCGGCCGGAGTTTGTAACGCCTGATACTGCGGAGCTGGTTGTACAGTATTGTGCAAATAAAAATCTGCACTTCGGTGCCCAGTCGGCATCGGATGCGGTTCTCTCAAAACTTCACCGCGGACACACTGTGTCTGCGGTATGGAATGCACTTGACATCTGCAGAGATTTTCATCTTCGTCCGGTCGTAGATGTAATATTTGGTTTTCCCTTTGAGACGGATGAGGATGAAGAGGCAACACTTGCTCTCGTAAAAGAGGTTTCACGGTTCGGGAAGGTCCATGTACATTACTTCTCTCCGCTTGCAGGAACTCCGCTTTCTGATGCAGCGCCAAGGGGGGTTCTTCCGGAGGTGGACCGTGAGCTCGGGCGTCTCGCTCTTCACGGTCAGGTTACCGGTTACTGGCATCCCAAACAGTTTGACTGACGGTTGTCTGAATAGTCCCAGTGACATGTTTATATCCGGTGTATTCTAAATATGTAAGTATGGCTGTATTGAATGCATTAGAGCTGACAAAATATGATTTTCGTGAATATGGTCTGATTTATGTTGATTATGAGGTAGATGGTGCAGCAGTAACTGATACGTTCACGTACGATTCTGCGACCGGTGATGTTATCTACAAGTCATCCGGTTCTGCATTCGAAACCCTGAGCAGTGCACAGGCATTAACGAAGATCCGGAATCTTGAACAGCAGTATCATGCTGACATCTCCGTGAACGCCTTCTTCTAAATTTCTGTTTTTCTTTTTTGGCCGGGTGCGGCTCGGTGTTCTTTTGTGTGGGCCCCATTTCTTATATGGTGTATACCTCTGTGTTCCCTGAAATGGTCTGTTATTCCGGGTATTTTTCCAATTCATTTTGTATAGCATTATGTGGTTTATTTGTTATGTGTTTTTGGTTATGTCGACTGTACCCTCTGGCAGATTTGGAACTATTTGCAGTGTTCTGCTTGTTTTTGAGTGCTTTCTCTTTCTGTATGCAGTTTTTGGAAAAACCCTGCATCTTTCTCTTTCTGAATGTTTCTGTCAATGATCTGCGGGTGTTTGGGGTAATAGAGGGTATGCTGGCCGGTAAAATCCGGTACATCTGTTATTGTTCGGGGGTTTGTGAAGCTGTGTCCGTGGGATTTTTCTGTTCACTCTGTCTCCTTTTTTCTCTATCTCCGTATCGTGAGGTATTTACCCGGTTTAATCTCATTTTCAAGATGTATACTATCGAGGGGGGAGCTGCCAGGTATGCGGGGATAGATGCTGTATCCGTATGTGTGTGCATGGTGATTCGCTCGGAGGTTTAGTCTGATTTTCATGTTTGACTCCGTATTTGCCAGGCAAAAATGACTCTTCTGCTTTTGAACAGCTGCTTTCTTTTTTAACTCTGAAACACACTCCAAACCCGGTTTTCAGGGGCAATTCAGGCTGGAATCTCCCGGTGTGTTACATCCTTATCATCTCAGTTGATACCTGAATACATTTGATTCCGGGTTGAAAAAGGGCTGTGGCGGTATCTATTTTTTTTGCTGCAGTCTTCTTTATGCGTAGTTCCTCATGTCAGGCGGCCTGAAATCCTGGTTGGCAGACGGTGGGATTTGGTAAACAGAGGGGTTTCAAAACCCGGATCCTTGAGTCAGCAGGTCGGGGTAAATAGTTTGATTCTCCCTTCAAATGGGAAATGCATGTTGTATCAGAGATTTTTGGAATCTCCCTGGAAAATATGTTTCATCTCTTCTTCTCAGGGAATCCGGTTTTGGTTTGGGAGAATCTTGTCTGCAGCAAATGCTTTTCCTTAATTTCCAAAGGTGTCTCATTCCCTTTCCTTTGATGATGGTTTTATCTTTTGGATTTAGTCGGGCAGTCGTTTGGATAATTTTTATCCTGATGTTTTTTTTTCGGTGTCCTTATGGTTTCCTCTCTGCAGGTCTTGTTCAGTTGTGGGTCGGTTATTGTTTTTGAGTTCAGTCTCCTTTTCAATCATGATTTTTCTTTGGTCTGCCGAAAAACAGGCCTTCATATCGGGATTTTAAAGCCATTTCTGATAGTGGGTGGAGTATTCCATCGTCTGAAGATTTGATTATCTCTATTTTCGTTTATTTGCCTGTTCCCTTTTTCAGAATATGCACTGTCTCTCATCAGCAGCCCCGGATACCCGGATTTTTCTGAAAAATTATGAAAACTTCAATTTTGCATTTATTTTTAAAAATAAGCTCATTTATTGGATATTTTAGATCCTTATAAATGCCCTGGTAATTTCGCATAATATGTATTATGCGAAATTATTATAAGGTGTGGGGTCCAATATAGTATGTTAGCTATGGCAGAAGTGCGGAGAACGTTCAGTTCCTGGATTCCAAGGTACATCAGCAGCCTTCAGACCAAGAACTATTCGGCAAATACCGTGGAGGCATATGAACGTGTGCTGAAACTGTTTGCGAGGTATGAGATGTACCTCAAAGAAAATGACGGAGAACTTCCTGCAGCTACTGTGGATTTTGAGGACAAAACCCTTGGAGCAGATATAGATGTGACTTCTCTGGATATTGTTGATTTTTTTACGCTTATCAGAAATGAACGTCATTTATCAGCGTCAAGTATCCATCAGTACGATTCGGCTTTATCCTCATTCTACCAGTATTTGATTAAACAGGACGTTTTATCGGCGAATCCGATGGATAAAATTGATAGGCCGAAGATTAAAGACCGGGAGCTTAAGTACCTGCGTCACCAGCAGGTTATGGAGTTCATCTCCTCTTTGAAAAATCCCCGTGATTCTCTCCTGGTGCGGACAATTTATGCGACCGGAATGCGTGTTTCCGAGGTTTGTGAAATGAAAATTGAACACATTGATTTTAACGAGGAAACAATACGTGTTCGTGGAAAAGGAGGCAAAATAAGGGTTGTTTTCTGTGATTTTGACACCCTTAATATGATTCGGAAACACGTCGGGGAGAGGAAAACCGGCTTTGTTTTCGAAGGACGCGGAGGGGCTGCTTTATCTCCAAGGACAGTGCAGCACGTCTTTAATCTCTATGCTCCGGAGGGTATTACTCCGCATAAAATCCGCCACAGCTATGCCAGTGAGCTGTACCGCAGATCCCATAATATCCGTGTTGTTCAGGAAAATCTCGGACATACGTCGATTAAAACCACTGAAATCTATGTCCACACGGACCTTGATGAGAGAAGAGAGGCATATCACCAGTACTTCCCGCTTGCAAATAACGGTCCGGAATCAGTTGCGAAGTAATTTATAGGATGTGTAATAAACTATATGATGCTATACAACAATTTGGTGCCCTACTATGAGTGAAGAATATCAAAATCCCGAAAACCCGGCAGCAGTCTCGCTGCCTGAAAAGAAAGAGACTGACATGATTTCTTTGCCTGCAGAAACAGTGGAAGGTGACACTTCTGCTCCTGTCTCTTTTGAGAACAGTCCGTCAGATAACCCCGCAGAGGTACCCGCTGTCTTAGATAACCACCCGACTGACGGCCCGTCTGATGAGATGCATGGAGCAGATACTCCGGTCGAAGATACCGTCTCCAATGTATCCTCTGACGCCGTTTCCGCAAAAACAGCTCCGGAAGAACAGCCGCAAACCGATGTTCCCGTGGATAGGGATGATTATTTCACCGAAGAGCCGCCGAGACTCAAATACTATGATGAGTCGGCGCGGCAGGATGAGATTAACAAATATAAGAAGTTTAAAAAGGTCGACGGCGCAACCTACCGGAAAGTGAATGTGTTTCTCAGGAAACGTACCTACATCACGGCAAGAGAATGGGCGATTGCCCGTCTTTGTGCCGATTTCAAAACCCCGTACGGTTCTGAGATGACCTTTATCGGAGAGCATCTCCCCGAGCTCTGCCCCTTCATGGAAGAGACCTATTCACCCCAGGCAGTCAATCAGGCACGTGCCTCATTTAAGCGGAAGGTCAGAAAGTCCGCGGCAACGTTCCTCTACGGTGCAATGTGTGGATTTTTCACCCCCGAAGAGCTTGACGACATTCTCTTTGAAGCAAATGAAGTATCCAAGTTCTTCCTCGAAATCGAAGGGACATCTCTTGAACTTGATGACGAAATTGAAATCGAGGATAAGATTTCAGGCATCATGAAAAAATTAGGTGACTCTGCCCGTATTCTTCTGAAAAACAGAACGGATGATGAGACGACTTCCGAAGATGAAGAGGATGAGGAGGAGGTTGATGTTGTCGAGGTTGAGGAGCCGGTCTCATTCAAAGACTCCGCAGCAGCTGCATCCGGTGATGTACCGACTTCTCCCCACTCCGGTACCGACCAACCATAACCTATTTTTTAAAAGACCACTGATATACTATACACTATGGCACTGCAAAAACTTGAAAAAACCTATTTCGGTACAAACGGCGTTCGCGGAGTCAGCGGGAAAGACATGAACCCGGGATTTGCGCTCGGAATAGCCGAAGCGTACGGAACTCTTCTGGGCCCCGGAAAAACCGTCGGCCTTGGAATGGATACAAGAACATCAGGGCCTTCACTTGGCGCTGCCGTAAAGGCAGGGCTTAGTGCGTGCGGCTGCAATGTTATTGATTTCGGGATTCTTCCAACCCCTGCGCTGCAGTATCTTATTCTCTCAAAGAAACTTGACGGGGGTGTGATGATTACTGCCTCTCACAATCCTCCGGAGTACAACGGTATCAAGCTGATAGAGGCCGACGGTACGGAAATGGGAGATGAACGGACCATCGAGGTTGAGCAGATTTATATTAACGGACAAAAGAAACTGGCAGACTGGGACAAACAGGGTCAGTTGTCCGGGGATTCAGAGGCATACAGACTTTATATCGATGCGATTGTATCAGCTGTACCGGCAGGTGTCGGGGAAGGTTTTACAATCGCAATCGATCCCGGAAACGGGGCTGCCTGCAGAACCTCTCCGGAGATTTTCAGGCGTCTTGGCTGCAGTGTCGAGGTTGTAAACCCCGGGTTTGACGGCACATTTCCGGGACGGCTTCCGGAGCCTTCGGAAGAAGGGCTGCGCAGTCTTTCAGCTGCGGTTGTTAAGTCCGGTGCGGCATTTGGGATAGCTCACGACGGGGATGCAGACCGTGCTGTCTTTGTTGATGAGAAAGGACGGTTCATCGATGGAAACATTGCTCTCGCCCTTCTTGCCTCATATTATGCGGAACAGCAGCCGGGTGGAGAGATTGTAACCCCTCTTAGTTCATCCGGTGTAATCGAGGCTGCTGGAGCTGAGTTCGGCTGCTCCACGCTTTACACCGTTGTCGGAAGCCCCTATGTTGCCAGGACGATGCGTGAAGAGCTTGCGGCAGGCCGTAACGTCATCATCGGAGGCGAGGGAAACGGCGGGGTCATCTATCCGAAGCATCAGTTCTGCCGTGACGGCGGCATGTCCGGAGCGGTCCTACTGGCATTACTTTCCGCGCGGAAGGTGCCCTTATCCTCACTGATTGAAAAGCTTCCAAAGTACACTATGTATCAGGAAAAGCGTACCACATCGAGGGCAAAGGAGATAACAGAACACATGAAGGACTACTTCAAAGATCTTCCGATGGACACCCGTGACGGCATCCGGATTACAAAAGGCAGGGCATGGGCCTTAATCCGTCCGTCGGGGACTGAGCCGCTTATCCGCATCTATACCGAGTCCCGTGATGCATCTGAAGCAAAAGAGCTGATGGGTGAAATCCTTTCGGAGATTACACCTTTCCTGACATAAAATACACTATTTTTTCCGGGATAAAGTCCCGGTTTTCTTTTGTTACGGTAAGAAGGATAATATCGTCCCGTGTCCTCACTGCATCCAGAAATTCGGTTTTTTTGTTCCGGATAACACCAAGGACAGGTGTTGTACCATTGAGTATTTCAAGGACGGTCTGCTGAAACGTTTTTGCATCCGATTCCAGAAAGCCCAGTTCATCCATGAGGATGAGTTTTGCAGGACGCCTCAGAAGGGACGAGCCGTAGGTGTCAAAGATTTCCGGATATGCCTCCCTTTTATCCGGCATCCGGTGTGCCGCTTTTTGTCCGTCTTCAGGCCGCATCTCTGCCGGGTACAGCATAACATCAGAGCTTCCGTCCTCTTTGAAGTTTGCACCTGCTGTCCGAAAACCCCCGGGTGTTACATTCAGCATCAGAACCGCTTTGCTAATCACTGTACTTTTTCCGATTCTGATGTCTCCTGTCAGGAAGATGTGTTTTTTCATTTGCTGTAGTTATGTATTTACGGCAGATACAATGAGTTTTTCGGCATGCACGCCGGGTTAAAAAAGAGTTGATGGATATAGGCAGCCGGTACGCTGAGGAATCCTAACATCTGATTATCTCATCTTCTGTGACAATTTCATCCATCCGGACATCAAAAACATCAGAGGGAACCCTCTCTGCTTCCTGAGAGGAGAATGCAGCACCTATCTTTTTTACCTGCTGGTTTTCTGCAAGGAATCTGTCATAATATCCGGCACCGTATCCGAGTCTGTTACCCCTGCGGTCAAAGCCAACCATGGGGAGGACCACACACTCAACGCTGCTTCCGGAGATTGGAATCTCTGCGGAAATTGGTTCCGGAACGTTAAAGGTTGAACACTCCAGATTTTTCGTATCTTCTATGACAGAAAGCCGGAGTGTATGTGTTTCGCGTTCAATAATCGGGAGAACAACGGTTTTACCTGCGGCTATCAGCTGTTCGATGAACAGCATTGTATCAGCTTCCGGCTCCTTTGGAGCGTACGCCATGATGACAGAATAACCTGCAGTCTCTTCAAAGAGCTTTTTGCAGATGGAGCGGCTTTTCTCCGCCCGAAGCGTTTCGGACATTGCGGCACGCCGCTCTTTTAACACAGCCCGTAAGGTTGCCTTATCCATCGTATTTACCCGATCTAACGCATCTCAAGAATTCTTCCAAACCTTGGAACGAAGTCCTTTTTCCGTGAGACAACGCCCGGGAGATGAACTGGTGTGTTCCAGTGAAGGGATGTGGAAAGCGCCATATCCTCCGATGCCGCAAACATGTCTGAACCCATATCTGCGATGCTCGTATAAAGTGCCGCGTAGATGTCCGGCGCATCTGCCCCTTTTATCTTCTCATTCAGAGCCGCATAAATATCATCACTGTGCTCACGTGCATACTCATATGACGGGGTCAGAATCTGGGCGATGACCACTCGTTTTGAGGCAAGCGTAAACTCCTTGGTATCACGTTCGAGCAGTTCTCCCTGGGATACACCGGATAATGCCATTCCCTCGCTGATGAGTTCTTTGCTGTAGGACTCTGTATTCACCTGTGCGATATCTGCAAGTACCGCTGCCGCCTTTTTGTCAGCATCTGTGGTCGTTGACATCTTAAGGCCAAGCGTATCAGAAATGATTCCTGAAAGGAGAATGCCTGCAGTACATCTGTCGGGTGTTACTCCCGCCTCAAAGAAGCGGCTTGCAATAATTGTTGAGGTGGAGCCGACCGGTTCCATCGTGAAACGAATCGGTTTTAGAGTCGACATTGCTCCGAGGCGGTGATGGTCGATGATTTCAATCACATCTGCGGTCTCAATACCGTCCACCGCCTGACTGTATTCGTTGTGGTCTAAGAGAATCACGGATTTTGCCGCGTTATCCATCAGTGAGTTGCGGGCGACGTTTCCGAGGAGTTTTCCCTCGTCATCGACCACACAGGCGGTACGGTATCGTGTCCCTGAAACAACCTGTTTTACATATTCCACTGTGTCATTCATCCGGACCGTCGGAACATCAGTGGCCATCATAGTGCCTGCAGGAAGGGTTAAATGAATCATCTTTGCCGTACCAAAGGCGTCCGCGTCGGTTCCAATCAGTGTCACATTCTTTTCCTTTGCGGCAGATATGACCCGCTCCCCGATTGGTGCTGAGTCAGCAATAATGAGGGCCGCAATCCCCGCGGATATTAATGCGAGCTGTGTCGGTTCATCATCACCCACGACCGCGATATCTTTGCTTGTTATGCGGGAGAGGATAACGTGCAGGGCATCGATTGAGATGTAGACCGAACCTTCTAAAATCTCCTGGGATTTTACAAACACCTTCCCGTGCAAAATCCGTGCCAGTGCATCGACTTTGATGGGGGAGACGGAGAGTGTTTCCATTTTTGTGTTGGAGACATAGGCTCTTGCAAGACCGTGTTCCGAGATAAGCCCGGTGAGTTTTCCGTTTTCATCGGTAATCGGGAGGTTTCGCAAATTGTTTTTATCCATCAGTTCGATGACATCAAAGGCAGGAGTTGATGCGAGCGCGCTTTCATGATGGGTATTTTTCAGGTCGGACACCGATGGCTCCACATTCATAATCAGAGCAGGCTCTTCTGCTCCGAACTTCTTCAGTGCATATTCCGACTCGGCGTTTAGCTTTCCGCAGACGGCGGGAATGTAGGTATTTCCCCCGTTCCGGTTCAGAAATGCAGCATATCCGATTGCGCTGCAGACCGAATCCGTGTCAGGGTGTTTATGTCCTAAGATATAGATGTTATTCATTGGGTGGTTTCCTGTGGTTATTATATTGGTCTGTATATATGGGTGCTGCTACGAGATAAGAGTTTGCGGAGATGATGATTATTAATAGAAAGAAATTGATATCTTAGCACACGCAAATGGATTCATCCGCGACAGCCCTGATTATTATCGCACTTCTGACCTGCGCTGCTATGATAGCCGGGGCAATCGTAAAACCAAAGATCAGGGTCGGGCGTTTTTCTCTGAGCACATACTGGATAATTACCCTTGCAGGAGCTTTAGTCATTCTTGTATCGGGGCTTATCAATCCTGCATACCTGATTGAGGGTCTCACCTCCGACTCCGCGGTAAATCCGGTAAAAATACTCATCCTCTTCTTTGCGATGTCGTTTTTATCCCTCTTTCTTGACGAGATATCCTTTTTCCGGTATCTGGCGGAGCTTACGGTAAGAAAAGCCGGGGTTTCGCAGATAAAGCTCTTCATCGCTCTCTTTGCCGTAATTTCCGTCCTGACACTTTTTACCTCAAACGATATTATCATTCTGACCTTTACGCCGTTCATCTGCTATTTTGCAAAATACACGAAAGTAAATCCTGTCCCGTATCTTCTTGCGGAGTTTGCCGCGGCAAACACCTGGAGCATGGCTTTTATCATCGGAAATCCGACAAACATCTATCTCGCATCCATGTACCATGTAGGATTTTTAGAGTATGCATCTGTTATGCTTCTTCCGGCACTTGCAACAGCCGCCGCAGCATTTCTGCTTATTTTCCTCCTCTTCAGGAAAACGCTTGCGCAGCCGCTGAAAGCACTTGATTTGGAGGAGCGCCGGACCCTTATTTCCGATAAGCCCGCTCTTGTCATCGGGCTGATTCACTTAGGCGTCTGTACTCTTCTTCTCGTTATCTCATCCTTTATCGGCGTAGATATGTGGCTCATCTCCCTTGCAGCAGCCCTGAGTCTGGTGCTCTTCATCCTCGTTCTGTCATGTATCCGCAAAAAAGGTCCGGCGGCTCTTGCATCCGCCGCAAAGCGTGTTCCATGGGAGTTTATCCCGTTCATTTTCTCGATGTTTACCATCGTCCTGGCACTCTCGGGTGCGGGCATCACCGAATCCCTTGCAAATCTTCTATCCGCAGGAGACCCCGTCTTTACCTACGGTATCGCCTCGTTCTTTTCGGCAAACCTCATAAACAATATCCCGATGAGTGTTCTCTTTGCCTTTATCTTAGGAAATGTCCCCCAGGCAGCGCTTATGCCAGCCCTTTATGCAACGGTTCTCGGCTCAAACCTTTGTGCCGTCTTTACGCCGGCAGGGGCCCTCGCAGGGCTCATGTGGATGGGTATTCTAAAAAAGACCGGTGTCTCCTTTTCCTATCTGTCATTTGTGAAATATGGGATTCTCATCTCCCTGCCGGCTCTTGCCGCGGGTCTGTTTATTCTATGGTGCATTGTGTAATTTAAGCGCCATTCCCTGCTGCAGGTCCTTTTGCCGGCTTTATCTTATATCTGATAAAGAGCGCGAGAATGGGTGCTATTGCGATTGGAACAATCAGAAACTGCATTGCAAACGTGAGACTTCCCGAGATATCGGCAATAAGTCCGATAACTGTTGCAGAGAGACCGCCGACTCCGAGTGTAAACCCGAGTGTGAGCCCCGATGCAAAACCGGCTCTTCCGGGCAGAAGTTCCTGCGTCATGGTGACAGATGTAACATAGCAGAAGCTTGCAAAAAACGCGTACACCATGATTCCGGCAAACATCAGCACCCCTCCGGAAAATATTAATAGGAACGCAGGAATTGCGAGAGAAAGGCCTGCGACAAGCATCTTCTTGCGTCCGAAACGGTCCGAGAGAAATCCTCCGACCAGCTGCCCTGCGACACCGAAAAAGAGCATTACAGTAACTACTACTGATGCAAGAGCGGCAGACATTGCGCTGCCTCCCTGAACCAGCATTGTAGGAAGATAGGTGATGAGTCCGAGATATCCGATTGCACGCAGAGCACAGACGATGACCACGATGGCTGCTGCTTTGCCCATCCGTCTGCGCTCAGCTTCCGGAATCCGAACTGCGCTTTTCACAGGTCTTGCAGTTTCCTTTTCCTGAAGCTTTTCCCTCTTTCCTGTAAGGCGCCGGATCCAGGCAGCCCCGATAATTCCCGGAAGGGCCAGCCAGGCAACCGCGGGAAGACCTGCGAATGTAATAAGACATCCTGCAATCAGAGGCCCTATTGCGTAACTGATGCTTCCTGCCGTCGTAAATAACGAGTTATAGAATCCGAGTTTATGCGGAGGGCTGATTTTATAAATCAGGTTCATACCCGCGGGGTGGAAGAGGGCATGACCGATTGCGGCCCCCCCTACCAGACAGAGCAGGATGACGTAGTTGTTTGTCAGAACTGAAAGCGATATACCAACCGCCCCGAGCAGGATGCAGAATGCTACGTTTGCGGTTTTTCCGGTCTTATCATTCCAGATGCCGACAAACGGCTGGGCAATTGATGACACCACGTTAAAGATGGTGACGACAAGCCCTGCGAAAAAGTATGACAGCCCCATCCCGTCAATCAGAAACGGAAGAATAATTGGAAGAACAGGCGTGTAAAGGTCAATAATAAAGTGCCCGGCAATGGCACCGATAAGCGATTTGTTTTCACGACCGGCATCTGACATTTGGGATAAGACTGACCTTCTTTATTTTTTCTATATTTATTATTGTGTTTTGGAGGAATATCAAATATGGGGTATTTATTTCCTGAGGTGGGATGAGCGGGTACAGATACCTGTATTAAAAATCATCTGACAATCATCTGACCTAATCTGAAATAGGAAACAAAACCGAATATAAAAAAGAAAATGAGGATGTTTAATCGTATTCGCGCCAGGTGTGGTGACACTTGGTGCAGCGGAAGAACCGGACCTCGGATTCATCCGCGCTTCTCAGCTGTCTGAGCCACCATTCCGCTAAGTTGTGGCCACAGTTCGGACAGGTAATCTGAATTGTCGGTTTTGTACCGATGTTTTCGTCACCATCTACAATCAGAATATCATTCTCCTGCATATAGGAAACTTTCTTCATCTGGTCTTTCTCTTCTTTGGAAATGAGTTCCTCATGGCCGCATTTGGTACAGACAAATTTCCCGTCTCTTGCCTTCATGAGTTTTCCGCATTCTGGACAGAACATCATGTAATAAATGTGTGTCTTTATTCTTTAAATAACCAAAGCATTTATCCTTTGTTCATTCAGAAAAAAGATATACTTGGCAGGTCAAATCAGATATAGAAAAATGGCCGGACTCGTAGAAACAATTTTGTTTGCCGCAGCGCTCATCCTGTTTATCCTGTTCTTCATCCCTGGAAAATACCGGAAATATTTTGGCATAGCTGCCTGGACTGCTCTTGTTGCAGGTCTCTTTGCAATGCTTCCCGAGCTGATATTAAGAGAAGGGAATGTTATCTATCCGGTCCTGATTGCCTTATCTGTAGTCCTCCTGGTAATCGTGATAAAGCATCTCTTAAAAGAAGATAAACCAATCATGGACTTTACCTGTGCCGGAGGGGTATTTTGTATCATCTATGTCCCGTTCATTCTCTTTAAGCCGCTTGCCGACTGGCTGATCGGGACTGTCATCTACTGGATATCAGCTGTCTTTAATGCCACAGGATTCGAGTACTACCGTCTGGCTGAGGGAAGTGCTTTCTACCCGGATTACTGGAACTTCTTCTTCTCGGTTCCCCCGGAGGAAACCCTGATGCCGGGCGTCGGATATGTCGGAATCGGCTATGCGGATGAAATTGTTCTCGGATGTACCGGCATTACCGCAATCGCCATTCTTGCGGCTGTGGTGTTTCTGACACACACGACATGGATAAAGAAGCTTCTTCTTCTGCTGCTTGTAACAGTCCCCATTTATGTCGTCAATGTATTCCGCAATGTGTTTGTGATAACCACATACTTTAACCAGTCCATGCCCTTTTTCGAGGAATGGTTTGCGGGAAACCCGATTCCCGGGTTTGCCAGCTACTTCTGGTCGCACAACGTCATCTGCGAAGGAGCGGCATTTCTCGTAGTCATCATCCTTGCCGTAATTCTTTTCAAATGTATGCCCGGGCTTCTCGGGACGGTGCGTGATATTATTATGATTTTCATCGGGGACATCCGAACATTCGTCAGAGGAAAGAAACAGTAAATGGAAACACCCTGTCCGTTCTGCAGCCTGTCAGGCGCGCTGTTTGAAAATGAACTGGCATATGTCCGTGAGGACAACTTCCCGGTATCCCCGGGCCATCTGCTGATAATCCCGAAGCGGCACGCCCCGGACTGGTTTTCTCTTTTCGATGAGGAGCAGCGGGCGATGCTCTCTCTTCTTTCGCGTGCGAAGGAGTATCTTGATGTGCGGTATCACCCGGACGGATATAACGTCGGCATAAACTGCGGAAAGGCCGCAGGTCAGACAGTGTTTCATGTGCATATGCACCTGATTCCGCGGTATGCGGGGGATACAGATAATCCGCGTGGAGGGGTCCGCGGGGTCATCCCGGATAAGAAAGATTACCCGTCAGGATAATTTTGTCTGTTCTGACCGGTTCCTCCAATTCCCCGTCACTTCGTTCATCCAAATCAACCTCTTTATATAGATTGAGAACATAATTAATTCCTATTATGTATAAGACCATCGACGAAATCAATGAACGCATTCGTGATGGAAGTGTCCGCGTGGCAACAGCTGAGGAGATGCCGGGTATTGTTGATGAACTCGGCACTGCCGGAGCATTGAAGGAAGTGGATGTTGTAACGACCGGCACATTCGGAGCGATGTGTTCATCGGGAGTCTTCTTAAACTTCGGTCATGCGGAAATCCCCATCCGGATGGAAAAGATGTACTTAAACGATGTCGAAGCACACGCAGGACTTGCCGCAGTTGACTGCTACCTCGGAGCAACCGCAGAGTCGGAAACGCTCCACGCAGACTACGGCGGTGCGCACGTCATCGAGGATTTTATAGCCGGAAAGACCGTAGAACTCCGTGCAACGGGTAAAGGAACCGACTGCTATCCCCGCCGCTCAATTACCAATGAATTTACTCTTGACGAACTCAATCAGGCAGTCATGGTCAATCCGAGAAACTCATACCAGAGCTACGACGCGGCAACAAACATGGGAAACCGCATGGTCAGAACCTACATGGGATGCCTCCTTCCGGGACACCGGAATGTTACCTATTCCGGTGCAGGATGCCTGTCCCCGCTTACCAACGACCCGCACTTTGATGTAATCGGCTCAGGAACTCCGATTTTCCTTGGAGGAGCCAACGGAATTGTAATAGGCGAAGGAACACAGAGTTCTCCCGGAACCGGATTTTCCACCCTGATGACCTGCGGAAATCTTAAAAGTATGTCCCCTGACTTTATCCGTGCTGCAACCATGACCGGGTATGGGGTTACCATGTATGTTGGTGTCGGCGTCCCGATTCCGCTCTTAAACGAAGAGATTGTAAAGCACACCGCAGTCCGCGATGAAGACCTGGTAACAGAAATCGTTGACTATGGAACACCGGTCAGAAACAGACCCGTAATCCGGAAGGTAACCTATGCGGAGCTTAAAAGCGGCTCGGTCGAGATAAACGGTGAAGAGGTGAGAACTGCACCTTTATCCAGCTTTAAGAAGGCACGTGAAGTCGCAGGAGAGCTGAAAATGAGAATCGAACACGGCGGTTTCCTGATGGCTGCTGCAACCCGTCCGATTGATAACACCAAGTGCAACAAGCCGATGGCGGAAAAAGGAGATACCGTTCATGTCTCCGATGTCATGGTAAAGTCATTTGTAACCGTCACCGGGGACCAGACGGTAAAAGATGCCGCAAAACTCCTCTTAAAAGGGGACACCAACCATCTTCCGGTCATTGACAAAGAGAACCGTCTCTCGGGAATTGTTACAACCTATGATGTCTCCAAGGCGTTTGCAAACGATGTACAGGAGGCAACGGTCTCGGAGATTATGGTGCAGAAGGTCTACACCACAACACCTGATGTGCCGATAGATGTTGCAGCCCGTATCCTGCAGCAGAACAACATCGGAGCCCTGGTTGTTGTTGATACCAACCGCCATGTCCTTGGTCTGCTTCACTCGTATGATTTAGGAGAACGTGTTGTCCGGAGGGAGCGAAGATGAAACTTTTAGTAGACTTTGGAAACGGAAACATACAGGACCCTGCAATCGCATCAGTTATCCTTGAGACAGGTATTGCAGCAAGTATTGAACGGGCGATGATGGAAGAGGACGGGGGCTGGGTTCTATTATCCATCGAAGACGGAGAGGAAAAGCGTTTCTCCGATGCGCTTGCAAAGTACGGTGTCTCCTCACATATTCAGACAAACTCAGTTGTCTACAACCCGGACGAATGTGTGGACTGCGGTCTCTGCACCAGTCTTTGTATGAAACATGTCTTTTCGTTTGACAAAGACTGGAAGCTTGTGGTTGACGCCGACCGCTGTGTGCTCTGCGGCAGGTGTGCGGAGTTTTGTCCGCAGCGTGCCTTAACCGTGCAGAAATAACTGTCCATGATTCGTGAACATTTCGCTTATCATGAGACGATAACGACAATCCTTGGCGACACGGATGAAGACATAGCCGCGGCAAAGAAGGGCATTCTTTCTGCCCGCCGCGACCTTGAGGCATACATTGCCTCAGACCCTTTTTTTCAGCTGAGTTATGATCCGGTAACAGTCAGGGAAGATGCACCGGAGGTTGTATTGCGGATGGCTGAAGCAGGTTTTGAGGCGGGTGTCGGGCCGATGGCTGCTGTTGCTGCTGCAATCGCCTGGGCAGGTGCAGGAGCAATGAAGGATTCCGGTGCTTCTTTCGGGCTTATCGATAACGGGGGAGACATCGCTTTTTTCTCGGACCGTCCGGTGAGCGTCGGAATCCATGCAGGCTCTGCCCCGTCGTCTGATAAGTTTGCCTTTGTTCTTCCCCCGCAGAAAACAATCAGCGGCATCTGTACCTCGTCTGCTACCGTGGGGCCTTCGGTTTCCTTTGGTATCTGTGATGCGGTGGTCTGTTTCTCAGAGAATCCTGCAAAAGCCGATGCCTGGGCAACGTCGCTCTGCAACCGGATAACACCTGAGACGTTTTTGGAGGTCCTTCCCCGCAACTCCGCTCTAACCGGGGTCTATGCTGTCGCAGGTGACTGGATCGGGAAATGGGGTGTACTTCCTGAAATCCGGCCTGCAAAGGTTGATACGGGGCTTATTACCCGTGGATAAAAAAGACGGGGTTTATTCACTGAGCAGTTTCTGATAGAGTTCCAGATGCATCTTTGCGACATTGTTCATGTCGTTTCTCTCGACCGAATCACGTGCCTTCGATGCGGCATTTTGCAGGAACTCATCATCCTTTAGCATGGGGATGGCTTCATCTATCTCTTTGAAGTATCCTGCAATTCCCGGGTATAGGGAGGGGTATTCGTACCATTCGCGGGAGATGACCGGAAGGCCGCTTGAGAGTGCTTCAAGGATTGACATCGGCATAATCTCTTTGTACGAGGGGAAAAGAAACACATCCGCTGCGGCATAGGCGGCTGCGATGTCTTCCACAAATCCGGGGAAGATAACATTGGGGCCGGCTGCTGCAGTCCGTTTTTCGACCTCGCTTTTTTCGCTCGAGAATGCTCCGTAGGCAAAACCTCCTACCCAGACAAATTTATATTCGGGAAGTTTTTTCGCGACATCGATAAAATCATAGATTCCTTTCCGCGGGGTCTGCTGGGCTACCTGAAGGATTACTTTTTCATCTTCGCCTATTTTGTAGTGTTCCCTGAACTGTGCACGCTTTTCCTTATCCGGCCTGAACCGTTCGCGGTTTACACAGTTGGTCATCCGGTATGTTTTACTTTCCGGAAGCATCCGGAGAATTTCCTGTTCACTGAATGATGTCAGTGTGATGAGCCCGTCATACCTTCCATACATCGGTTTGTATAGTTTGTTGATTACGGAGGCCATGGCGAGGTTTCCGCTGTTAAGACTTGGAACGGAGTGGACGGTAAGGAGGGTTTTTCCTTTCGCACGTGTCTGGGAGATGAATGCCCCGGGGCCTATTGTGTGGCAGTGTGTTATGTCGTGGTCATGCTCCCTGCTGTTTATTTCGACCTCGATTCCGGGAAGACGGCATAGTCCTTCGTAGAGCATCTGTGCTGCTGTTGCACAACCTACGTATTTGAATGCCCCGTAGTTTTCAACCCTGATGTTTACTCTCATATTTCGTGTCCTGTTGTCCGGTCGGGCAGATGCTGTGTTTTCCGTCCAGTGTGTTTCTTATATCTATTTGTTTTCCTGGTCTATTAAGTTTCACCATCTTTTGTTCTGCATACATGCTTTTTCCGGCACTTCGGGCAGAGTACATCCCCGCATTCGCGGCATTTTCTCATCTTTGATTTCGGGAAGGATTTTCCGCAGCCGTCACAGATTATCTCTTCTTCCTCTTTCTTTCCCTTTGTGTCTGTGCTTTGAGGGGAGGACTCTTTTGCCTCCGGGTTTTCTTCTCTTTTTTTATCTCCGGTCTTCTGCGGTTCCGGTGTTTTTATCTCCCGGTTTTCTCCCTTTTCCTTATCTTTTGTCTCCTGCGTATCCGATGTTTTTTTCTCCCGTTTTCCTTCTTTTTCTGCTGCGGTCTCTTTTTGTTTATCCTTGTCCTTGTCCTTATCTTTATCCTTATCCTTTCCCTTTCTGTCTCCCGGTTTCGCACAGGAGTGGTGTTTCCTGCATTTCGGACAAAGGACTGCTCCGCAGTTCTGGCACTTCCTCATCTTTGATTTGGGGTATGAGTTTCCGCATCCGTCGCAGACAATCTGCTCTTCCTCCTCTTCTTTTGCCTCTGCCTCCTTTTTCTCTCCGTCCGTTTCTACTGCATCTCCGGTTTGTGCCGCTTTTTTGCCGGCGAAGAGCGGAATAAATCCGAGTACGCTTTTTTTCTCGGGTTCAGGTCTTGGACAGCGGTGTTTTTCCCTGCAGATCTGGCAGAGTACCATGCCGCAGTCGGGGCATTTCCACATGTCGGACTGCGGGTATGACTCTCCACATTCCTCGCATTCGATGAAAGGATTTAGTGAACGCACATACGCGGAGTAGGCTTCGTCTTCGGACATCGGAGCAGGCATATCGTTTTCCATCTCCTGTGGGGCCGGCAGGAGTGTTTTTGAGGACGCGGCTGCTGATGCTGCAGAGGCCGATAGTACAGGGGCTGATGGTTTGGGGGAGGTGGACTCTGCTGTGCAGTCATGGGTTTTCTGACATTCCGCACAGAAGAGTTCTTTGCAGGCGCTGCACTGTTTCAGTTCGGAGATGTCAAAGAGTCTGCCGCACCCGGCGCATCTGAGCCGTATTGTGTTGTCGTTAAACAGATTGTTGTTCGTCATGTCCTGAAATGCAGTATCTGATATTATTTTGGATGTTATTCTATAAGGATATTCGGATTTTTCGGACGGAGGATGCTGGTGTTTCAGAACAGGAGTTGTCGCATTCCCAAAGGTGGATTCTCATAGGTAAGGAGGATTCGGGAATCCACCTTGAAAAACCAGAAATAAAGACTTGTTTTTAAAAATAACCCGCCACATCAGTATTTGTTTCTGAAAGGAGGATTCTTTTCGGAAAAGTGTTTCCTATAGACATTATCATTATTATCATCTATACCCGTTATTCCCTATAGATGGACTTTTCCGGAAAGAATCCGCCACTCCGGAAGTAAAATTATTAAATTAAGGTTAGAATAGAAAACAAGACAGAAATATGGATTATTCTGTGGTGGATTCTCAAAAAAGAATCCACCGGAATCGGGAAAGAATCCACCTTTTGGTGGTGAGAATCCACCTTTTTTCCAAAGAATCCACCACTTTCCCGCGTCCCCGCCGATGGTTTATTCCCAACCTGAGGAGGGCGAGGGATGAGCGCAGCGAATCGTGAGCCGTGAGCAAGTCCGAAGGACTGGCGATGAGACACGGCAAAATGGCTCGCGGACTGGTAACTGGTGCCAAACTGTCACCATTTTGTCACACATTTATACATACCATTATCTTTTCCGAAGAGTGGTCATACCAAAAATCGAAAGTGTTGACAAAAAGATGTACATTTTGGCACACATTTTTTGTGAAACAGTCGTTTTTTGAATAATTAATTATTTTACCCATAAATAGCATACATAAAACCCGCAGGGACAGCCCTCTTTATGGGGACGGGACCTGCCCCGGAGTAAACCGGGAAACAAATCAGGACAGATCACAATGTCTTCAAACTTCATAACTCTGATTTGCATGGTAGTCATGACTATCCTGCAGGTTGTTCACAGTATATGTGAACTCGCTGACCGGTTGAATAAAAAAAGATGACAGGAGTCTTCCTGTCATCTTTTTACCGGCGGGAAAAGGTTTATATTTTTTTACATCCTATTATGTTATGTAACTCTGTTACTAAACCGGTTGCTTAACAGGTTTGCGATCAGGGATATGATGTTTGAAACGTGTATGCTGTCCTGGAAGTTGTGACCCGGGACAAACAGGCATCACGTTTTCGGATGATCGGTTTTTTTGCGAGTGTTTTTATGAGTCAGCTGCAGTGCTCATTTTTACATCAGCCGCGGCCGCACGGCGAAATGACAAAGAGAATCCGCACCGTCAGTTACAAGACGACGCATAAAATCCGCGCCGGAGTCGCCCCGCACCCCGCTCAATCCCTCTGTAATCCCCCTTCATCTGCTGTCCTCAAACGAAGCCCTTAATCCCTGAAACATCAAATATACAAACTGCATATGAAATATATCCTCATCTTAGCAGACGGAGCAGCAGATGAACCGCTCGCGGACCGGGGCGGAAAGACGCCTCTGGAGCTTGCGGCAAAGCCGAACATGGATAAAATCGCCAGATACGGCCGCTGCGGCATGCTGCAGACCGTCGACCCCTCGCTTACCCCCGGGTCGGATGTTGCAAACATGTCAATCATGGGCTACGACCCGATGAAATACTACAGCGGACGCGGTGCGCTCGAAGCGCTCAGTATGGGTGTCTCCTTCCCTGAAACCGACTGGGCATACCGCTGCAACCTGGTAACAATTGAAGACGGAAAGATGAAAGACTTCTCCGCAGGCCACATCACAAGCGAAGAAGGAGCGGCGCTTTTTGCCTCCCTTCAGGAAAAGTTCCCGGCACTCTCCTTCTACCCCGGGGTATCCTACCGCAACATCATCATGTTCCCCGGCGCAAAAGGCTCTGAATCCTATCCTCCGCACGACATCGTAGGTGAGGATATCGCTCAGTATCTCCCCAAAGGACCTGATGCGGAGGTTCTTCTCGCCGCCATGAAATGTGCTGAAGAAGTGTTCCGCGATCACCCGGTAAACAAGGCGCGTATTGCCGCAGGAAAAGCGCCTGCTACGACCATCTGGCCCTGGAGCGGCGGGAAAAAGCCTGAAATGCCTGCATTTGAGGATGTCTACGGCAAAAAAGGAGCGGTTATCTCCGCGGTCGATCTGCTCTTCGGAATAGCTGCATGTGCGAAGATGCAGATAATCAAAGTCGAGGGAGCAACCGGATTCCTTGATACCAACTTCATGGGCAAGGCAAAGGCGGCAGTTGACGCGGCAAACGGGGATGCAGACTTTGTCTATCTCCATGTCGAAGCAACAGATGAGGCAGGACACATGGGAAGCATTGAGGAAAAGATCCGTGCCATCGAAAATCTGGATAAAGCTGTCGGCTACATTCTGGAGCACTTCGACGGAGTTGTCATGCTGATGCCTGACCACCCGACGCCGATTGTGAAAAAGACGCACACCCACGACCCGGTCCCGTTTGCGATAATGGGGCCCGGATTTGAAGCGGACGGCTGTCAGTGCTACACGGAAAAAGAATGCCGCGAAAAGGGTGCATTCGGGACCATTAAGGCAGCGTCGCTTCTTAAGATGGTGTTTGAGAACTAACCATCTTCAAACCAACCTTTTTTAACTGTTATCTCCGTTTCTTCTCCGACCGCCGTTCCTTTTTCCGCTTCTCGATATATGCCGCATGTTTTTTCCGGAGCTTCTCATCCGGGGAGAGCTTCTCCGCCCGGGAAAGAACCGCATCCAGCGCTTCGGACGACAGGCGCGTCTCCTTCAGATACGGGGCAAGGGATTTTGCGAGGGTACCTGTCCGAAGGATTTCTCGCTCTATCTCCTCATCAAGGGTACAGGTGTCATTAAACACTGCAAATGAACGGCAGCAGTCTTTTTGGACACCAAAGTATGCCGCGGCAGCTTCCGCATGACGTTTACTTTGAAGTATCGGATTCGGGAATGAAAGTACGGTCTCCCCCGTTTTCGTCCAGAGGCGGTCATGAACCTTTCCGATGACCGTCCCTGTCATATGTTTGCACTCAAAAACAAAGATTCCCGCCTTTGAGATAAAAAGCCCGTCCGTCTCTGCAAAACCCTTTCCCGCCCCTGTTTCCGTAGGGATAAATACCGCCTCCTTTGCGGAAAAACACGGGGAGGAAAGGGTGCGCCCGATGACCTCCAGTGCCTTTCTCAGGAGCATCTCCTCCTCCTCCCCTCGCTGCTTTGCAAGGGATTTTATCTCGCAGGCATCCTCGTCCATGAACATTATTCTCCGGTTAATTCATCGGCTATTGCCGCAACATCCCTGATATCATAGATAATTTTATCTGCCGTCTTTTTCAGAATCTCAGGACGCTCCCCCTCCTGCTGGAGTGTTAAGACGGACACGTCTGCTGCACGCATCGCGGATAAATCATTAATTCCGTCACCTGTCATCATCACAATATCGTATTCACTTTTAAGCGAGGTGACAATCTGGGCCTTTGTGACCGGCGTTGCAACCCCGTGCACCCGGTTTCGCGGGATACCAATCTTATCAGCCACCATCTCCAGTTTTTCCGTCCGGTCCCCTGATGCCACATAGACGGCAATTCCTTTTTTATGAAGCGAGGAGATGAGCTCCCTGACCCCCGGGAACGGGTATCCTGCAGCAGCTATTCCAAACTCAATCGTGCGTGTTCTGGTGTTTACAATAACACCTGCGTTGAGTGCGAAAAGCTCGTTTTCGCGGCTTACGGTTGCTTTGCAGGTGGATACCGCTTTTTGCAGGTCACCTGCCTTAGCCGTCGTATCGCTGTAGAGGATGTCTGCCACCTCATCCGCATCAATGATGTTCCTGCCGCACGAAATGCCAAAGGTAATCTCCTTTTCCTTAATCCACGCGGAAAGAAGCTGATTTCCGTCACATTCACGCAGGTCCGAGGAGTTGACATTCAGCATAACAAGCAGCCGTGCGGGGTCCTCAAAGGTCAGCATCGTGGTCTCGATGTTTTGGGGAATCAGCTCTTTTGTTGCAAAATTGACCACTGAGCGGACGGTTTTCAGGAGGGTGCCTGCGCTGTCAAAGACGATGGCAAGGGACATATACAAGATATTGGGGTTGAATCCTTAATTTTATTTCGGAAATACTTTTATCTTAGCCTTTCATATCAGATATACACATTTATGACAGACAGCAGCGATATAAATGAAAGTGACGTAACCTATCCGAAACATCCCGCGGCAGGTACCTCTGCCGGGACAGGGGAGCTGTCCGGAAAGGAGGCAGAGGGAACCCCGGGAGAGCTTGCGGCGCTTAGAAAAACCAATATCATGCTGGAAAGCAGGAATTACGAGCTGCGCGAGTCTGTCCGCCAGGCGCGGCTTATGCTTGCTGCAGCCGAGTCTGAACGTGACCAGTACCGCCGCGAGGCAAAAAAGTATAAGGCTGAACTCCAGCAGATGAAGATGCCGCCTCTTGTGGTGGGGACTGTGGAGCAGAATTTAGGTGACAGACGGGTTGTTGTCCGAAGCACCACAGGACCGAGCTTTGTTTCGCACGTCTCGGAAGAGGTTGCAGAGGAGGCGCTCAAGGCAGGCGCACAGTGTGCTCTGCACCCTCAGTCCTTTGTTCTTGCAGAGATTCTTCCGGACCGTATTGACTCACATGTCTGTGCGATGGAAATTGTTGCAGCGCCTGATGTGACATACGATGATGTGGGAGGTCTTGAGACACAGAAGCGTCTTCTCCGCGAGGCAATCGAGCTTCCGCTCAATTCCCCGGAGCTTTTTGAAAAAGCAGGTGTTGAGCCGCCAAAAGGCGTTCTCCTGTACGGGTCCCCGGGAACAGGAAAGACCCTTCTTGCAAAGGCCGCCGCACACGAAACCCATGCCTCGTTTATCCGTGTGGTGGGGTCGGAACTCGTGCAGAAGTACATCGGAGAAGGGGCGCGGATGGTGCGCGAGCTGTTTGCCATGGCACGCGAAAAGGCCCCGTCAATTGTGTTTATCGATGAAATTGATGCAATCGGCTCGGAACGGACCGCAGAGGCATACTCTGCAGGTGACCACGAGGTCGGGCGCACCCTTATGCAGCTTTTGGCAGAGCTCGACGGCTTTAATCCGCGGGGCAATGTCAAAATAATTGCTGCAACAAACCGGATTGACATCCTTGATGCAGCACTTTTGCGGCCCGGACGGTTTGACCGTATCATCGAGTTCCCTCTCCCGAATGCGGAAGAGCGTGAGAGCATCTTATCCATCCACACGAAGAAGATGCACATGTCAAAGGATGTTAATCTCGCAAAACTTGCCGCGGAAACGGAAGGATTCAATGGTGCCGAGTTAATGGCTCTTTCAGTTGAGGCAGGCATGCAGGCAATCCGGAGCAGACGTACCCTGATAAAAGCGGCTGATTTTGCAAAAGCGGCTGAAGCGGTTAAAAACGGACGGGAGAAGAAAGAGCTTCGTCCGGAGATTCCGGACGGGGTGTATCTCTAATCTTTATTTTTTTGTTTTTTTATTTTTTATTTTGTAACTGTTCAGTCCCTTTTTTGAAATACAAACGATTAATCTATTTGCGGTTTCCTGATTACAGAAGCCGAAAAATCTCTTTTTCAGAAAAGAGGGTGAATAGATACTTGTCAGTTCTTTTTTTTCTTCAGAGCTGACTCATTGTCGTAATTCCGATGAGTAAAAAAACATCATGATTTTTACAAACCTTTATTCAGTTATCTGTACAATAATGGGGTATCATGAGAAAAACACACATTCTCTTTATCTCTGCAGTCTTTCTGCTGTGTGCAGTGCTTTGCACCGCAGGCTGCATCAGTTCATCTGAATCAGATGTTACTTCCACGGCCCGGGATGTCAACGGTTCTGACATAAGTTCTGACATAATTATTGGCGACTGGATAGCAGAGGACGGCTCTGCTGTAACGACTGTGACCTTCAGCGAAGACAAATCAGGAAGTCTTGTTTATGACGTAACAGAAGAGGGTTCTTTTACTACAACGAGATTCTACTTCACCTGGGAAAACAATGGGGATAATACCTACTTACTGCTGATTGCCGATGAACTCAAAGACGGCTGTACACTTAATGCAGACGGCAGTAAGCTGACCCTTGACGGCAGTGTCTTTTCAGTCTATGTCGTCCCTGAGATGGCAGGACTGGTTCTGGAAAAGATGCAGTGGGAGTGATTCGGAGTTTTTACCTCCGAATTACCTCATATCTGTTTTACCCC